>NZ_JBEFAK010000023.1:0-160970 GCF_040137845.1 Nonomuraea sp. B19D2 | reverse complement strand
TCGGCGGAGCCGACCTGCGCATCATCAGAACCGCCGACAGCGTGCACACCATCGCCGCTCATGTCGCCGCGGGAACGGGCATCGGCATCACCGTCGAATCCGCACTCGACCACCACCCACCCGGCCTGCGCATCATCCCCCTCACCGGCCCTTCGACCACCGCCGACCAGGTCGTCCTCACCTCCACCGAGCCGTCGGACACCGCCACGGCACTACGCGACCTGCTGCTGCACGCCTCGTTGTCCGAGCTGGAGCGGATCCCGGCTCGCTGATCCGCACCCGGCGGCGCACCGGAACAGCGAACCAGAAGAACTACTCCGGCAAGAGCAAATGCCATGGCCTGCTCGTGATCGCACTCACCGGCGAGAGGGGCCGCCTGCTCTGGGTCTCGGTGGGGTTTCGCCGGCCGCGGTCCGCGCCCCGGTCGAGCACGGTTTCGCCCACCTGAAGAACTGGTGCGTGCCCGGTAAGGCGCACCGCCCCGAAATGGGCGACGTCGCTGGTCAGGGCCCTGCTGGTCCTCACGAACCCGAGCGGATCGCGGAGCTGAGCGCCGTACGAGACCGGCTCGTACAGGCCCTGACCGGCAACGCGACGCCGCAGCAGCTCGGCACCATCGCTCGCCACCCCGCCTACACCCGCCCTGTGCGAAATTAGAGCTTGGCGTGGATCCAGCCTTCCGCTCCGACAACCGCCAGAACGTCACCTCATCGGTCTCCACGGGCGGTGCCATCTTGTGAATCCGCAGCATGCAGTACCGGCCAAAGATCCGAACTCAGAACAGGCCCTAAGGCAGCCATACCGACTGGCCTGCAGGCGTGACGAGCATCCGGTACGTGTCTGGCCCTGGCCGTCCGGCTCGCAGCCATTCCATGTAGGAACCCGCCACCGCGTCCCATAGGTCGCGGTCGCCGCCCTGGGATACCTGGACGTCCTCGCCTGGTCGCGCGGTGATGAGCGCCCACGCGCCGCCCCCAACGTCCCGCAGGCGCATGACCCATGCCGAGCTGGTGTCCTCCTGCTCCTCCCATCCCGCGGTGGTGATGGTGACGTCTGGCGCGTAGGCGGCGAGGTGGAGCCCGAACCCATGGTGGATCGCTGTCCAGGGGCCGCGCAGGTCGAGCTGGGTGGTGCTCTTGCGACCTGGGTCCCCGTACGGCGGCCAGGCCCCCATACGCTGAGACCGCATCATCATGTAGCGGCAGCCGCCATGGAAGGTGCCGATGGCGGTCCCGTCGTCGAGGACGTCCAGACGCAGCCGCTCGCCCCATCCGCCGTGTGGCGGCATGTACGGCATGACGATTGAGCCGCCGGGCCAGGTCTGCTCGACCCATGCGTATGGGATGTCGCGCACGCCGCACGTGACGTGCACCCGGTCATAGGGAGCTCCATCCGGGGCGCCGAGCGCTCCATCGCCCACCAGGTGCGTCGGTGAGAAGCCGGCGGCTTTGAGGTTCTCGGCGGCGGTCTCGGCGACGGCGGCGTCCACGTCGATCGTGGTGACCTGGTCGTCGCCGAGCCGCCAGGCCAGCATGGCCGCAGTCCATCCGGTGCCGGTGCCGATCTCCAGCACGCGGTGATGAGACTCCAGCTTGAGCATGCGCAGGAACTCGAAGACCACGTGCGGCGCCGAGATCGACGAGCTGAACGGCGCTCTCCTGTCGGAGACGTCGGCGCGGCCATCTGCTCTCTGCGTGATGATTGCCGTGTTCGAGTAGGCGGCCTCCCACCAGTCATCGGGGGAGACGGCCTGGTCGATCAGGTCGTCAGGCCGGTCGTCCTGGGGCTGCGTCCACGCGCGGGCAGGGACGAACAGGTGGCGGGGCACCTCGTCGATCGCCTTGAGCCAGAACTGGCTGTCGCGGTCGGCGGGGTCGAGCACGCCCGCTGCTGTGAGATAGCCGAGGAGGGCGATCACACGCTCCTCATGTGTGTTGGCAGGCATGATCACTTTTCTTTCGGCTTGCACTTGAACTCGGGGGCGCAGGGATCCTTGGCCGGTTCGTTCGGCCTGCATTTCAGTTTCGGCGTGCATCCGTCCCCTCCGCCAGGCTGATTGACGTCCGGGTCGCAGCCGGGAGTGCATTGCGGCTGACATGGCGGTCGGCACGCATGCGGTAGGGCGGGAATGATGTGGCGGTCGGCAATGCGGTGTACGCGGCGCGCGAGCTCGGCAAGCGGGGTCTGGATGATGTTTCCGGCGGACAGCCAGCGCCCCAGCGGACACGGTGTGACGCTGCCGTCCGGCAGGATCGCGGCGACCCCGTCCCCGCACTGGCCGCACAGCTCGGAGGCGTCGCAGGCGCGGCGGGCGGGCCGGCCGAGGAGCCGCATTCGATCGATGCCGACATTGGTGACACCGAGCTCGGCGAGCTCCGCCTGGGCCTGGGTGACGCGCTGGCCGACGCCAAGGTCGATCAGGCCGACCCGGAGCGGGATGCCCGCCTCGACGGCCCTCGCGATGTTAGCGCGGGTGTGCGGCAGGGTCGGGCGGCCGGTGATCTGCCGGTGCTGGGCAGGGTCGTCGGTGTAGTAGGAGGTGGCCAGCCGGACGCCGGACATGGTGAACAGGTCCCACATCGCCGGGGTGATGTGCACGAGGTTCGAGTACACCTCTACCTCCAGTCCGCGGGAGAGAGCGCCCGTGACGAGTCCGGGCAGGCCCGGCCACAGTGTCGGTTCGCCGCCGATCATTTGCACCAGGCGCACGCCGAGATCCGCCGCCTGATCGACCACGCCGAGCCAGTCCAGGTAGCTCATATTGCCGTGCGTCCCTTTGGGGCCGGAGTCGGCGTAACAGTGGACACATTCGAGCTGGCAGCGGCCGGTGACCTCCAGCCAGAGGAAGCCGATCTGCGGTCCGGGGGGTGCGAGGGTCATGAGCGAGGTCCTTTCCGACTCTGCGGGGTGAGGGTGTGCGCGGAGCAGTTAGGAATGGCGCAGCGGGGCATGAGCGCCGCGGCCAAGAGCGGGTATGAGCGGCGGCGTGTCTGGCAGGCAGTGCACATGCGAGCCGGGTCTCCCTCGGCGATGAGGACCATGCGATCGACGATGGGCTTGGCGCTGGCGGCGATGGCGATCAGCCCAAATAGGGAGAGCGCGTCTTCTGTGGTGAGCGCGCGGTTCCTCCTTGCTGGGTGGTTGTTGGCCCCGCCCACCCGGAAGGGCGGGGCCTAGGGGCGCGGCGGCGGGACCGGTCGAAGGGGAGCACCGCCACGCCCGCTTGACCCCGGTCCGCAACCATTCGCAGGCGGCGGAACGGGAAGCTATCGGGGCTGGTGGTTGCCGAACGAGCCGCTACTCATGCCTGACAGTGGTCTGCTCGGGCACTCCATCGCGAAGAGCACGCCAGGCTCAGGTTCGACCGCGTCCCAGTGCTCCGTGGGCACCATGCCGCCGTACTTGGCTTTCACGATCGCAGCGCTACAGAACACACACACGCTCTGCGTCGAGGCCTGCGCTGGATTGAGCCCGACCTCGGTCATGACTCGCCCCTCGCGAGAACGACTTCCCCTGTGGTGGTGCGGCGGACGCGCAGGAGGACCTTTCCGTAGAGGTATGCGGCGGGCCACGCTTGCTGGTCGAGACGCACCAGACGTACGAAGCCGGTCGCCCCGGGTGCAAGGGAGTAGACTGCGACACCGAGCAGTTCGGTGGCGCGATGAGGCGCGGCGGTGACACCGCCCGCACCGCGCCCGCGGCGATCGAGCGCTCCCCAGGAGTAGAAGCTGCCGTCGGGGTTCGCCGGTCTCATTGGGCCGACCGCCCGCTCGGCGATATGGTCAGTCATGGGTCAGGAACCTCGTTTCCTGATCAAGTCCCTGAACCGGCGGTGAAGTCGCATGGTCCAGGGGCGCATACCAGTGGGCATGGATGGCGCAGGCGACGGCCGGCCAGAGGTGGCCTCGATGGGAGATGCTCCCGACGGGGCGCAGCTGCTTGTTGACCGTGCCGCAGTCGATCCAGGCGAGCCTGTGCAGGCGCGCGATGCTGATCGTGTCTCGCACGATGACCGGCGCGGCGACCTGTGGCGCTGCCTTCGACATGGGACCGATCCCATCTGTGACTGTCGTCTTGACAGTCAGATACTGGGATCCTCGGACTGGCGTAAGTGACCCAGTGTGGGTCACCTCGGTATCAGGTGGCGTGACACCACTCGGCGAAGTTGGTGAGGCTCTCGGTGTCGGCGCGCTTCAGCCTGCGGAGCGTAGCAGCATCCTCGCGGACCCAGCGGTGGTCGCGCGTGTGCTGAGGCGCGACCTTCCTCGCGACCTTGAGCGATTCGAACGCGTCGTCCGGCAGGCCCGACCAGAGTTGGGCGCGGGCGAGCTCGATGTAGAACCCGGACCGTCGTTCGGCGGGGAGTTCTGACGGCGGCGCCCACTCCTGGGCCACCTCCAGGGCGCGGTGCACGTGCTCGCTTCCCAGACTGACCGCGACAGACACCTCGTGGATCCGCACGGAGGACGGCCCGAACGCCGTACCCGCGTAGATGGCCTCGGGCACCTGGTCGCCCAGGCGGCGCGCCTCGGCGAGGTGCGTGTTAGCGGCGTCGACGTCTCCAGCCCGGCCGGCGATGACGGCCGCGCGCATGTGGAGGGCGCCGCGTGCTGCCGTTGCGGGCACGTCGCCGGGCGGTGGGGCGGCGTCGATGGCGATTTCCAGCGCGCGCAGGCCGCGCTCGTGAGCGTGCGCGGCGAAGAACGTCTCTGTGCGGGTGTAGGCGACGGCGCTGTCCAGGATGGGATCGTCGGCTGCCGCGCACGCCCAGCGCATCAGCTCGATGAACCTGGCCGAAAGGTCGTGTGCGCCGAATTTGAAGGCGACGGCATCGGCGCTGCGCAGCGCGGACGCGACGAGCCGGGCCACGTCGGGGTCGCGTTCGGGGGCGGCCTGCACGGCGCGGAACAGCTCGGCGAGCAGCTGCGGGACGTGGCCGACGATCCGCACGTACTGCGAGCCGAGCCGCCAGGCGGTCGCCTGGGCGACTGCCGTGCGCAGTTCCGGCAGCGGGCGTACCGGTCCATCGTCGGGCAGGTCGTAGGCGGCGATCGCCGCCGACAGGGCAGGGAGCGCAGCCCGGATGCGGGAGCTGGCCTGCTCCCAGTCGGCCAGCAGCAAGGACGGGTCGATGCCGAGCGCGGCTGCGATCGACTCCAGGATGCCGTCGCCCGCGCCGCGTGCCCCACGCTCGATCTTCCGCAGGGTGCCCACGTGGATGGTCGCCGCGTCAGCCAGCTGTTGCTGGGTGAGGCGGGCGACGCTCCGGTGGTAAGCGATGCGCCGGCCTATTCCGCCGTGGGGGGCTGAAGTCATCGGGAGCTCCAGTGCGAGGCGTTCATCTCGGACTGTAGCGAGCTGGTGACAGCTCTGCCCAGAGGTTCGGGCTACCTGCTGAGGTCGGCGAGCTCGGTCAGGCTGGTTATCCGCCAGTCGGCCACCGCGGCAGCCGGTTCATCGGCCCATAGGTGTCCCCATGGGCCGCGGCGGATGTGCGCGGCTCGCAGGCCCGCAGCCTTGGCGGGGCCGATGTCGTTGGCCGGGTGGTCGCCGACGTACACGATCCGGTCCGGCGGGGTCTCGGCGAACTCGACGAGCCGGGCGAAGAACGCCGGGTCTGGCTTGGCCACGCCCCACTCGCCCGACGTGGCGATCCCATCGACCGGAAGGTCGAGCGCTCGTAGCAGTTCGGCGGACTGGCCCGTCTGGTTCCCGGCGATCAGGAGGCGGTGGCCGGCCGCTCGGAGCGCTATCAGCGCCGGGCGGACGTCCGGGTAGAGGTCGGCCTCCTCGATGCGCTCTCCACGGCCGGCGGCCTCGCGTGCAGCGTACTCGGCGTCCAGGTCGATGCCGGGGTGGAGCAGGCGGAGCGCGTCGGCGTTGTCTCTGCCCTGGGCGACGACGGCGCCCACGAGGGCGGAGAGGGTGTGGCGGGGGATTTCGAGCCAATCCGCCCACGAGTTCCAGTAGCGGTCGTCGCGGACGATGGTTTCTCCGACGTCGAAGGCGAAGGTCAGCACGGACCGAGCCTATGGTCAGGCCCAGCGGGCCGCACGGCCAGACTTGACGTCTGGGAGCGCCTGGACTGTCCATAGGGCCGGGGCGGGTGCGCGCCGAGCTCTCGCCGAGGGCGGGGATCATGTACATATGGAAGGGCCCTTCTGGCCAACTAAGGCATTGGTGTCATTGAGACATCCAGTTCCAGTGGAGGTTCGAGTGCCGTTGCGTGAGGCGACGCTCGGGATCGGAGACCTGGCGGCGCTGACCGGCGTTCCGGTGCGGACCATCCGCTTCTACTGCGACGAGGGCATCATCGAGTCGGTGCGCAGCGTGGGCGGGCACCGCAGGTTCGGCCGGTCGGCCGTGGAGCGGCTCGGCCTGGTCAGGCGGCTGCGCGGGCTCGGGCTCGGCCTGCCCGCCATCACCGCCGTGCTCAACGGCGAGCGTTCCATGGCCGAGGCCGTCGCGGCCGAGCGGGCGGCGCTCGACGTGCGGCTCGCCGACCTCGCGTGGCGGCGCGCCTCGCTGCGGGCGGTCGAGGAGGCGAGCCCCGCCGAGCGGGCCGCCCGGCTGGACCTGCTGGCGGCCGTGGAGGACGGGTGCGCGGCCCGCGACGCGCTGATCGAGTTCTGGCGGCGCACGATGGTGGCGCCGGTGGCGGAGGAGATGTTCGCCGGGTTCGTCGCCATGGCCGTGCCCCAGCCGCCCCTCGATCCGACGCCGCCGCAGGTGGTCGCGTACGCCGAGCTGGTCACACTGGTCGGTGACCGGTCCCTGCTGCGCGGCCTGCTGGACAGGGGGCGGGTCAACGTCGAGATGATCGCCGACGAGAACGAGCTGATGTTCGGGATCGCCGAGGCGTGCACCATGGTCGGGCCCATGGTGCGGGCGGGCGAGCCGCCCCGGGTGGGCCCGGAGCTCGACCGGTTCGTGGCGGCGCACGCCTCGGTGCGGGGGAGGGGCGACACCCCGGAGTTCCGGCGGGAGCTGCTGGCGAACGTGGCGCCCGACCGGGATCCGCGGATGCGGCGGTACTGGCGGCTCGTGGGGGAGGTCAGCGGTGAGGTGGCCACGCTGGGCTCGACGCACCTGTGGCTGACCGACTCCCTCGAACGCTGGCTCCGTACCGGCCACTGAGCCGCCCCGACCGCTATCCGTAACATGCGACGCGATCGGCCGAAACAAAAATTTCCTAATCTCCGGACATGGCGGACATCTTCGACAAATACGTCATGGCCGAAGCGTGGGACGAGATGTTCGTGCGGGCGGGCGTCCCCCGTCCCCAGTACCAGGCGCTCTTCGCCGCCCTCCAGCCGCTGGGGGCGCGCGAGCTGCGGTCCAGGGCAGACCAGCTCGCCAGGATGTTCACCGACCGGGGCGTCACCTTCGACTACGCAGGCGTCGAGCGGCCCTTCCCGCTCGACCTGGTCCCGCGGATCATCGACGCCGCCGAATGGGACCTCGTGACACGCGGCGTGCGCCAGCGGATCCGCGCGCTGGAGGCGTTCCTGGACGACGTGTACGGCAGGCGCCAGGTCTTCCACGACGGCGTGGTTCCCTGGCGGCTGCTGCACTCCAGCCCTCACTACCACCGGGAGGCGCACGGCTGGCGCCCGCCGAACGGCGTCCGCGTGCACGTAGGCGGCACCGACCTGATCCGCGACGAGCGCGGCGCGCTGCACGTGCTGGAGGACAACGTCCGCACGCCGAGCGGTGTCAGCTACGTGCTGGAGAACCGGCTCGCCATGACGCGCACGCTGCCGACGCTGTTCTCGGAGCAGTTCGTGCGTCCGGTCGAGGAGTACCCGGCCAGGCTGCTGGCCGCGTTACGCGCCGCCGCCCCCGCCGAGGTGTCCGATCCCACCGTGGTCCTGCTCACGCCCGGCGTCTACAACGCCGCCTATTTCGAGCACGCGCTGCTGGCCCGCCTCATGGGGGTGGAACTGGTCGAGGGCCGCGACCTGGTCTGCGAGGGCAACCGCCTCTACATGGTCACCACGTACGGCCGCCGTCCCGTCCACGTCGTCTACCGCAGGGTCGACGACGACTACCTCGACCCGCTGCACTTCCGCGGCGACTCCGTGCTCGGCTGCCCCGGACTGGTGAACGCCGCCCGCCTGGGCAACGTCACGATCGCCAACGGCGTGGGCAACGGGGTGGCCGACGACAAGCTCGTCTACACGTACGTGCCCGACCTGATCGGCTACTACCTGGGCGAGTCGCCGCTGCTGCCGAACGTGGAGACGTACCGGCTGGACGATCCCGACGTACGGGACGACGTGCTGGCCCGCGCCGGCGAGCTGGTGTTGAAGCCCGTGGACGGGGCCGGCGGCAAGGGCATCGTGATCGGGCCCGTCGCCACGGACGAGCAGCTGGCGGTGGTGCGGCGGGCCGTACGCGACAACCCGCGCGGGTGGATCGCCCAGCGGCCGGTGCTGCTGTCCACCTCACCCACCCTGATCGGCGAGTGGCCCGTGCCGCGCCACATCGACCTGCGGCCGTTCGCCGTGAACGACGGCGAGGACGTGTGGCTGTTGCCCGGCGGGCTGACCCGGGTGGCGCTGCCGGAAGGGGAGCTGGTGGTCAACTCCAGCAGGGGAGGCGGGTCCAAGGACACCTGGGTGCTCGGCGAGACCCCCGCCGCGGCCATGCCCGCCGCCGTCGCGCCGCCCGCCGCGCAGTGGAGCCCGAGCCGCACGGCCGCATGGGAGGACGAGCAGTGACTTCTTGGGAGGCTATGCCGTGACACGACCGCTCCTGAGCCGGATCGCCGAGACCCTCTACTGGATCGGAAGGTACGTCGAGCGCGCCGACGACACCGCCAGGCTCCTCGATGTGTCCGTGCACCGCATGCTTGACGAGCCCGAGACCTGCCGCTCCATCTTCGCGGTCCTCGGCCTGAGCCCGATCGCCTCCGTCAGCGCGCCCGCCGTGATCCGGCGCCTGGCCTACGACCTGGACGAGCCGGCCTCGATCGCTGCCTCCATCCAGTCGGCCAGGGACAGCGCGAGAGGCGTGCGCGAGGTGCTGGCCAGCGAGGTGTGGGAGTGCCTGAACGTCACCTGGCACCACCTGTCCGCGCTGGAATCGCAGCCGCCGCACGCTTACCTGTCGTTCGTACGTGAGCGGGCCGCGCTGTTCTTCGGGCTCGCGGACACGTCCATGAGCAGGGACGACTGCTGGCGGTTCATCGTGCTCGGCCGCAGCCTGGAGCGTGTGGACATGACCACGAGGCTGCTCGCCGTCCACCTGAACAGCGACTGGCGGCTGCTGCTGCAGGCCAGCGGAGCAGACGAGTCGTTCACCAGGACACACGGGGCGAGGGACGGCGAGGTGCTGGAGTTCCTGCTGCTCGACCGGCTGTTCCCGCGCTCAGTCGTCTACTCGCTGCTGACCGCCGAGAAGTGCCTGCGGGCCCTGACCCCCGACACGGCCAGGGCTGGCGTGGCCGACTCGGCGCAGGCGGCGATCGGGCGGGTGCGCGCCGGGCTCGAGTACGCCGACGTGAACGAGCTGCGCGACAGGCTGCCCGAGCTCCTCGGCACCCTCCAGGAGGCGTGCGCGGCGGCCGGAGAGGCGATCACGAAGCGGTTCTTCCAGCACAGGGAGGCAATGGCATGGGTTGGCGCTTGAGGGTCTCCCACGTGACGCGGATGGAGTACGACGGGGAGGCGCATTCGTCCTACAACGAGGTACGGATGACGCCCGCGCACAACGTCCTGTCCAGCCGCGTCGTCGTCAGGCCCGCCACTACGGTCCACACGTACGAGGACTACTGGGGGACAACGGTCTCGTCGTTCGACGTGACGGAGCCGCACCGGTCGCTGACCATCGAGGCGGTCAGCAGGGTGGAGACGTCCGGTCCGCGCCGGCCCCGGATGGCCGTGACGGAGCCGGATCCCTCGATGTACGAGCTGCTTCGTCGTACCCCGATGACGGCCGTGAACGAGGAACTGGTGGAGCTGGCCAAGACGCAGGCGTTCGGTCGCGATCCGCACGAGAGCGCTGAGGCGATCTGCGAGGTGGTGGCTGCGCGGGTGGCGTACATGCCGGGTTCGACCGGCGTGCGCACCTCCGCGCAGGAGGCGTGGGACCTGGGGCAGGGCGTCTGCCAGGACATGGCGCACCTGACCGCCGCGCTGCTGCGCGCGGCCGGGCTGCCCGCCCGCTACGTCTCCGGCTACCTGCACCCGCGGCCCAGCGCCGAGATCGGGGAGCCGGTAGAGGGGCAGAGCCACGCGTGGGTGGAGTACTGGGCGGGGGAATGGCTGCCGCTCGACCCCACCAACCGGTCGCTCGTCGGCGAGGCGCACGTGGTGGTGGCCAGGGGACGGGACTATTCGGACGTGCCGCCGCTCAAGGGCGTCTACCAGGGGCCGCCGGAGAGCCACCAGGAGATCACGGTGACCGTCACCCGCCTGTAGGCGCCTATATCCGGGCGGGCGAGCGCCGGCGTATGAGCACCGCCGCGATCGCCAGCAGCAACCAGGCCGACGTCAGGGCGATGAGCCAGGTCCAGCCCGCGTGTCCGTACACGATGCTGCCCACCGTGCCGCCCGCGCCGCTGCCCAGGTAGTAGCAGAGGGTGTAGACGCCGGCGGCGCGGCCCCGGGCGTGCGGGGTCGCCTCGGCGGTGACCCAGGCGTTGGCGATGGCGTGCGCGGCGAAGAACCCGGCGGTCAGCACGGCGAACCCGGCCGCCACGAGCGGGAGCGACGTGGGGATGGTGAGCAGGGAGCCCGCCACCGTCAAGAGCAGCGCCGCGACCAGCGCCTTCGAACGTCCGAGCCGGCTCGCCACGCGCCCGGCGGCGGCCGAGGAGGCGGTGCCCATGGCGTAGGCGAGGAAGACGAGGGAGGCGGCGGCGGGGGTGAGGGAGAGGGGAGGGGCGGTCAGGCGGAACCCGGCGGCGTTGTAGAGCGCGACGAACGCCCCCATGGCCAGCGCGCCCACGACGAAGGGCACGACCAGCCCGGCCCCCATCCGCCTCCCCGCCTCCGCCTCACGGCCAGGCCGATGGGCCTTCTGCCTGGGCGCCACGTCGGCGTCGCCGTCGTTCTCGCCGGTCTCGTGCACGAGGGGCGTATGTCCGCAGTCGCCGCTCAGCCGAGCGGGTTGCGCGCGGTCAGTGGTGTGGTCGGCAGCGGGCGGGTGCGTCCGGGCCGCTGCCCGAGGGAGTGTCCGGGCCGCGAACAGCGCGCACAAGCCGGACACTCCCGCCACCACCAGCAACGCGCCATGCCACCCCATCGGCCCGGCGGCGAATCCGGCTCCGAGCCGTCCCAGCATCCCGCCGACCGAGTTGCCGGCGATCATCGCCCCCACCGCACCGGGAAGCCGCGCCGTACCGACCACGTCGGCCAGGTACGCCGCCGCCACCCCGGCGAACCCGGCGATCGCCACGCCCTGGACCGCGCGCATCGCCAGCAGCACCGGAAAGGACGGCGCCAGCGGCAGCAGCAGCCCGATCATCGCAGAGAGCACCACGGACCAGAGGATCACCCGCCGCCGTCCCACCAGCCCGGCCAGCCAGGCCGCCGGCAGCACGGCCACGGCCAGCGACCCCGTCGCCACCCCGATGGCCAGTGAGGCGCTGCCCGGATCCAACCTGAACGCCGCGGCGAGCTGCGGAAGCACGGGCTGCGGCGCGTACAGGAGCGCGAACGACGACACCCCGGCCGCCGCCACAGCCGCACTGACCCGCCGCGTGCCGGGAACCGCCGGAGGAGCGTCGATGACCACCACGCCAGCAACGCTAAGCAAGGCTAATAAATACGTCTAATACACGAATGGGCGATAATTCATACCGTGATGGATGAATCTGACGAAGCGCTGGCCGCGCGCCTGGCCCCCGCCCTGGCCATCCTGGCCGCCGTGGGCGAGACGGGCCATGTGACGCGCGCCGCCGAGCTCCTCGGCATCCCCCAGCCCACGGCCAGCCGCCGCCTCGCCGCCCTGGCGGACCTGATCGGCGCCCCGCTCGTCGTCCCCTCCGGCCGTGGCATCCGTCTCACCAGGGCGGGCCGTACCCTGGCCGCCGCCTCCGCCCGCGCCCTCACCGCGATGGCCACCGCCGCCCGGGAGGTCCGCGAAGAGATCGACCCCACCACCGGCCGCGTCGTCCTGGGCTTCCTCCACCTCCTGGGGCGCACGCTCGTGCCGTCCCTCATCGCCGGTTTCCGCGAGCGCCACCCCGGCATCCGCTTCAGCCTGGTCCAGGGCTCGCGCCAGGACATGCTGGAAGCGCTCCGCGAGGGCGCGATCGACCTGGTGTTCGTCGCCCCCATGCCCCTGGACGACCCCGAACTGGCCAGCACCCCGCTCGCCGACCAGGAGCTGGTGCTGTCCGTGCCACCGTCCCACCGTTTCGCCAACCGGGCGCGGGTACGGGCGGCCGAACTGGCGGGGGAGGAGCTGGTGTTGTTGGAGCACGGGTACGGACTGCGCCAGATCACCGATGACATGTGCGCGGCGGCGGGGTTCGAGCCGAGGATCGCCTTCGAGGGGCAGGAGGCGGAGACCGTACGGGGGCTGGTGGCGTTGGGGCTCGGCGTGGCGATCCTGCCTCGCTCCACCCCGAGGGCGGTCCGCTCCCCGTCCACCTCGGGCGTGGTGGAGATTCCGCTGTCTCCGCCGATGTTCAGGACGATCGGGGCGAGCTGGTCCACGGGGGCGCGACTGACGCCGGCTGTACGTGCTTTCCGGGACCATGTGCGCGCGGGCACCACCGACCTCGGCCCCGGCTTCCGCCCCGCCATGCCTGGACGTTGACGATGACACCGCTGCTGTCTCGGCGACAACCCCTTTCGAGGCGGCCAGCGAACGCTACCTCGAATGGCTCCGCAGCGAGACGAACCGCCCTTAATTCAGGTGGTTCTTCGCCCGCGCACCCAGAATCGGAATCGCCGTGATCTTCTCGGCGGGCATGCTCTCCCAGACCAGGCCAGAAGGGCGTGGCGATCGCGGGCACTCGATAATGTCGTTCTCGGTAACGATCAAGTCCACCCGGAAATCGTGATCACTCTCCGGCAGAGGCTCATCGACCACTTGCAGCGAGTGCACCGTAGTCACGATTACGGTCTCATCGGTTACCAACCCGTCCTCGATCAACAGGGCCACCTCGATGTCGGAGTAACCAGCTCCCTTGCCGAGCCGTACCCCCTGACGATTGACCGCCACCGTGCCGCACACCACCAGGTCTATCTGACGCATGTCCTCGATCCCTACGCGTGGATAAGCCTGAGCGGCAACCCTGCTGGATGCCGCTTGAACAGGCGGAAGACCTGATTTAGCAGGGTCAATCAGATAGAACGGTTCGATCGTAGCGATCTTCGGGACCGCCATATAAAGGATCTTGCCTTCAGTCAGCGCTTGCGCACGGACGGGAAGCTGCGCGGTGTCAGGGTTGGCCTTCACCGTTCGGGCAGCGCGCCACACATCCGTCGAGGCGAGCAGGTCGGCCGCGCGGTCTGAGCCGACGAAATCGGGGATGTACCCTCGGGCGTCCGCGGTCGAGACCTGGGCCTCGATCAGTGTGGACCAGATACGTTCCCGGATGGCGTTCTTGGCAGCGTCAAGGCTCATACTCGTCACGTTGTCATCAGCCCGAACAGACGGTCGCTGATCTCCTGGACCCACGGTTCGTGTCGCCACGGCGCCAGTTCACGGCCCGCAGCAAACGCGATGTTGAGCCCTCCCCCGCCGCGCGTGGCCTCGATCAGGTCGATCGCCTCGTGCAACGTGCCGCACGCCTCCCCCAACTTGCCCTGCCGGATGTAGGCGAGCGTGAGATTGCCCAGCACGATGGACTGAGATTTCTTCCACTGCACCAGCGCGCGGGCGGTCCGTGTGAGGATCTGCTCGGCCTTGTCGTTCGCGCCGAGGAACAGGTAGCACGATCCGGCGAGGCGATCGAATTGGGAGGACGAGAACATGTACATTGCCTCGTCGTCCGGGTGTACGCGGGCGAACCTGTCTTCTGCCTTGCTCAACGCCTTCTCACACTCCCGGCGTTCACCCATCATCGCGTGCGCCTCGCCCACGTGCAGGAAGCCCAGTCCTGCAAGCACATTGCTCGCTGAGGCGCCCACGATCGCCGTCTCGTTACAGAGTCTCAAACCCTCCCTGGGATCCTTCCTGCCGTACAGGGCGATGAATCCCTTACGCAGGTGGGCGTGGGCTTCCAACACCGGATCACGGATCTGACGTGCCGCCCCTATCGCCTGATCGAAGTATCGCGCCGAGACGACGTGGTCACGCCGCTGGGACGCGTCCCAGATCAGTTGCCCCATCAACGTGGCAGACTCGGCAGTGGAGATCGAAAGCTCACGGCGAATCCGCCCGCTCGGCGCGTGCGATTGCAGCAGGGTCACCTGGCTATGGGCTTGAGCGGCACTGGCCAGCAGCGAGGCGGACGGCGCACTGTCGTATTCGCTGGTGAGCCGTTGCACCTCTTGCGCGAGATGAGCGACCGTGACCAGGTCAACAGCGGCGGGATTCTGGAGCACGAATTCGAGTCGCTCACTTTTCGAATCATCCTTCGGATGAGCAGTGAGCAGGGATTCCAGCTCGTCAAGTGAGATCTTGAGAACGGTCGCCAGTTTCGGGCGCTGCCAAGGACGCGGTTCTGTGTCGCCCAGTTCCCAGCGCACGACAGTTGACCGTTCGACTCCGACCGCCTCAGCTAGCTTCTCCTGGGAGAAGCCGAGCAATTTGCGTCGTTGAGTGAGCCTTTGTCGCCGTTGGGCCACGAACGCGCTCCTCCGTGAACTGACAGGAGTTCTGACAGGAGTATTGCCCGTATCCCGGCAGGTTGGCAGGCGCAACGCCACATTGATGCGTCATTCCTGCACGGTTGTGCTGTGGAGACACTCCTCGATGAGGCGTTTCCTTCATGGCTATGACCAGCCAATTGACCGAGACGCTGTCACGGACGTTCACCGTGTCGCCTGAGCCGCTGTCGGTGCGGGCAACCCGCCGATGGCTACGGCAGATGCTTCACCGCCGTCGCCTCACCCAGTTGAGCGAGCGCGCCGAGGTCCTGGTCGGCGAACTGGGCACGAACGCGATCCGGCACGCCAGCACAAAAGCCTCTCCCATGGGCGGAGCGATGATGCACGGCCGTATGCCACCTGAGCGCGCGCCTCTCCTCAGCCCCTTAGGTGCCGTTGCCGTGGCTGACCAGCTACGACGAGAGTTGTCCCAGCATGGGATCACGGCCGATGTGAACGACGGCTACGGGTTGGCCGTGGTGTCGATCTGGCGTGGCCTGGCCGTGTGGACGAACGGTGATCTTTTCTGGTGGTGTTCGGGCTGGAACGATCGACGCGATCGACCCGTCTATGCCTGGCATCCCACGGCGGACCCGACACGGGCCGCGCGGCGCATCGCCGCACGATACAGGGATCTTCGCGCCACAGATCCCGCCGCGCTGGGCGGGTCGTGATCGGGTATGTCACCAGACGCGTGGAGCCTTGCCCATCCTGGGGCGTATGAAGCGGCCCAGCTGGGCGAACGTCATGCAGTATGCGCGGCGTTTTCGAAAGTCGAATTCCTCGACTTTTTCGATCTGAATGTCGATGACACCCGTGACGGCTACACCGCCACGGCGCTATATCACATGTATTTGCGCTCTCGTATTCGGACTCGAATGGGCAACTGGGCCGAACGGTAGGGCTGGTGAGCATGCCGGGAGGTGGCTTGGGAATCGCGTGCGAGTGCCGGTGACCCTGCACACGTGCGATGGGTGAGACGTGTCCGAGGATCGGCCACGCCACTTCTACGCGAGGCGCAGGAGCGCGGACTCCCTCGTCGTGTCGTGGCAGGCGCTCATGGAGGAACGGGCCGGGCGCATAGGAGAAGGGGGCAGGCATGCGAGAAGAAGATGGGGCGGAAGAAGAGGCCGGGTGGTGGTCGTCGGTGGTGCGCGTTGGGGAGCGGCAGCGGGGCATCGCACACCCCGGACGAGGCCAAACTAGTGACCATGACACACGATGGCGACGCGGGTGTGCCGGGGGCGTTGGCGAGGGTGCTCGCGGACGTGGCGGCCGAGCGGGCGGCTCAGGATGCGATGTGGGGCATGCAGATCCTGCCCGACGGGACCGGTGACGAGGGGACGGTTGCCGAGTCCGACCGGGCCAGGCGCGAGACGGAGGCGGCGGCTGCGGGCGGGGCGCTCACCTGGAGGCACATCCTGGCGGAGGAGGTGCTGGAGGCGTTTGCGGAGACGGACCCCGAACGGTTGCGAGCCGAGCTGATCCAGGTGGCCGCCGTCGCGGTCAAATGGACCCAAGCCCTCGACCGCCGACCGCTTCCACGCCCATCATCAGCTCTCCACCGAGCACTCGAACCCGCTGACCACCCGCAGCCGCCCGCCTCGACCCAGGCGCACGCGTTGGGCCAGACGTCCGTCTCGGGCGCAACGTCGCGACAGCGCTTCCGGGCCATCGTTGACGTGCACGTGTTGCTCCTCCGCGACATTCGCGGTATCGGCGACGCCCACGGCACCCATGTGCTGCTCGGCAGGCGCCACGGCACCGGCTACGGGGACGGTCTGTGGCACCTGCCCTCCGGTCACCTCGAGGCGGGAGAGTCGGTGACGGAGGCAGCTGTCCGCGAGGTGGGGGAGGAACTGGGCGTGCGGATCGACCCGGCCGACCTCGCGTTCGCCCATGTCATGCACCGCGCTCCCGAACGCGTCGGCCTCTTCTTCACCGCCCGCAAGTGGACCGGCGAGCCGTACAACGCCGAGCCGGACAAATGCTCGGAACTCGCCTGGTGGCCCTTGGCCGAGCTGCCCCGAGACATGATCGACTATCCGGCGGCCGCCATCGCGAACGTCCTGGACCAGGTCCCATTCGCCCTGCACGAATGGTCTACAAATCATTGATGACCCGATAAGAGCTCGTTGGAACGGCCGAGGCACTGGTAGAAGCCGTCCTCGTCTCTGATGTAGGTGTCTCCCGTACGCAGCCACTCGCCCTGGAACGCCCCCTGACCGCCGCCGACCTGCTGGCGAGGCCCCTGAACTACGCGGGGAACGCGTTGCGCAGCTCCCGCTTGAGCACCTTGCCCGAGGCGTTCTTCGGCAGGGCGTCCACGAACACCACCCGCTTGGGCGTCTTGAAGGAGGCCAGCCGCTCCCGCAGGAATGCGATCAGCTCGTCCTCGGTCACCCCCGCCCCCTGGCGCAGGACCACCGCGGCCGTCACCGCCTCGATCCACTTCTCGTCCGGCACCCCGAACACCGCCGCCTCCGCCACCGCCGGATGCTGGTAGACGGCCTCCTCCACCTCGCGGCTGGCCACGTTCTCGCCGCCCGACTTGATCATGTCCTTCTTCCTGTCCACCACGGACAGGTAGCCGTCGGCGTCCATGACGCCCAGGTCACCGCTGTGGAACCAGCCGCCCCTGAACGCCTCCGCGGTCTTGCCGGGGTCGTTCCAGTAGCCGAGCATGGCGTGCGGGCTGCGGTGGACGATCTCGCCGACCACGCCGGGCGGCACGGGCCTGTCCTGGTCGTCGACGATCCTGGTCTCGACGTTGAGTGCGGCCCTGCCGGCCGAGCCGAGCCGGGTGAGCTGCTCCTCCGGGCCGAGGATCGTGGCGACCGGGGCCATCTCGGTCTGGCCGTAGAAGTTGAACAGGCGGACGTCCGGCAGGCGGGTGGCGATCTCCTTGAGCACCTCCACGGGCATGATCGAGGCGCCGTAGTAGCCCTTGCGCAGGGACGACAGGTCGCGGCGGTCGAAGTCGGGATGGCGCAGCAGACCGATCCAGACGGTGGGCGGGCAGAAGAGCTTGGTGGCCCGCTCGCCCTCGATCGTGGCCAGGACCGCCGCGGGGCTCGGGCCGGGCAGGATGATGTTGGTGGCGCCGAGGTAGATGCCGGGCGTGAGGAAACAGTGCAGCTGCGCGCAGTGGTAGAGCGGGAGGGCGTGCACCTCGACGTCGTGGTGGCTCATCTCGCCGTCCACGACGCACGTGACGTACTGGGCGATCAGGCTGCGGCTCGACAGCGTGGCGCCCTTGGGGCGTGACTCGGTGCCGCTGGTGTACATGAGCTGGATCGGGTCGTCGTCGGCGATCTCCACCTGCGGCTCCGACGCGTCGCCGAAGGCCGCCCACTCCGCGAACGGCTCCCAGCCGTCCGCCGACCCGATCACGCCGCGCACCCTGACCTGCGGGCCGACGGCGGCCTCGGCCACCGGGAGGAGCGCCTTCTCCACGAGCATGCCGGTCGCTCCAGAATGCTCCAGGATGTACGCGACCTCTGCCGATCCGAGCATGAAGTTGATCGGCACGGAGATCGCGCCCAGCCGCGCCAGCGCGAAGTACGCCACCACGAACGCGTGATTGTTGTGACTGAAGACGGCGAACCGGTCGCCCTTGCCGACGCCGCGCGCCGCCAGCGCGTTGGCCGTGCGGTTCACCGCGAGGTCGAGATCGGCGTAGCTCTGGCGCAGGTCGCCGTACACGATGGCGGTCTTGGCCGGGTAGCGGGCGGCGGAACGACGGAGGAGATCACCGATGGCGTGCCGGCGAGTCGTCATGCGGGGCTTCCCTTGTGATCGCAGAACGATTTGGGCGATCGTACCCTGCGGCGGGCTCAATCCAGAGGATCCCACGCAATGCGGTCGTAGTGGTCGAGCAGGCGGGCCATCAGCGCGTCGTCCTGGGGCAGCGGCACGTCGTCCACCCGGCCGACCGGCCACACGCCCCAGGAGTTGCAGAGGAAGACCTGGTCGAAGCCCGGCAGGTCGGCGACCTTCAGTGGCCGCCGCTCCTGCGGGACGTCGATCCGCTCCAGCAACTGCATCGTGATCCCGTGCAGCATCGGCGCGTCCGGCCAGACCAGGCGGCCGCCGGCGAAGCCGCCCAGGTTGGTGATCGAGCCCTCGCTGATCAGGCCGTCCTCGGTGGTGAGGAGCGCCTCGTCGAAGCCCTCGCGCCGGACCAGCCGCCCGACGTGGGCCTGCAGCATGCCGGACGCCTGCTTGATGTGCGGCAGGAAGCGCTGGTACGCGACCGGCTTCACGCTCTGCGGGCGGGTGGGCGCCTCGTGGGGCGGGGCGGCGTTCGCGATCACGTGCGGGCGGTCGGTCTCCACGACGTACACGCGCACGCTGGCGTCCCGCGCGTCGCCGAGCACGGCCCTGATGGAGCCGAGCACCGCGGCGCGGTCGAGCGGGACGCCGAACAGCTCCGTGCCGGCCGCCTCCAGCCGCGCGAAGTGCAGCTCGAGCCCGCGCACCCGGCGATCCCTGACCTGCATGGCGGTGAAGTGGCCGTAGCGCGCGTGCAGCATGAAGCGCGCGTCGGCGTCCACCAGCCTGCCCTCGATGGCAGCGCGTTCCGTCACGTGATCTACCTTACGAACGCTCCGACCGACCAGCGAACCGGGCGGTTGGTGTGCCCGCCCCAGATGCTGATCTTCCCGGTGATCGTCACTCGCTTGCCCTTGGGCACGGCGAACTCGCTCATCGCCATCGGGTACGAGCCCTTCTTCCAGACGCCGCAGTTACCGCTCGACTCCTGGCCCTCGACCTGGATCCTGAACCACAGACGCGAGGCCAGGTCGCCCGTGCAGAGCTGGTCGACGCCGAGCTTGCCGCTCCCCGACCGCACCGCGAGAGTGAACGACGAGTCCCGCGGCCACACGCCCGTCGTGGAATCGGCCAGCTTCATGCCGCCGGCCCGAGCGGGGAACGCCCCGACCGGCCCCGGCTCGACCGGCTCGGCGGGCGGCGTCCACTCGTAGACGGCCAGGCTCCAGTTCGCTGGGCGGGGTTCGATCGGCACGCACGGGCCGTCCTTCTTCCGCCGCGCGCATCCCCCGCCGACGCGGATCGTGTCGAACGTGACGGTGACCTCCGTCACGCCGCGGGGCACGGTCAGCGGGAACATCGACATCTCCTTCGAACACGGCAGGGAGCCCGGGCCTGCGGTGACCTGGCCGTTCACGAGAACGGCCGGCGTATCGCTGCGGGGGTCGCCGTCGCACCGCCCGGCCACCTCCAGCGGCTTGCCGGAGACCGTGACCTTGACCGAGGTCTTCGTCTCGCCCTTCGCCTTGAGCGCGGTGGCGGCCAGGCGGCGGTACTCGGTGCCGTCGCCGGAGGTGAACGACTCGGGCAGCCGGCCGGGCTTCGCGGTGCTCCCGGTCTGGGCCGCCGCCGTCGTCTCCCGTTCCCGTGGCGCGGCGGGGACCAGGTAGACGCCGACCGCGACCGCCGCCACCACCGCGGCGCCCGCCGTCACCCGCCTGCGCAGCCTGGTCCGGCGGATGCGGGAGCGGACCTGCTCGTGCCGGTACGGGTTCGCGGGCGACGGGGCCTCGGCCTGCTCACGCAGGACGTCACGCAGGTCTTGCACGGTCATCGGTGCAGCTCCTTCACGATCGACTCGTCCACTCGCAGCTTGGCCAGCGCCTTCGCGGTCTGGCTCTTGACCGTGCCCTCCTGGCAGCCCAGCACCCTGGCCACCTCCGCCACCGGCAGGTCCTCGTAGAAGCGCAGCACGATCACCGCGCGCTGCTTGGCGGGCAGCCGGCCGACCGCCTGCCACAGCTCCTCGCGCCGGCCCTCGTCGTCGTGCGCGGGCCCGTCCGGCAGGTCGCCGCTGGGCAGCTCCCTGCGCCACCTGCGGCGCCACCAGGAGGTGTACGTGGTCACCAGCACCCTGCGCACGTACGCCTCGGGCTCGTCGATGCCCGGCCAGGCGAACCACGCCTTCGCCAGCGACTCCTGCAGCAGGTCCTCCGCCGCCGCCCAGTCGTGGGTCAGCAGGTACGCGGTACGTAACAGCCGATCCGACCTGGCGACCACGAAGTCCTGAAATATCGCCCTATCCGCCAACTTGAACTGCCTCCTGTCAGAGCCTGCCGACGGTAGTGACGCATCGACCGCGACACGAGGTTGCCCGCCCGCCCAGGTTCCCGAAAACCGCCGCGGGACAGCCACTGCTCACCGAAGGGCGCCGCGGTCCGGGGTCAGACCGAGCCGGCGCGGGTCACCGTGAAGGGGGCCAGTTCGCCCAGCCCGCGCACCGACAGCCGGTTGACCTCCCGGAGCCGGAACGCCCGGTCCCCTTCGAGTTCCTCCGCGAACTGCGGATCCGCCAGGATCGTCCCCGGCAGCGACAGGGCCGTGAGCCTGCTGGCCAGATTGACCGTCGTGCCGAACACGTCCCCCATGCGCCAGATCACCGGCCCGGCCGCCAGCCCCACCCGCAGCTCGGGCATGTCCTTGGTTCGCGCGTGCGTCTCCACCAGCCGCAGCGCGATCTCCGCCACCACGTGTGCCTGGTCGGCCACGAACAGCACGGAGTCGCCCAGCGTCTTGACCACCCGCCCGCCGGTCGAGGTCACGATGTCGGCCGAGCGCCCCTCGAACCTGTCGATCAGCCTGGCCAGCTCGGTCCCCGTGATCTGCCTGCTCAGCCGGGTGAACGCGACCAGGTCGGCGAAGCCGACGGCCAGGCGTACCGCGCTCATGTCCTGCTCGGCGATGCGCCCCGCGGCGGCGGCAAGCTGGCGCTGCCAGGTGTAGACGAGCAGCCGCGCGAGATCGGGCACCACCCGCTCGGCCCGCCGCCGCCAGGCCCGCGGGCGCTCGGCCAGCGGGACGCCCGCCTGGTCGAGCGCGTCGACGCCCATCTCGGCCTGCGACTCGGCCAGCCGGGCGGTCGCGCTGCCGAGCGAGCGGGCCACGAGCAGCATGTGCTCCTCGTCGTAGATGCCCGAGCGGACCATGGCGAGCATGGTCTTGAGCGCCTCCACGTCGGAGTCGGTGAACTCGACCGCGTCGTCGGCCACGTTCGCGAACCCCAGGGCACGCCAGTATCGCCGCGCGCGGTAGACCGGCACCCCCGCCATGTCGGCGACCTGGTGGCTGGTGTAGCGGCGCGGCTCGCGCAGAAAGGCCTCTGTCAGCCCGTCCCCATCCACGCGCTCCACGCAGGCAAGATAACACCCGGTTCCGTCCAGCCGGACCTGGGCTGTCCCAGGCCGGCACGACTTGCGAAAGGCGTCCTGCGAAAGGCGTCCTGCGAAAGGCGTCAGTCCAGCAGGGCCAGGAGGGCGGCGCGCTCGCCGGCCGGGACATAGCCCGCGTAGTAGTCGTACATCGCCTTCCTGGACAGCCGGGCGGCCAGCGGGCCGTCGCCCGCCCGCATGGCATCCAGCACCTCTTCGTGGTGCCGGATGCTCTGCCGCATCAGCGCCTCCCGGTCGTCCGCGTCGGCGATCTTCTCCGAGACCAGCTTCAGCACGATCGAGCGGACCACGTCCATGCAGATCTGGATGAGCTTGTTGCCGCTCGCCCGCGCCACCACGTCGTGGAAGGCCACGTCGGCCTCGCCGAACGCGTCCTGGCCCGCCTCCACGGCCGCCCGCATGGCCGCGACGGCCGAGGCCATCTCGGCGAGCTGGGCATCGGTGCGCAGCCGCGCGGCCAGCAGGATGGCCGAGGAGTCGAGCACCATCCTGAACTGCACCAGCTCGGCCAGCGACAGCTCCGACACCCTGGCCAGCGTGCTCATCGACTTGTGCAGCGTGGCGGGCGAGAACGGCAGCACCTCCGCGCCGTTCGGGTCGCCGGGCCGCGACCGCACCAAGCCGCGTGCCTGGAGCACCCGCAGCGCCTCGCGCACGGTGGAGCGGCTGACCGAGAACTGCACCATCAGCTCCCGCTCACTCGGCAGCCGCTGGCCCGGTGAGAGCGCGCCGCTCTCGATGGCCTCCTCGACCTGCTCCACCACCCGCTCATAGGCGCGTACGGTACGCACCGGCTCGAAACGCGGACCACCCATGAAAGCCCCCTTGACCCGAGCCGCCGTCGACTGGCAATGTGCGTAGCCTACTGGTCCGACCAGTGCACTAGCCAGGAGGCTGTAAGACATGAGGCGAATCGGGATCTGGATCGCCGCCGGCGGTCTCCTGCTGGGCACGGCCGCCTGCGGCGGCACCTCCAGCGGCGGCGGCAGCTCCACCCCCAAGACCCAGACGCTGTCCGTCGGATTCGTGGCCGAGCCCGCGAACCTGGACTTCACCTCGACCGAGGGCGCCGCCATTCCCCAGGCGCTGCTGGTCAACGTGTACGAGGGCCTGGTCAAGCTCGACCAGGACGGCAAGATCGTGCCGCTGCTCGCCGAGAAGTGGGAGGTCTCGCCCGACCGGAAGACCTACACGTTCACGCTGCGCAAGAACGTCAAGTTCAGCAGCGGCGCGCCGTTCACGGCCGACGACGTGGTGTTCTCGCTCGACCGGGTGAAGACGGACTGGAAGCTCAAGATCAAGGCCCAGCTCGACGTCGTCGACAAGGTGGAGAAGAAGGACGACTCCACCGCTGTCGTCACGCTCAAGAAGCCCAGCAACGGCTTCCTCTACTCGATGGCCACCAGGCTCGGCGCCATGTTCAGCCGGACCGGGGTCTCCGACCTGGCCAACAAGCCCGTCGGCACCGGCCCGTACACGCTCGGCTCGTGGCGGCGCGGCGACTCCATCCAGCTCAACCCGAACGCCTCCTACTGGGGCACCAAGCCGTCGCTGTCGTCGATCACGCTGAAGTACTTCAAGGACGCCACGGCGATGAACAACGCGCTGCTGACCGGCGGCATCGACGTCATCTCGGCCGTGCAGGCGCCCGAGTCGCTGCAGCAGTTCGCCGACCCCAACCGCTTCCAGACGGTCGAGGGCACCACGAACGGCGAGGTCGTGCTGTCGATGAACAACAGCCGCCCGCCGTTCAACGACAAGAAGGCCAGGCAGGCCGTCCGCTACGCGATCGACCACAAGGCGCTGCTGGAGACCGCCTGGGCCGGGCGCGGCCAGCTGATCGGCTCGATGGTGCCGCCCACCGACCCGTGGTACGAGGACCGCACGGGCGACTACCCGTACGACCCGGCCAAGGCCAAGGAGCTGCTCGGCGGCAAGACGCTCAGCGTCAAGATGCGCATCCCCAACCTGCCGTACGCGGTGGCCAGCGCCCAGGTCGTCAAGTCGCAGCTCGCCCAGGTGGGCATCACCGCCGAGATCGAGCCCCTGGAGTTCCCGGCCCGCTGGCTGGACGTGGTGTTCAAGCAGGGCGACTACGACCTGTCCATCATCAACCACGTCGAACCCCGCGACATGGGCATATTTGCCGACAAGTCGTACTACTTCCACTACGACAACCCCGAGTTCGGCAAGCTGCTCGCCTCCGCCGACGAGGGCACCGAGCAGCAGCAGACCGACGACCTGAAGAAGGCCGCCAAGCTGCTGTCCGACGACGCGGCGGCCGACTGGCTCTTCCTCTTCCCCAACCTGATCGTGGCGAGGAAGGGCGTCACCGGGCTGCCGAAGAACGCCATCGCCGAGTCCTTCGACTTCACCGCGCTCGCCAAGCAACAGTGACGCTGTATCTGATCAAGCGCCTGGCGGTGCTCGTCGCGAGCACCGCCGTGGCCGGCGTGGTGGTGTTCGCTTTCATGGCCCTGCTGCCCGGCGACCCGGCCGAGGTCGCGCTCGGCGTGAACGCCACCCCGGAGGCGGTGGCGGCGCTGCGCAAGCAGTTCGGCACCGACCGGGCGCCGGTCGCGCAGTTCCTCGACTGGTTCGGCGGGCTCCTCCAGGGCGACTTCGGCACCTCGTACGTGACGAGCTCGCCCATCGGCCCGCAGATCAGCGACCGGCTCGGCGTCACGGCCGTGCTGGTGCTCGGCGGCATGGCGGTGGCGCTGGCCATCGCGGTGCCGCTGGGCACGTTCGCGGCCGTGCACCACCGCAACCCCCTGGGCGCGGCCATCAGCGCGGTCAGCCAGGTCGGCATCGCGATCCCGGCGTTCCTGGCCGGCATCCTGCTGGTGTTCGTGTTCGCGGTGCAGGCCCAGGCGCTGCCGTCCGGCGGCTACGTGCCGATCGCCGAGAACCCGGGGGAGTGGCTGCGCAGCCTGCTGCTGCCGTGGTTGTCGCTCGGGCTCGTGCAGGGCGCCGTGCTCACCCGGTATGTGCGCAGCGCCGTGCTCGACGTGATGCGCGAGGACTACCTGCGCACGGCCCGCGCCAAGGGCCGGGGCAGCACCGGCGCCCTGTGGCGGCACGGTCTGCGCAACGCCTCGATCCCCGTCGTCACCGTGCTCGGCCTGCAGCTGGCCACCCTCCTGATCGGGGCGGTCGTGGTCGAGCGGGTCTTCGTCATCCCCGGCCTCGGCGACCTGCTGCTCAACGGCGTCGCCGGGCGTGACCTGCTGCTCGTGCAAGGCGTGGTGATGGTACTGGTGGCAGCCGTGCTGCTGATCAACTTCGTGGTGGACGTGGCCTACCACCTGCTCGACCCGAGGCTGCGATGAGGGGCCGGATCAACGCCGGGCTGCTGGTCGGCGGCGTGCTCGTCGGGCTCGTGGTGCTGGCGGCCGTCGTGTCGTTCTTCTGGACGCCGCACGACCCGACGCTCGTGGACGCCGCGCGCAAGCTCCGGCAGCCGGGCGAGGGCTATCTGCTGGGGGCCGACAAGTTCGGCCGTGACACCTTCAGCCAGCTCATGGTCGGCGCCAGGACCACCCTCTACGTCGGCATCGTGGCCGTCGGCATCGCCGCCGTGATCGGCACGCCACTCGGCGTGGTCGCCGGGATGACGCCGCGCGGCTGGCTCTCCGAGCTGATCATGCGGGTCAACGACCTGGTGTTCGCGTTCCCGGCGCTGCTGCTGGCCGTCATGCTCGGCGCGGTCTACGGGCCGGGCACGCTCACCGCGATGATCGCGATCGGCGTGGCCACCGTGCCCGCGTTCGCCCGCGTGGCGCGCGCCGCCACGCTCCAGGTCATGGTCACCGACTACATCCTCGCCGCCAGGGCCGCCGGGCGCGGCCGCACGGCCATCGCCGTGCGGCACGTGCTGCCGAACATCGGCTCCGTGCTCATCGTGCAGTCGTCGGTGTCGTTCGCGATCGCGATCCTGGCCGAGGCGGCGCTGTCGTTCCTCGGCTTCGGCACCCGCCCGCCGACCCCGTCCTGGGGCCGGATGCTGCAGGAGTCGCAGGAGCTGCTGTTCTCCACCCCGCGCCTGGCCCTCTGGCCGGGCCTGGCGATCGCGCTGGCCGTGCTCGGCTTCAACCTCCTGGGAGACGGCCTGCGCGACTACCTCGACCCGAAGCTCAGGAGGATCCGTGCTGAGAGTTGAGGGCCTGACCGTACGGGCGGACGAGCTGGAGCTGGTGCGCGAGGTGTCGTTCGACATCGCGCCCGGCGAGCGCGTCGGGCTGATCGGCGAGTCCGGCTCCGGCAAGTCGCTGACCGCGCTGTCGCTCATGGGCCTGCTGCCCGAGGGCGTCACCGCCACGGGCAACGCGAGGATGGGCGAGAACGACCTGGTCGGCGTGCCGGAGAGCCGGTTGAAGCGGCTGCGCGGCCAGGACGTCTCCATGGTCTTCCAGGAGCCGATGACCGCGCTGAACCCGCTCATGCGCATCGGCGCCCAAGTCGCCGAGGTCATGACGCTGCACGGCCGCAGCCGCCAGGAGGCCCGTGAACGCGCGATCCACCTGCTGGAACGCGTACGCCTGCCGGAGCCTGCGCAGATCGCCCGCGCCTACCCGCACCAGCTCTCCGGCGGCCAGCGGCAGCGCGTCATGCTCGCCATCGCCCTGGCCAACGAGCCCGAGCTGCTCATCTGCGACGAGCCCACCACGGCGCTCGACGTCACCGTGCAGAAGCAGATGCTCGAGCTGATCGCCGAGGTCGCGCCCGCGCTGCTGTTCATCACCCACGACCTCGCCGTCGTCGCCTCCGTCTGCGAGCGGGTCCTGGTCATGTACGGCGGCCGAGTCGTCGAGAGCGGCCCCATCCGCGAGGTCTTCACCAGGCCCCGCCACCGCTACACCGAGGGCCTGCTGGCCGCCTCCAAGCTCACCCCGCGGGGCACCCGGCTGCCCACCATCAAGGGCAGCGTCCCGCCCGCCGGACAGTTCCCCGGCGGCTGCGTCTTCCGGAACCGCTGCCTGGACGCCACCCCCAAGTGCGAGAACGTACCGGCGCTGACAGGAGACGGCCATGCCCACGCATGCTGGCACCCCGCTGATTGACGCCCAGCACCTCAGCCGCGTCTACCACCGGCCCCGCACCTCGCTCACCAAGCCGGGCGCCGCCGTGCAGGCGCTCAAGGACGTCTCGCTCGCGGTGGGACGGGGCGAGCGGTACGGCATCGTCGGCGAGTCCGGCTCGGGCAAGTCGACGCTGCTGCGCCTGCTCTGCGGCCTCGACCAGCCGACCAGCGGGTCCATCCGCTTCGAAGGGCAGGAAATAACCGGCAGGCCGGAGCGGCGGCTGCGCTTCCTGCGGGAGAACCTGCAGATCGTCTTCCAGGACCCGATGAGCTCGCTCGACCCCCGCATGCGCGTGCGCGACCTCGTGGCCGAGCCGCTCGTCGCGCTCGGCCTGCCGGTCGGCGACCGCGTGACGGAACTGCTGGAGGAGGTCGGGCTGCCCGCGTCGGCCGCCGAGCGGTACCCGCACCAGTTCTCCGGCGGGCAGCGGCAGCGCATCGCCATCGCCCGCGCGCTCGCGCCCCGGCCCAAGGTGCTGGTCGCCGACGAGCCGGTGAGCGCCCTGGACGTGTCCGTGCGCGGGCAGATACTCAACCTGCTCGCCGACCTCGTGGACGAGCTGGGCCTCACGCTCGTGTTCGTCTCGCACGACCTGTCCGTGGTGCGGCACGTGTGCGAGACGGTCGCGGTCATGAGCCGCGGGGAGATCGTGGAGAGCGGGCCGGTGGACGAGGTCTGGGCCGCGCCCGCCCACCCCTACACGCGTACGTTGCTGCAGGCCGTACCGACTCTGGAGGGATTGTTTTGATCGACGTCGATGCCGGCGGAGTGGTGGAGTTCACCCAGGCGCTGGTGCGGATCCCCAGCACCAACGACCCCGGACGGCGTGAGCGGGCCGCCGCCGACCTGGTGGCGGCCAAGATGCGGGAGTGGGGCTGGCAGCCCACCGTGTACGAGGTCGAGCCCGACCGGCCCAACGTGGTGGCCGTGGTCGAGGGCGGCGGCGGTGACGGGCCGACACTGATGTTCGAGGGCCACACGGACGTGGTGACCGAGGGCGACCTGTCCACCTGGACCGTGGACCCGTTCGGCGGGGAGATCCGCGACGGCAAGCTGTGGGGGCGGGGCAGCGCCGACATGAAGTCCGGCCTGGCCGCCACCCTGTACGCCACCCGGGCGCTGCAGCTGGCTGGACCTTTCCCCGGGCGGATCAAGGTGTGCGCGCTGGCCGACGAGGAAGGCCTCATGATCGGCGCGCACCACTTCGTCTCCGAAGGGCTCACCGCCGACGTGGACGGCGCCATCGTCGCCGAGCCCGAGGCGGGCGAGATCTGCGCGGTGGCCAAGGGGGCGCTGCGGCTGCGGGTGGACTTCGCCGGCAAGATGGCGCACGGCGCCATGCCCCAGCACGGCCGCAACCCCCTTCCGGCGGTGGGCTCGCTGCTGGTGGGGCTGCGGTCGCTGCAGGAGGAGCTGCAGGGCCGCCATCCCGCGCACGAGCACCTCGGCGAGGTGTACGTCACGCCGACCGTGCTGCAGGCCGGGTCCGAGGAGCAGGTCAACGTGATCCCGGCGGCCGCGTCGGTGTTCGTGGACGTGCGGACGATCCCCGGCGTCGAGCACAAGCTGATCGCCGACCGGGTGGCCGCCCTGGCCGCCTGCGACGGGATCGCGGCCGAGGTGTCGGTGCTGGTGGACCGGCCGCCGGTGGACGTGCCCGTGTCCGACCCGGTGGTGGCCGCGCTGGCCGCCGCCCACCGTTCCGTCACCGGCGCGGAGCCGGTCTACGGCGGGGTGCCCGGGTCCACGGACGGGACCGTGCTGACGCACTGGGGCGGCGTCCCCTCGGTGGTGTACGGGCCCGGCGGAAAGTGGATCGCGCACCAGGCGGACGAGTTCGTGGAGGTCGCCGAGATCGTCCAGTGCACCCGTGTCTTCGCCGAGGCGGCCCGCCGGTTCCTGAACGGCGACTTCTGATGCGTCCTGGTCCTGCCAACTCGCTGGCCGACGTCTCCGGTCTCCGGGTCGGCCACGCGCAGCGGGCGGAGGGCGGCTACCGCACGGGCACCACCGTCGTCCTGGCCCCTCCCTCGGGCGCCGTGGCGGGGGTCGACGTGCGCGGTGCCGCGCCCGGGACCCGCGAGACGGAGCTGCTTGACCCGCGCAACCTGGTCTCGCGGGTCCATGCCGTGGTGCTGAGCGGCGGGAGCGCGTACGGGCTCTCGGCGGCCTGCGGGGTGGTGGACCGGCTGGCGGACGCGGGCGTCGGTTACCCGGTGGCCGGCGGCGTGGTGCCCATCGTCCCGGCCGCGGTCATCTTCGACCTGGGGCGCGGTGGCACGTTCCGCGCCGTCCCCGACGCGACGTTCGGCACGGCCGCCTACGACGCGGCCCTCGCCCCTGACGGCGGCTCACCGCTCGATGGCGCCGTGCCTTTGCCGAACGGGTCGGTCGGGGCGGGCACGGGGGCACGGGCGGGCGGCCTGGCCGGCGGCGTGGGGAGCGCGAGCGTCGTGCTCGCGGACGGCACCACCGTGGCCGCCCTCGTCGTCGCCAACCCCGTGGGGTCCGTGCTCGACCCCGTGGACGGCACCCTCGCAGGCGCCCGGTACGGCCTCCCGGGCGAGTTCGACCACCTCCAACCCCCGCTCCAGGAGGAGGTCGACGCCTGGCACCCCGACAACGCCCCGTCGTTCAACACCACCATCGGCGTGGTGGCCACCGACCGCACCCTCACCAAGGCCCAGTGCGGCAAGCTCGCCGCGGTCGCCCACGACGGCCTGGCCAGGGCGATCAGACCGGCCCACACCATGACCGACGGCGACACCATCTTCGCCCTGGCCACCTGCGCCCGCCCCGAACCCGGCCACGACACCCTCCAAGAGCTCCTGGCCGCCGGAGCCGACGTGTTCAGCCGCGCCATAGCGCACGCCGTCCTCGCCGGTACCGGCCGCGAGGACGCGCCCGCGTACCTCGACGTGTTCCCCAGCGCCCAACGGAAGCGATCATGACCATCGACACCGCATGGCCGTCCGGCCTGCCCATCGGGGACGGATGGGTGGAAACGGCGGAAACCGACGACATCACCTTCCCCTACGACGGCTCCGTGGTGGCCGAGGCCCCGCGGGGCACGAAGGCCCTCGCCGAGCGGGCCGTGGAAGAGGCGCTCGCCGTGGCGCCCGCCATGGCGGCGCTGCCGTCGCACGCCCGCCGCGCCGCCCTCATGAAGGCCCACGACGCCCTCGAGGCCAACCGCGAGGAGTTCGAGCGCCTGCTGGTGCTCGAGACCGGCAAACCGCTGGTCGACTGCAAGGTCGAGGTCGCCAGGACGCTCGTCACCCTCGCCACGGCCGCCGAGGAGGTCGCCAGGCTGCACGGCGAGACGGTACCGCTCGACCTGCTTCCCTCGGGCGAGGGCCTGATCGGGTTCTGGACACGCCGCCCGATCGGGGTGGTCGTCGGGATCACCGGCTTCAACTACCCGCTGCTGCTCGCCGCCCACAAGATCGCTCCCGCCGTGGCCGCGGGCTGCCCCGTCATCGTCAAGCCCGCCCCCGCCACCCCGCTGGCCACCCTCTGGCTGGTGCACCTCATCCGCTCGGCGAACGCGCTGCCCCCGCAGGCCGTGCAGCTCGTCACCGGCGACGTCGAGGTCGGCCGGACGCTGGTGGAGGACCGGCGGATCGGCGCGGTCTCGTTCACCGGCTCGGCCGCCGCCGGGCACGCCATCGCCCGCAACGCCGCACCCACGAAGGTCCTGCTGGAGCTGGGGTCGAACGCGGCGCTCGTGGTGGCGGCCGACGCCGATCTGGAGGCGGCCGCCGACGCCGTCGTGCGCGGCGGCTACTACGCCTCCGGCCAGGCGTGCATCTCCGTCCAGCGGGTGCTGGTCGAGGAGCCCGTACGCGAGCGGTTCGTGTCCCTGCTGGCCGAGCGCGTCAAGCAGGTCACGGTCGGCGACCCCCGCCTGCCGGACACCCGCGTCGCCCCGCTCATCGACCAGGCCGCCACCGACCGCGTGCTGGAGTGGATCGCCGAGTCGGGAGGCGAGCCGGTCACGGGCGGGCACCGCGAGGGCCGCGCCATCGCCCCGACCGTGCTCGCCGGCGTCGGCGACGGCGCCGCCGCCTGGGGCGAGGAGATCTTCGGGCCCGTGGTGGTGGTGCGCTCGGTGCCCGACCTCGACGCCGCCTTCGCCGCCGTCAACCGGTCCAGGTACGGTCTGCACGCGGCGGTCTTCACCCGGTCGCTGGCCACCGCCTTCGCCGCGATCGAGCGGATCGAGGCCGGGGGAGTGGTGGTCAACGAGGTGCCGGGGTTCAGGGCGGACAACATGCCGTACGGCGGCGTGAAGGACTCCGGCATCGGGCGCGAGGGGCCGCGCTTCGCCATCGAGGAGCTGACCGTGACCAGGATGGCGATCATCCGGCCCGCGTGATCGTCGTCCTTGAGACGGAGGGGCTCCGCCGCGACTGCGAAGGAGCCCCAGAAGATGTGGCTGTGCGGGCGTCAGCCGGCTTCCTGGGTCCGGCTGAAGTGGAAGGGGCAATGCGTGCCGCCCGTTCCGATGGTGGTGCGGCGATCGAACCGGAAGCCGTGCCTGCCGGGTGCGATGGCCTCGATCCAGTTCGCGTCGAACGCGCACATGACCGGGGTCAGTTCCGGCGCAGAGTTGGCGACCAGAACGTCGTGGTAGAAGCACCGGCGCACGTCGACGTGATAGCGCTTGTCGTCGTCGTCGACCGGCCGGTCGAAGACGAACCCCTTCCCGAACGCGTGCTCCTCGCGTGATTTGCTCACCTCCACCATGGCCAGGAAGGCGTCCGGCGCGTTGTCCAGCATCGCCCGGGTGCCTTCCTTCACGGTCTCGCCGAGCGGTTCGATGAATGACGCGCGGACGACGGCGATGGCCGTCTCCTGGCCCAGCCTGGGCAGGAGGAACTCGTGGGCGGCCACCAGGGCCAAGGTCATGCGCAGGTTGTGGCGGGCGGGCTCATCGACGATCAGGTGCTGATTCGCCGCTTCGAGCTCGCCCTGACGCGCCCGCATGGCGGTCGTGAGATCACCGGGAAGCGCGTGCTCACGCAGGGTCGCGGCGAGATGGTCGTAGAACGCGTCGAGGAGCAGCGTCGTGTCACGATCGGGATCGGGGACGTAGTCACCTTCGGCGAGCCCGAACTGGTCGGTGGACATGATGGTCCTTTCGTGTACGGCTCGGCGCGTACACGACCGTGATCCCGCGTGGAGGCGTGACTGGCCGTGCTCGCGACCGAGCGAGCACGCCAGCGCACTCCACCAACCGACCAGGCGCTGACAAGCTTGTGTTGATTTGTCGGCGCCAGTGTGGCACACCTCCGACGATCATGTCGATTCGGCGGCCGAACCTGTCAATTGGGCGGGTCGAAGCGGCCGTCCACGGCCGTCCAGCCGCCGTCCACGTACAGCACGGAGCCGGTCACGAAGCTCGCCGCGTCGCTCGCCAGGTAGACCACCGCCCCGGCCATCTCCTCCGCCCTCGCCCACCGGCCGAGCGCGCTCTTGGCGGCGTAGGCGTCGTACCAGCCGGGGTTGTCCTTGATCTGCCTGGTCAGCGGCGTCTCCACGACGCCGGGCGCGATGGCGTTGACCCGCACGCCGTGCGGCCCGAACTCGGCGGCGGCCGTGCGCAGCAGCTGCACGAGGCCCGCCTTGGTGGCGGAGTAGACGCTCTGCCCGGGCTCGGTCACGGACGCGCGGATCGACGCGAACCCGATGATCGACCCGCGCCCCCGCTCGACCATGCCCGCCCCGAACGCCCTGACCACGTCGAACGAGGCCCGCAGGTTCAGGCCCACCACCCGGTCGAACTCCTCGCCGGAGTAGTCGAGCAGCCGCTTGCGGACGTTCGTGGCGGCCGTGAACACCAGCACGTCGGCGGGCTCCTCCGCGGCGGCCCCGCGCACCTGCGCGGCGTCCAGCACGTCGAGCAGGCGGGCGGCCCCGCCGCATGCGGCCGCGGTCTTCTCCGCCGCGGCCAGGTCGCGGTCGGCGCACACCACCGTGGCCCCGTGGGCGGCCAGCGCCAGCGCCGCCTCCCTGCCGATCCCGCTGCCTGCACCGATCACCACGGCCTTCCGCCCGTCCAGGCGGAACAGTGCGTCATATCCCATGGAGGCACCCTAGCGACTGGTCCGACCAGTGCACCAGGTTGGGGGTCAGCGGGCCTCCCATTCGGCGCGGGTCAGCTCGTACTCCACCTCGCCCTCCTCGGTGCCCGGCAGGGGGTCGTCCCACTCGAGGTGGAACGTGCGGGTGTGCGTCAGCCCGGCCTTCTCCATGACCCGCCGGGACCGTACGTTCACCGCCATCGTCTGGGCGTACACCCGGCGCGCGCCCAGCTCGCGGAACGCCTTGTCGATCAGTGCGAGCGAGCCCTCGGTCGCGTATCCCTTGCCCCAGGCGGACTTGTGCAGCCGGTAGCCCGGCTCCGGCTCGTCGTCCGGCTCCCCGTCGCGCGTCCGCAGGTGGAACCAGCCGAGGAACGTTCCCGACGCCTTCTCGACGGTCGCGAAGAAGCCGCGCGTGATGAACCGGGGCAGCGTCTCTTCGACGATCTTCTCGCGCGGCGTGGGCCTGCCGCCGTTGAGGAACTCCATGACCTCCGGGTCGTTGTCGAGCGCGAAGAGGTCGTCGGCGTCGGACTCGGTGAAGCGGCGCAGGATCAGCCGCTCGGTCTCCAGGTAGATGTCCACCCGCGAAACGCTAGACATCCGGAGGCGGCGGCTCGACAGGTTTTCCGAGAGGACGGAATTCTGTTCTCTGATACTCTCCGGTCATGGAACGCAATTCCCTGGCTGCCACCGTGCGGGCCAGGCTCTCCGGGCTGCACGACGCCGAGGCGCGGGTCGCGCAAGTGGTGCTCGACCAGGGCGTCCGGCTCGTCCACCTGAGCGTGAGCGACGTGGCGAAGCTCGCGGGCACGTCGGCGTCCACCGTGGTGCGCTCGTGCCGGCGGCTCGGGTTCGGCGGCTACCAGGAGCTGAAGATCGCCGCCGCCCGCGAGGCGCCGGCGGGCGCCGAGCCCCAGGACGACCTCGACCCGCTGGCCGCGACCGTCCGGGCGGCCCGGGAGGCGCTCGGCGGGCTGAGTGCCACGCTGTCGCGCGCCGACCTGAGCGCGGCGGCCGAGGCGCTCAGCGGAGCCTCCCGGGTGCTGGTCGCCGCCACCGGCCTGTCCGGGGCGACCGCCACCGACGCCGCCTACCGGCTACGGGCCCTCGGCCTGCCCGTGGACCTGCCGCCCGACCCGCTCACCGCGCATCTGGCCGCCGAGCTGCTGCCGGACCCGGCCGTCTGCCTGGCGATCAGCCACAGCGGAGCCACCCGCTCCACCGTCGAGACCGCGCGGCGCGCCCGCGCCGCCGGGGCGCGGGTCGTGGCCGTCACCAGCTACGCCAGCTCCCCGCTGACCGAGGAGAGCACGTGGGTGCTCGTCGGCGGCGGGCAGGACCTCGTCTTCGGGATGGAGGCGGTCGCCAGCCGCCTCGCCCATCTCACCATCGTCGACACGCTGTCCATGATCGTGCTCGCGCTGCGCGGCGGCGCGGCCGAGCGGGCGGTGTCGGCCTCCGCCGAAGTCACGGCGAGCCACAGCTACTGAGGGGGCGCATTGATCAGTCAGAGTTTCGACATCGCGGGCGAGCTGCGGGTCAGGCGTCTCGGGTACGGCACCGGCATGCTCACCGGGCCCGGCTACTGGGGGCCGCGCCTCGAGCCGGACCAGGCCGTGGCCGTGCTGCGCCGCGCCGTGGAGCGCGGGGTCACGCTCATCGACACGGCCGACAACTACGGGCCGGACATCGCCGAGGAGCTGGTGGCGCGGGCGCTGCACCCCTACCCGGACGATCTGGTGGTGGCGACGAAGGGCGGGGTCGTCCGTACCGGGCCCAATGTCTGGCACGTCGCCGGGCGGCCCGAGCGGCTGCGGGCCATGTGCGAGGCGAGCCTGCGCCGGCTCAAGGCCGAGACCGTCGACCTCTACCAGCTCCACCGGATCGACCCGGACGTGCCGCTCGCCGACCAGCTCGGCACGCTCGCCGAGCTGCGGCAGGAGGGCAAGATCCGGCACATCGGCCTCGACACGGTCACCCTGGAGGAGCTGGAGCGGGCGCTGGAGATCACGGAGATCGCCTCCGTGCAGAACCGCTTCAACCTGCTCGATCGAGAGTCCGCGCCGGTGCTGAGGGCGTGCGAGGAGTGGGGGCTGGCGTTCCTGCCGTGGTTCCCCCTGGGGAACGGCTCACTGGCGCGGGCCGACCTGCCGGAGGTGGCGCGGCGGCACGGGGCCGGCACCGGTCAGGTGGCGCTGGCGTGGCTGCTGCACCACTCGCCGGTCATCCTGCCCACGCCGGGCACGGGGTCGCTCGCCCACCTGGAGGAGAACCTGGACGCGGCCGCCATCGAGCTCACCCCCGACGACCTGGCCGCCCTGGACCGCGACCGATCATAGCGCGACGTCACTGCGGCGCGGGACGGTGGCGGCGGTGCCCAGCGCGACCACGGCGAGTGCGGCGAAGGCGGCGAACGCGACCGAGTAGCCCGACTCGGCGGGCACCGCGCCCGGGCCGGGCGTGCCCAGAGCGAGCAGGGCGGCGGCGATCTGGGCGCCGAGCGCGCCGCCGACGGTCCGCACGATGGTGTTGACGCCGGTGGCCACCCCGGTCTGGTGCGGCTCGACAGCCTCGACGACCAGGTTGCCGATGGAGGCGAACGCCAGCCCGTACCCGGCGCCGACGACGAGACCGGCGGCGTGGACCTGCCACATGTGGTCGTGGGCGACGGTCAGCAGGGCGAACGACGCGGCGGCGCAGGCGGCCCCGGCCTGCAGCGGCAGCCGCGCCCCGAACCGCCTGCCCAGGAGCGGCGCCAGCGGCGTGGCGACCAGCATGGCCAGCGCGATCGGCACCATGACCAGGCCGGCCTCCGTGGCCGAGGCGCCGAACCCGTACCCGGCCGCCGGCGAGGTCTGGACGAAGCGGGGGATGAGCGTGATGACGCCGAACATCGCGGCGCCGACGACGAGCGTGGCCAGGTTCGTGGTGACGAGCGCGCGGCGGCCCATCAGCCGCACCACCGCCCCGGACAACAGCCCGCCTCCCGGGAGCTCCTCCCCGCCGGGCCGGGCCGCCGGCAGCGCGGCGCACGCGGCCGCCGCCACCGCCGCCAGCACGAGCAAGCCCCAGAACAGCCACCTCGTGCCCGCGACGTCGGCCAGCGGTCCCGACGCGACCATGCCCGCCGACCCGCCGATCCCGAACATGGCGCTGAGCAGCGCGATGACCCCAGGAACGCGGGCGGGCGGCAGCGCGGCCCGCACGATCCCGAAGGCCAGCGGGAACACGCCACCGGCCACCCCCTGCAACACCCGCCCCGCCACCATCCAGCCGAGCGTGCCGGCCAGGGCGCACACCAGCGTGCCGAGCGCGAAGCATCCCAGGCACGCGAGCATGACGCGGCGATGACCGAACATGTCGCCCAGCCGCCCCGCGATCGGCGTGGCCACCGCGCTGGACAGCATGAACGCCGTGAGCACCCACGTCACGGCCGTCGTGGAGGCGCCGAGCTCCGGCCCGAGCACGGGGAGCACCGCGATCACGATCGTCTGCGCCAGGCTCGCCGTCAGCGCCGCCACCAGCAACGCCCCCACGACCGTCCCCACCCTCGTCACCGCCACCGGCGCTCCCTTCTCACCCGCAGGGCCGTTCGACGCCCGGAACCGGCGCAACAACGCGACGCACAGGGCCGTGAGCCCCGCGAGGATCCACACCGACGACCTCCCGTACTCGCCATCAAGTTAGGCAACCCTAAATCTTGTGGACGGCTGTCCGCAAGTGGGCATGGCGCGGCCGTGCCGGCGCGGCAACAGGCGTCAGGGCAGCCGGGGGTCGATGTGGATCTTGGGTGCGGTGCCCCACTCCGGACGCCGTTCCCCGGCCAGCACCATGGCGGCCTCGGCCAGCGAGACGGTGGCCGCGACCAGGGGCCGGGGATCCACCTGGCCGGACGCGTACAGGCCGGCGGCACCCGCCAGGCCGCCGGACGCGCTGAGCACCCCGACGGCCGTGACGTCCTTCAGCACGAGCCGCCGCGTGTCTACCAGGCTGGGATCCGCCGACAGCCCGATGAACACCACGTGCCGGCCCGGCTCGACGGCGTCCACGGCGAGCGCGGGCGAATCCGGGCCGTTCGAGGCGTCGATCACCGCGTCGAACGGCTCAGCGGGCGGGGTCGTCCAGGCGCGGGTGAAGCCCAGGGAGCGGGCGAAGTCCAGCGAGCGCTCCGCGAGGCCCAGGAGGTGGACCTGCACGCCCTGCGCCGCCGCGATCAGGGCCGCCAGCAGCCCGATCGTGCCAGGACCGATGACCAGCAGGCGCTCGCCCGGCGCCAGGTCGGCGGCGCGCACGGCCCTCAGCGCGTTCCCGCCCGGCTCCACCAGCGCGCCCAGCGTGGGATCCACCGCGTCAGGCAGGGGCTGGAGCGCGCGGGCCGGCACCGGCAGGCGCTCGGCCAGCGCGCCGGGCCAGCCGCCGCGGATGCCGATCTCGTACCGGCCGGCGCACAGATGCTGCCGGCCCGCCCCGCAGCGCGCGCACCGCCCGCACCCGAGCATCGTGTCGCCGGTGACGCGGCGGCCCAGCCAGGCGGGATCCACGCCGTCGCCGACTTCCCGCACGATTCCGGCCCATTCGTGGCCGATCCGTACGGGATAGCGCGCGTCTCCCGTGTGCAGGTACGTCATCGCGCCCGAGTAGAACTCCATGTCCGTGCCGCACACCCCGGCCCGCTCGACCTCGACCACCACCTCGCCCTCGCGCGGTGTGGGCGGCTCGACCTCCTGGACCTCCGCACGTCCTGGACCTGTGATGACGAAGGCACGCATGGCGGCAGACGCTAACAGCCGCGCCCCGGTCGCGTCGACGGTCCTCCCGGGAGGGCGCGGTGCAGGACGTCATATGAGAAAGGCATGCCCTTTGCGGGACGGCCCGCCAGGTGCAATGTGGGAAGGAACCTCAACGTTGCCGCAGTCCAGCTGAGAGGAACCCATCATGCACGCGAGCGTCGGTGACCGCCTGATCGTCCACGGTCACGTCGTCGGTCAGGGAGACAGGAAGGGCCAGATCATCGAGGTCCGGGGCGAGAACGGGACGCCGCCGTTCTTCGTCCGGTTCGACGACGGGCACGAGGAACTCGTCTACCCGGGGCCCGACGCGGTGGTCCAGCCGGCCGAATCCGAGTAGCCGAGCGACCTGAGCGCTCCGGCCGCGCTGCCGGACGAGCCGACGGCGATCTCGTTGCCGTCCTGGTCGCGGGCGGTGGCGATGACTCGTTCCCAGGAGTCGAGGGCCAGGGTGATGGTGTGGCCGGCCTGCAGGAGCGCGTCGGGGTCCGCGGGCCGTCGCGGACCGGGCCTGTCGAGCAGGCGGCGGGCCGCGATCAGGGCGGCGACCGGGGTGCGGTGGCGGGTGAGCAGCACCGGCGTCTCGTCGTACGGCTGGGCGACCTGCCGTACGAGCTCGCCGAGCTTGCCGCGGGCCGTCGACAACGACACCACGGGCAGGCCGCTCAGCATCCCGGACACCTCCGAGAGCGGCACCAGCGCGGCCCACTCCCAGCGCTCGCGCGTGATGAGGGTGGTGGCGCCGCTCATGGCGTCGCCCACGAGGGCGCCCCAGCGCGCGCGGGCGTCCTCGACGCCGAGCGGGGCGCCGTAACGAGCCTCCAGCTCGTCGTACGGGGGCCGTTCGGTCTGGATCATCCGGAGATCGTAAGGCGTCTTACAAAACTTCTGCAAGCCGCCTTACGATTTGGCCGCCTTGACGGCCTCGATGAGCATGTCCAGCTCGGCCTCGAAGATCTCCTCGGACGAGACGGCGCGCAGGTGCGGCTCGGCGGCACGCAGGCGGGGGTGGCCGCCGGCCTTGTCCGCCAGGGCCACCAGGCTGGCGGTGCGGTGCGCGGCGATGGGGTCGCCGTGCAGCTCGCGGTGGAGCCTGCCCAGGACGAGGTCGATGAAGATCAGGTAGTGCCTGGCCGCCTGCCGCTCGTCGAGCCCTGCGTCGGCGAGGATGGCGAGGATGGTCTCGACCAGGTGGAGCGCGCCAGGGCCGTGGTTGGCGCGGGTCATGAGGACGTCCACCACGCCCGGGTACGCGGCCAGCTGCCGGCGCATCGCGGTGGCGAGCAGGCGCAGCCGGTGCGGCCACGGGCCCTCGTCGATGCCAGGCGGGACCACGTCGTGCTCGGCGATGGCGTTCATGACCAGGTCGACGAGGGCCTCCTTGTCGGCCACATGGCGGTAAAGGGCCATCCGGGAGGCGCCGAGGTCGGCGGCCAGGCGGCGGATGGTCAGCGCCTCCATGCCCTCGGTGCGGGCGATCTCCAGGGCGACGGCGACGATCCGCGCCTGGCTGAGGCTGCCCCAGGCGCGGCGGCTGGGCGGTTGCTGGTCGGCGGATGAGGCCACGGTGAAACCGTACTGGACCTCGTCACCTGGACGCCGCACCCTCCCCGGCCGGTAGCCGGGCGCGCAGGGCCGCGGCGAACCAGTCGAGGGCGGGGGCCAGGCTCTCGGGGGCGGGCCAGCCGTTGATCACCGCCAGCAGCTCGAGGTAGCGCTCCCTGCGCGGGTCGTGCGCGCTCTCCAGCTGGGCCAGCAGCCGCCGCCGGAGCGCGGGGGAGTCGGGGACGCCCCGGTCGTGTGCGTACCGGGCCGTGACCGCCGCCACCACCGGATCGGCCTCGGGCGAGGCCGGGTCGATGCCCGCCGCCAGCGCGGGACGGGCGTGGTGGCGGGCCAGTGCGGCGGCGTCGGGGCGCGGGGGAGCGGGAACGCGGAGACCCGCCCGGTGCTCGGCGGCGAGGTGTTCGGCCGTGCGGCGCAGGCCGGCGCGGAAGTCCCGGTCCTGTGCCAGCTCCGCCAGCTCCACCCACGCCTCCAGCTGCTCGGGCGAGGGGTCGTCGGGCAGTTCGGGCGTCATCGAGCCCATGATCCCGGCGAACCCGGGTACGGCGCCCAGGCCGTCGAAGGCGGCGTCCAGGAAGTCGGCGATGAGGCGGCGGCGTTCGTCCTCGGAGAGTCGGGCCAGTCTGTTCATGAGATCCGTTTCCTCGGGGCTGGAGCCGCGCCGGGCCACCGCCGCCAGCACCGCGCGTCGCAGGCGGAGCGTGCGGATCTGCACGGCCAGGGCCTCGGCGTGCGCCGCGGCGACCTCGGCGAGCGAGACCTCGCGGTCCACCACCCGCCGGATCGTCGGAAGGTCGAGCCCCAGGTCGCGCAGCGTGCGTACGAGTTCCAGGCGTGCGACGGCGTCGACGTCGTAGCGGCGGTACCCGGCGGGGCTGCGGTCGGCAGGCGGCACGATCCCCTGATCGGAGTAGAACCGGATGGTCTTGACGGTCAGCCCGGTCCGCCGGGCCAGCTCGCCGATCGAGTAGTGCGCCATGCCCTCCACCTTTGTGGCTCCCCTAGGTGGAGACTCAACCGCTTGACGGTGTTTTGTGCCACTCAGCGACCCTGCGCCTGACGGCTGACGGTGCGGGCGTGCAGCCGGTCCAGCTCGGCCGCCTCGGTCGCGTCGCCCACCTGCCGGAAGGCCGCCGCGGCGCGTGCGGCATGGCCGGCCGCCTCCTGGAGCCGGCCGGCGGCGGACAGCACGTGAGCGGCGCTGCGGAACACGACGGCCCAGGTCCCGGCGAGGCGGTCCGGCGGCTGCGCGGGCAGCGCACCGGCCGCGGCCTGCGCCTGCGCGAGGACGGCGAGTGCCCGCTGGAGGTCACCGGTCCGGTGCAGGGACAACGCCTCGGACGCGCGGCACGTGGCCACGGCGTGCGGGTCGGCCAGAGCGGCCGCGACGTCGCCGGCCTCGCGGTAGGCGGCGGCCGCCCCGGCGTCCCGGTGCAGGACGTGCTGAAGCCTCGCGGACGGCATCAGCGCGTCGAGGAGCAGCCTGGGATGGTTGCGCTGACGGGCGGAGCCCACGACCTTCTGGTACTCCTGGAGCGCGAGAGCGCGGTCGCCGAGGGCTTCGTGCGCCTCGGCGAGCAGCATGCGGTTCCAGTCGGGGATCTCCGCCCTGGACAGCTCTCCGAGGTCGCGCAGGCGGTCCAGCCAATCGGCCACGTCGTCGGCGGCCTGGACCACGTCCTCGGGCCGACCCGCCGCGCGGTACGCCACAGCCAGCTCGTAGCCCTGTTCCGCGGTGTCGGCGTCGCGAGAGCGCGCTTCACCGACCCCGTCGATCAGGTCCTCGAGGGCGTCGGCCGGGCGGCCGGCGTGGATGAGCGCGACTCCGCGCCGGTATCTCAGGTAGCCGCGCAGCTGCGCCGGCGCCGACGGCGGCAGCGCGGCGAGGTCCCGCTCGACCAGTTCGGTGAAGTGGTGCGGCGCCCCGGCTCGTTCGTGGGCGCGGCGCCGCAGCTCGTACGCCCTGACCACCTGGCCGGGTGAGTCCGCGGCGGCGAAGGCCGATCGCGCGGTGTCGGCCAGGGCGATCACGTGGGCGGGCGGATGGCCGTCGGAGTCCCGCCAGGTTCCCTCGGTCAGGGCGATCATACCGATCAGGATCGGGTCACCGCAGGCCATGGCGTGCCAGACAGCGCGCGCCAGAGCCAGGTCCCCCTTCTGGTACTGCCCGGCGGAGGACAGCGACTGAGCCTGCAGCAGCTCGCCTTGGGCGATCAGCGCGTCGTCCCCGTCGCGGCGCAGCCCGGCCACCGCTCGCGCCACCATGGGCAGGCCCTCGTGGTGCCGGCCGCGTTCGCACAACAGGTCGGCGAGCCGGCACAGGCACACCAGGTGACGCCGCTGATCGCCGGCCTGCCGGTACGCCTCCGCCGCCCACCGGAGCCGTTCCTCGGCCCGCTCCGGGTCGGTCTGCTGCCACTCGGTCAGCGCGGTCAGCTCCGCGTGCCGCGCGGCCAGGTGCGGCGGCGGTGTGCCGACAGCGGCCAGATACCGGCGCGCCAAAGGGCTCTCGAACCGTCGCTTGTGCCATTCGGCACGATCCAGCAGCGCCTCGGGCGGCATGCCGGTCGGGATCGCCGGCCGCACCGGCCTGCGGGCCCCCGGCGTCAGCGGCAGGAACTCGACGACCGGATCCGCGTCCAGCCGGGCGCCGATCCGGTCCCCCTGGTGGGTCGTGCCGTTGCGGGCGTCGAACCGGGCGGCCAGGTCACGCGCCGTACTCTCCATCTGGCGGTGCAGCTCCGCCACGGGCCAGCTGAGGTCGCTGCCGTTCGCACGGACGGTCTCACCGCCCCGGCCCTCCGCGACCAGCCGCCTCAGCAGGACCGCCGCGGCGGTGGCGAACTCCATCGTGCCGTTCGGCCGCCTCAGCCGCGTGGAGAAGGCCAGAGACTCCCGCAACACCGACAGCCCGGTCTCCTCATTGCCGGTCAGGGCGCAGAACTCGATCAGCATGGCCGTGTACTCGTACCGGTAGACGCCGTGCTCCATCGCCCGGCGCGCCCGGTGGAAGGCCCGCGCCGCCTCCTCCGAACGACCGGCGCGGGCCAGCGGAAGCAGCATCAGGCACTGGATCGGGGCGGGCGGCTCGTCGAAGACGACCTGGCCCGCGAGCACCGGCCCGGCGAGGTCCAGCGCCCGCGCGACGGACGCGTCATCACCGCGCAGGACCAGCCGCTCGACCTCGGCTTCGAAACTCCACACCGAGTCGGGATCGAAGCCGCCGGCCGCCTTCCACTGCAGGTAGCAGCGCTCCTCCTCAGGCCAGTCGCCGATGAGCTGGGCCACCCACCGGCGGCCGTCGTACACGTGCCGCAGGCTGTGCCCGCCGGCGCGGAAACGGCCCTCCATGTCCTCGAAGGCGCCACGGATCTGGTCCAGGCGGAGCTCGGGGAACTCGGCCATCGACTGGGCGATGCTCGCGTACCAGCGGCGCAGCGTCCAGTCCTCTTCCGGTCCGAACTCGCCCGTGCGGGCGTCGTACTCGCTCAGGCAACGAGAGAACAGCGGGAACGCCTTGTCCCACTGACCGCGGACGCTGTAGGTGTTGGCCAGGCTGCGGCGGGCGGTGAAGGCCAGCCGGTGCAGGCCGCCGGCGTCGGCGTGCCGCACCACGTCCTCCAGCAGCGCGGCCCGAGCCTCGCCATCGGGCATCCGCCGCGCCTGCTCCAGCATCGCGGTCACCTCGGGCTCGCTCCGGCTCACTGGGCGCCTCTCCCGCCCATCGCCCAGTCCAGCAGCGCCAGGAAGGAACGGTTGAGCATCGCGCTGTCCCCAGGGCGGAGCGGATGGTGGCCCGCCAGCAGGGCCTGCCCGTACAGGGCCTGGACACCGAGCGAGGCCAGCGCCGGGTCGGGTGCCTCGGCGAGCCGCCGTACCACGGGGTTGCGCAGGTTGAGGATGAATTGCGGCACGTCCGCCGCCTCGGTGGCGTCCACGGCGCCCAGCACCCCCGACCACAGATCACCCGCCGCCGACCGGGCCTCCCGCATCTCCTCCGCCTGTGCGGCGGCCCGGCTCCTAAGATAGAGCGCGGGCAGGACGGGCGGGTCGAAGCAGCGCGGCACGACGGCGCAGCCCAGACTCCTGAGGGTCTCCGCGGCGACCGCCAGGAACGGCCGTATCCGGGCCTCCAGCACCGGATCCAGCGGCTCGAACCGGGTGGCCAGCTCGGCGGTGTCCAGCCCGCGGACGGTGATCGACGGGTCCAGCAGCGGCAGCCGCCGCATGATCTCGATGTCGTACGCGTAGCCGCCGTTGACCAGGCCGAGGTTCTGCGCGGCGGCGACCGCCGCCAGCGCGCGGAACTCATCGGAGGTCGCCGTGTGGCGCACCACCGGGTGCCGCCGCCGGAACTCGGCGAGCGTCATCGGCCCGGCGTCCGTCTCCATCGGCCACCAGCGGTCCACCACCCGCAGCATCTCCACGTCGTGCAGCGCCAGCGCCTTGACGCCAAGGTGATGGATCATCAGGAACTGCTGCAGCCGCGCGGGATCGGTCGCGGCCAGGCGCACGAGCCAGTCACGCACCTGCCCGCCGAGCGCTTCCCGCGTATCGGCGAGCAGGTCGTCCTCGTACAGCGCCTCGCGGCTCGCGGTCGGACGCAGCTCGCCGGTGTCCACCACGCACCGGACGAAGAACGCCCACTCCGGCAGCAGCGTGTCGACACCATCGGCCAGCAACATCCGGCGTAGGTACACCCGGTGCCCCGACCGGGCCGTGGGATGGGCCGCCACCGGCAGGACGAACGCCAACCCGGTCAGCCCGGCCTCGGGCACCGCCAGGTCGATCACGTCGAAGGGGGCGAAGCCGAAGACACGCTCGGCGTACGCCCGCAGCGCCTCGGCACGCGCGTGCGGAGACGGATAGCCGCGCTGCCAGGGCAACACCCCAGAGTTCACCCGCCGGCCCGCGATCGAGACCTCCACCGGCAGCGCGTCCCCGTAGGACACCGCCAGATCGTGCACCATCGCGCCGGTCAGCCACTGCGCCATGTCCGGCACCGGCCGGAGCGTGACGGTCGTGCCGGGCTCCGCACGCTCGCGCTCCGCCAGAGCGACGCGGTAGCGCCCGTCGGCCAGGCCCGTCCACTCCACCGTCGGCCCGCCCCGCGCGGACCGGGTGGTCACCCGCACCTCGTCGGCCACCAGAAAGCACGAGAGCAGCCCGATGCCGAACTGGCCGAGGAACTCGTGCCGCGCCAGCCCCAGATCGTCCCGCTTGGAACTACGCCCGATCGTCGCGAGCAGCTCGTGCACCTCGGACTCCGACAAGCCGATGCCGCTGTCGTGCATCCGCAGCGTCCCGTCCCCGGTCATCTCGGACGGCTCGATCGACACCACGGCCAGCGCGCCCGCATCGACCGCCCGGCGCGCGGTGATGGCATCGACCGCGTTCTGCAGCAGCTCACGCACATACACCCGGGGACTGGCGTAGAGATGCCGGCTGAGCAGGTCGACGATCCCCCGTAGGTCAACCTGAAACGCTCGCTCCACGCCCCTGCCTTCTCCGCCGCCTCTGTTCCAGCCCGAAATCATACGTCGGAGGCGGATCGTGAAAATTGGGGTCCCATGTCCGGGCAGGTTTGACTAGCAGTGAGGAGATGTGGTCGCATCGTGACCTATGTTTCTGATGGGATGAATTACACCGGTCCGGGGGAGAACAATTCATGCCGCACGCCCTCCTGCGCGTGCTCGCTTCCACGTCAATCGCAACCGCCACGATGCTGGTGGCCGTGTCACCGAGCGCCCAAGCTCAACCTCAGCCGAAGACCCTGGTGGGGGTCCAGCCCGTGCCCGCCGTGCAGGAGCCGCCGGCCGCCGCGGTCAGCGTTCCCGCCCGGCCCTCGCTGGCGGTCCGGCCTCAGGGCACGACGGGGCGGGTGGGACCGAGTGAGCCCGAGGTCACCACGCCTGCCGGGCCGCAACTGATCAACGAGATCACCACCGAGGCCGCCTCGATCCAGGAGAAGCAGGGCCTCGGCAGGCAGGCGCCGGTCGTGCGCAATGTGCTGCCCGACACCTCCAAGGCCGAGACGCTGACGCTGATCAAGCCGCTGGCGGCCGTCGTCAAGGCGTTCGACGGGCTGGGCAAGGCGCTGCCCGGGCTGACGTACCGGGTCTGCGTCGAGAGCGAGGCGGTGCCGGTCTCCTGCACGATCTCGCAGCCCGTCGCCACGCCGGTGGCCGCCGACGTCACCGGCGACGGCAAGCCCGACCTGGCGGCCGACCTGGTGCCCACCCTCGACCCGACAGAGGGGTCCGTGGGGCTGGGCTTCGCCGTCAAGCGGCTGTCGAAGCAGAGCCTCAAGGCGCAGGTCTGGGCCGAGTACGACGGCAAGGTGTCGGTCGGGTTCGACGGCCTGCGGCGCGGCTCGTCGCTGTCGGCCTTCGACTGGGGGAACTTCACCGTGGACCTGGCGGGCAAACAGGTCAAGGCCCGACTCAAGCGCACCGAGCCGGGGAAGTCCGCGACCGTGATCGCCGGGCTGACCGGCCGCAGCGCGGTGAGCCTGCGCCAGACGCCCGCCACCGAGAAGCTCTCCGTGACCGCGGCGCTCGACTCGCCCTCCCTGGACGTCGACGCCTCCGGGCCCGCCAAGCTGGAGGCGCTGGCCGTGACCGGGCGCCAGTTCACCGAGGCGGTGCTCGACCGGATGCCCGCCCGCGCCGAGGTGCGGCTGACGGACGGCGAGATCCGCTTCAGCGGCCCGTCCTCGATCGCCCGCGCCCGGCTGCACAACTACACCTACCGCGACGGCAAGCTGGCCAGGGTCCTGAGCGCGGACCTCACGAGGGTGCCGCCGTCCCTGACCGCCGAGTACGGCACCGCGAACGGCAAGCAGACCCTGACCATCGACTCCCGCAAGGGCCGGGCCGGCGGCGGCACGCTGCTCTTCTACGACCGCGCTGCGGACAAGACCGTGGTGAAGACCGAGCTGAGCCAGCTGCCGGCCAAGGTGCGCCTGGTCAACGACCTGGCCGAGCACCGCGTCACGCACACGACCAGCTCGCCCATCGGCAGGTTCGCCGTGGTGCTGCAGCGCGGCGAGGGCGCCATCTCCAGCCCGCGCGGCGGCCACGTCACCATGATCAAGAAGGGCGACGCGCTGGGGGTGTCCGGGCTGCTTTCCGGGCTGTCCGGGTTCGACGTCGCGTACGGGGACGTGCCGCACGCCCGCCTGGAGGTGGGCTCCAGCGGGCGGTCGTTCCTGGGCGCGGCCAGCATCGACGGGACCCGCCTGGCCCGGCTGGAGATCTCCAACACGCCCTCCACCGTGGAGGTCACCCTCGACCCCGCCCGCAGGAAGGCCGAGTACCAGGCCAGCGGCGTGATCCACAAGCTCCGCGCCGCCTACGCCGACCTCAAGTCGGGCCCGACGATCGACGGCGCCGTCCTGGGCATGCACGACGACGTCAAGGCGTCATGGGAACTGGGCGAGCGCTCGACCGTCAAGGTGACGACGGCCGCCAAGATCGATCAGGTCCGGCTCTACGCCAACAAGGCGTACGTGACGTCCCCTTCCGGAGAGGACCTGGAGGCGGCCGTCGAGGGAGTTCACAAGAACGTCGAGCTGGTCGCCGACACGAAGGCCAGGGCCCTCACCTGGACCGCGGACCAGCCGGTCGGCAAGGTCTCCGCCCTGGCCAGGGCCAAGCTGGGCGGCCGGTACGTCAGAGCCGCCGCCGAGGTGACCGGCGTGCCGGCCCGCTTCGACGCCTCGTGGGACGCGGCCTCCTACCGCTTCCGCGGGCTGTCGGGCCCGGTCGGGTCGGCGGAGGTGGCCTTCACCAACCATGACGGCGCCAAGTCGCCCACGGGGCCGCACCTTTCCGCGCACTACAGCCAGGCCACCGGCGACCTCGACGCCAGCGTGCTGGTGAAGGGGCTCAAGCAGGTCCAGTTCAGCCCGGCGGCGCAGGGCTTCACCGCCGACTTCCGCTCGGCCAGGCAGACGCTCGCCGTGGACACCGACGTCACACAGGGCGACACGCGCTACGGGCTGCTCGGCACGCTCGGGCCCGTGCCCGGCCGCCTGGCCGTCACCTCGGACGGCGGCAAGCTCACGTACGCCGGCTCCCGGCTGGACGTGCGCGCCCGCGCCTGGCTCGGCAAGGCGGCGGCGCTCGACCGCATGCGTGCCGCCCCGGCCGTGCCGGGCGGGGTGTCCCTGGTGGACGGCGGCTGCGCGGCGGGATCGCCGGGCTGCGCGCAGGGCCCCTTCTGCACGCCGGATCGCGGCTGCTTCGGCCTGCAGGGCTACCTGGACGTGACCGGGCTGCCCGACCAGGTGACGGTGGACATGACGGGCAAGACGTTCGCGTTCTCCGGCTTCAGCCCGCGGCGCAAGAGCCTCGGCGTCTACCTGGCCAGCAGCGTCCTGTCGCCCGTGCCGATCAAGGCGAGGGCCACCCTGACCGGGTTGCCCGACAAGATCACCAGCATGTCGATGGGGCCGTTCGGCGTGGCCCAGGGCAACGTCGTGCAGGCCGCGTACCGCATCGAGCCCGCCGCCACGCTCGGCGCGCTCGACGTGCAGGCCGAGGCGGGTGACCTGCGCGGCCACGTGGCGATCGACCCCGTGCCCGCGTCGGTGTCCGTCCAGGGCACGTACGGCGCCAAGACCCGCATCCGGGTGAACAACTCCGCGGCCGTCAAGCGCCTCGACGCCAAGGTCACCCTGGCCGGCAAGGGCACCGGGGAGCTGCGCTTCTCGGACGTGCCCGCCGTGTTCGGGGTGGACGCGGACGCCTCGGCCGCCGGGCTGAGCGTGCCGGCGGTCACGTACAAGTCGAACGTCAACACCCTCGACGGCCACCTCGGCGTGGAAGGCGGCCTGGTGGATCCGCAGGGGCGGCTCGGGGACGTGTCGTTCTCGGTCAAGGACCTGGCCGCCGACACCACGATCCGGCTCAACCCCGACCAGTCGCTCGACCTGGTCTCCCGTCCCGTCCCGACGGGTGACGTCTCGCTGCACGCGGGGCTCCGGGTCGACGCGGTCGCGCCGCAGCAGATCTCCGTGAGCAAGGAGGTCCCGTACACGACGGGCTTCCTCACCTACAGCGTCGGAGGCAGGTTCGGGCTCGGGCCGAGCGCGGTCAAGGACGTGTCGCTGCAGGCGCAGCGGGTGTCCTGGCTCCGCATCCGGCCCGGCAAGGTCCCGTTCGGCCTGAAGGCCTCCCCGGCTCTGGGGTACGTCGCGCCCGGCTTCGAGGGGAACTACGGCCGGCTGAAGGTGGCCGCCGAGGGCGTGGACCTGCGGCCCGAGGTGTCCCTGGACGTCCGGCTGAGCAGGGGCGTCGGCAACGACGTCTTCCACGACTCGGTACGGCTGGCGCCCACCGACTCGCTCGCGCTGCGCCGCTACGACCAGCGGATGCGGCGCATCGGGGCCAAGCAGGAGATCAAGGCGGCCGGGGTCAGCCTGGCGTGCGTGACGGTGGACGCCAAGCCCGGCTTCGCCGCCGGAGCGGGCACCAACTCCATCACGCTGCGCGGGGCCGACGGTCCGCAGATGGTGTCGCTGCTGGATCCGGGGGGCCAGGTGCCGGACTACGCGGTGGACCTGCTGACCAGCTTCATGAGCCCGTTCCCCGGCGCGGAGTGGAAGGTCGCGGGCGCCAAGGCCGGCGGCTGCACCGCCGCCGACGGCGCCGAGTCCCGCTAGCCCGCCGCCTCACCCCCGCTCCGGGTCGCGGGCGGGGGCGAGGCGGTCAGCGGGGACCGCGGTAGTCCGGGGGCGGGACATCGCCCTCGTAGGCGTGCACCCGGCCGCCGGTCAGGAACGCGCGGACGAGCCCGAGGTACGCCTCACTCCGGTACGTGCCGCCGCCGAGGTAGGCGAACGTGGCCGAGGGCAGCGCCCGCCGGTAGTCCATGGCCGATGCCCAGCTCTGCTCGTCACAGGCCGCCTTGACGATCAGCACGGGCGCCGTCACCTCGGTCAGGCTCGACAGGGGCGAGGAGCCGGGCGCGGCCCGCCCGATCAGGCCGGCGTAGCCGCCGGAACCGGTCGTCGCGGCTGCGGGGCAGGGGTGCCGGGCGCCCTGGCGGACGAGGCCGAGGTAGGCGTCCAGCTCCCGGTCGCCCGCGAACGCGTGCGCCGCCAGGGGCTCCACCCGCAGCAGCGTGGAGACGGCGAGCAGGCGCGGATCCGGCGAGCCGTCCTGGCCGAACGCCGCCGCCACCTCAAGTCTGCCGTCCTGCTTCTGAGGCGTCCACGCGGGGGAGGCGAGGACCGCTCCGGCCACCCGGTCGGGGTGGGCGGCCAGATAGGCGGCCGCGAGCTGGGCGCCGTAGTCGTGGGCGATCAGGTTCAGCCGCTTCGCGCCCACGGTCTGGCGGATGGCCTCCAGGTCCGCCACGTCGCGGGTCAGCCCGTACCCGCGCGGGTCCGGCAGCCGCGCCGAGCGCCCGGCTCCGAGCTGGTCGTAGACGTACACCTGGTAGCCGTCGGCCGTGAGGTCGCGGAAGAACGCCGAGGACGCCGCCAGATCCGCCACACCGGGCCCGCCGTGCAGGAACACCACGGGGTCGGGGCGGGTGACCCGCTTCGGCGCGAGCCGTACGTACGCCAGCTCCGAGCCGGTCGGCAGCCGCCACTCCCGCTGCCCCGCCACCGGCGCCGCGGGAGCACGGGCCGCGGGCGGCTGCAGCGTTGCCACGCTCACGTGCCAGACCACCGCCACCTCCACGCCGAGGATCACCACGGCCCTCGACCAGCGTCCCCACGCCGCCCGCGGCCTCGGCACGCACAGCAGCAGCCCCAGGAAGGAGACGGACGCGAACACCGCCAGCCCCGTCACCGCGAACACCATCGGCTCCGCGCCCACCATCGCCATCCCGGCCAGCGTGGCCAGCCCCAGGACCGGCGACAGCGCCAGCACCCCGGCGCCCGCCACCGCCCGCCCGGCCAACCTGGCGAAAGAAGCCATAAGGGGACGTTAGTGCACCTGGTGCCTAAAGTGAGCGGCCCAGGCGCAGGCGGATGCGGTCGCCGTGGCGTACGGTCTCGCGCACGGTCCACACGCGCTCGTCGACGACCGTGCCGCCGGCCGTCATGTAGCCGCCCAGCCGGAGCACCGGCCTGCCCGTGTCGTCGCGCAGCAACCGGGCCCGGGACTCGGAGTCGTCGCCGAACTGCACGAGGAAGTCGTCGGTGCCCGCCGGGGCGTCAAGCACCCCGCCCCTCACTCCCGCCGTGAGACTGGGATAGCGCTTTCCGGCGGGATGAGGTGAAATATCAGCATCCCTCTACAGGCTGGAGATTCCGTGCCACTGTTCGACCTGCCGCTTGAGCAACTCCGCGACTACCGCCCCGATCGCGACGAGCCTGCCGACTTCGACGAGTTCTGGTCACGCACCCTGAGCGAGGCCAGGGAGTTCGACCTGCGCGCGGAGTACGTTCCGTACGACATCCCCTTCGCCTCCGTGGACGTGTTCGACGTCTCCTACGCGGGCTGGGGCGGGCACCGGATCAACGGGTGGTTCCTGGTGCCGCGTGGCGTGGAGGCTCCGGTGCCGTGTGTGATGCACTACATCGGTTACAGCGGCGGGCGCGGGTTCTCCAAGGACCACCTGTTCTGGCCCACGGCGGGGTACGCGGTGTTCGTGATGGAGACGCGCGGCCACGGCGGGGCGAACCCCGGCAGCCCTGGCGCCACAGGCGACCCGCACGGCAGCGCCACGCCGCAGGCGCCGGGCATGATGACCCGCGGCATCCTCGACCCGGACGACTACTACTACCGGCGGGTCTTCACCGACGCGGTCAGGGCCGTGGACGCCGCGCTCGAGCACCCGTCGGTCGACGCGAGCCGCGTCGTCGTCTCGGGCGGCAGCCAGGGCGGCGGCATCGCGCAGGCCACGGCCGCGCTGCACCCGTCGGTCAAGGCGGCGCTCATCGACGTGCCGTTCCTGACGCATTTCCGGCGCGCGGTCGAGATCACCGGGAAGGACCCGTACCAGGAGCTGGTCCGCTTCCTCGCCACCCGCAGGGACAGCGCCGAGCAGGTGTTCCGCACGCTGGCGTACTTCGACGGCCTCAACTTCGCCGCCCGCGGCCAGGCGCCCGCGCTCTACTCCGTGGCGCTGATGGACGACATCTGCCCGCCGTCCACGGTGTTCGCCGCGTACAACCACTGGCAGGGCCCGAAGGAGATCAGCGTGTGGCCGTGGAACGGCCACGAGGGCGGCGGCGGGTTCCAGTCGGAGGAGCAGCTGCGCTACCTGCACAAGCTCCTCGGCGAGGACTGACGGGTACGCCCGCCGTGCCGGTGAGCGGCACGGCGGGCGCCCGGCTCAGACGGATTGCTCTTTTACCAGGAAAGACACACTCCCTTGGGCGTCGGCTCCGGCGTCCAGAGACTTGTCGTCCAGCACGCTGGCGGCGACGGGGTCGAGATAGACGCGCGCCCCCTCGGCCTCGACCACCTCGTCCGCCGGCTCCGGCGCGGTGGCCAGCGTCAGGGTGAGCGAGCTCGAGCCCTCCCCTTGAGACGAGATGCGGATCCCGCTCTGCGAAGGCTCGGGCGCGGCCGCGGTCAGGTCGCGGATCGCCTGGGCTGCGTTGGCTGTCAGGGTGAGCACTACGGCTCCTCCTCACGGTCGACGTTCAGGAGTTGCCTGCCCTTCCCCCTTCTGCCGCACTCAACCCTTCTTGACTTCTTCTTTACCAAGAATTGCTCGCGAGGCCCGTGGACAATGGGGGTCATGGAGTTCGCGGAGCAGAGACGGGCCATGGTGGAGCTGCTGCGGGAGCAGCAGGAGATCAGCGACCGCGTGGCCGGCGCGCTGCTCGCCGTGCCGCGCCACCTCTTCGTGCCCGGCGTCGCCCCCGAGGACGCCTACCGCGACGAGCCCATCGTCACCAAACGCGACGACGCGGGCCTGCCGATCAGCTCGTCCTCGCAGCCCGCGATCATGGCCATCATGCTCGACCAGCTCGGCGTGGAGCCGGGGCAGCGGGTGCTGGAGATCGGCGCGGGCACCGGCTACAACGCGGCGCTGCTCGCGCACCTCGTGGGGCCGTCCGGGCGCGTAGTGAGCGTGGACATCGACGACGGCATCGTCACGCAGGCCAGGCGGCACCTGTCCGCCGCGGGTGTGTCGCAGGTGGAGGTGGTGTGCGCCGACGGCGCCCAGGGGCATGCCGGGCCGGCCCCGTACGACCGCCTGATCGCGACGGTCGGCGTCTGGGACCTGGCCCCCGCCTGGCTGGAGCAGCTGGGCGCGGACGGCCGTTTGGTGGCGCCGCTTGACCTGCGCGGCGTGCAGGCCTCCGTGGCCCTGGAGCGCGACGGCGACCGCTGGGCCAGCCGATCGGTGGCGCCGTGCGGGTTCATGCGGATGCGCGGGCCGTTCGCCGGGCCCGAGGTGGTCGCGGTGCTGCGCAGGGATCCGGATCTGATGCTGGCGCTGCCCGAGCCGCGCGAGGTCGGCGACGTGCCGGCCGCGCTCGACGCCGTGCCGGTGGAGATCGCCGTGAAGGAGATGGGGCCGGCCCACGCCGCGAGTTTCTCGCTCTGGCTGGCGTTGCACGAGCCCCGGTGGTGCGCCCTCAGCGGGAAGCTGGGCCGTGGCTACGGCATGAGCGTCGGCCTCGTCGAAGGCGACTCCATCGCGCTGCTCGCCCCCGAGGGCTCGCACCTGGCCCGGGGCAAGGGGGCCACGGGCGCCGGAGTGGCGGCTCAGGGCCATGGCCCCGGCGGCGCCGGACTGGCGGCCGAGCTGGCCGGACACGTCCGGGCATGGGACGAGGCCGGCCGCCCGGACATGAGCGCCTTGCGCGTGGCGGCGTACCGGAACCCGGCTCCGGTGACGGGCGGCGAAACGGTCGTCAGGAAGCACCACACCACCCTGGTGCTGAGCTTCAGCTGACCGCCCACTTCCCGTCGCGGATGAGGTCGCGGCCCTTGAGCTCGTTCGCCTCGCGCCAGGCCTGCAGGCGAAGCGGCGTGATGCGGAAGTAGTGGTACGGGTCGGGCTCCTCGCGCGGGTCGAAGCCGGCCTTCGCGGCGAACGCGTCGCCGACCTCCGCCAGGATGTCCGCCGCCGGGGTGGCCTCCGCCGTGCCCTCGATGAGGACGACGTCGCGCACCAGGCCCACGCCCAGGCGCACCCTGCCGGTGGCCAGCAGGTTGCGGGCCGTCGGGCTGGCGGTCGCCGTGGCGATGAGCAGCGTCGCGCCGTCCCAGAGGAACGACAACGGCACCAGGTACGGGACGCCGCCCTCGCCGGCCGTGGCGACCCAGAGGTCCACGTCGTGTTCGAGCCGGTCCAGGGTGTCCTGCTTGCGCTGGTCGGGGGTGCGGGGGTCAGGGCGCGTCATTCGGGGCTCCGGTCACATCGGTCTTGTCGTGCTCGTCATATTGTCGACGGTCCCGACCTGGACGTCTGACGCGCCCGGATACCCGGAATGCGGGGCCCCCTGAACTGCGACGATTACTCTCTGTATTGGAGACCTATCGCTATGTCATAGGAAAATTTCATGCGCACTCTGTTGCTGACAGCCGTGGCCGTCGTCGCCCTCGGGGGGTGCGGTGGCGTGCCGACGGACACCGCGGGCCTCGCACCGCCTACCGGGCCACCTACCGAGCCGCCTACCGAGCTGCCTACCGGGCCGCGTACCGGCGCGCAGCCGTCCGAGCAGGACAAGGCCTGGATGTGGGCCATCCACGAGGGCAACCTGGCCGAGATGCAGATGGGGCAGCTGGGGCGGGGCAAGGGCAGCACGCCGCGGATCAAGGCGATCGGCAAGATGATCGTCGCCGACCACACCGAGCTCGACACCAAGGTCACCAAGACGGCCGGGCGGCTCGGGATCAAGCTCCCCACGTCCCCGAGCGCCGATCAGCGCGCCGAGATAGTCCGGCTGAAGGAGGCGACGCGCAAGGGCTTCGACCAGGAGTTCATCGCTGTCATGACCAACGAGCACATGGAGGCGATCGCGGCCACGAAGGCGGAAGTGGCCCAGGGGTCGTCGCCGGCGGTGGTGGCGCTGGCCAAGGGCGCCCTGCCGGCGCTGGAGAAGCACCTGTCCGCGCTGCGGCAGGCCCAGGGCGGCAGCCCGGCACCGCCGGAGCCGTCGCCCGGTCCGGAGACGCCGCAGTCGCCGATGACGCCCACGGGTCACGAGTAGAGCTCCACCTCGTTGAGCATGCTGCACGTCCGGCCGATCTCCGGCTCGCAGCCGGAGGTCGGGTCGGTGACGATCTTGACGTGGCGGCCGGTCCTGGCGAGCTCCGAATACCGCAGCGCGTAGTCCGTCCTGCCGGTGATCGTGACGACCGGCTCGCCCCATGAGCGGCCGTCCGCGGAGACGTACACGCGGGCGCCGGCCGCGTGGCCCGGGCGCAGGCTGAGGCCGATGCGGGTCAGCCGGTGCATGGCGGCCAGGTCCAGCAGGCTCCCGTCCATCGTCTGCTCGACGGCCGCCTCGTTGTAGACGAACCTCTCCGAAGGTCCCGCGATCACACCGCGCCGCTCGAAGGTGCGCGCGCCGTCGTGGCTGGCGTACACCTCGGCCTGGTACGTCCCCGTGTCGCGGTAACGGGCGTACACCGTGATCAGGATCGTGCCGTCGGCCAGCTGGATCGGCACCCCGTGGGCCGCCCCGCCGGGCAGCAGGTCGCCGGGTGTGAACAGCGTCGGCTCCGAGCGTTCCCAGCTCTCCTGGTCGTCCGGCGACCTCGAGGTGAGCACGCCCAGCCGGGCCGGGTGGGGGCCGGTCCGCCGCAGGTAGTACTCCGTGGCGAAGTAGCGGCCGTCGAGCAGCTCGATGGGCGCCTCGCGCAGCGGCGTCCGGCTCGCCGGGCCGAACGTGAGGCCGCCGTCGTCGGAGATCGCCGCCGCGTTGGTGAGGGTGACGATCTCGTCCACGTTGGTGGTGAACGTGGTGATCAGCTTCTGGCGGGGAGCGCCGTCGTGCTTCAGGACGTCGATGGCCGACACGTTGGGGAAGCCCGCGAAGTCGAGCCGTTCGGACTCCGTCGGATCCCTGTCGGCGGGCGGCGGGAGGGGGTGAATCCAGCCGAGTGAGGAAGCAGTATCGATTGGGTTAGCCCCGCTCGTGGCGGAGTGATCCGGTAGCCGGCAGTAACCGGCCTCCGCCTGCGCCACGCCCGGCCACGTGGGCGCCGTCACGGCCACCGACAGGGCCACGAGCATGGATCTTGCCATCGGCATGGTCGCGTTCCTCCCCCGTCTTGCCGAGCTAACGGGACTCTAGATGATCCACGCTCCGTAACCCGGGATTCACCAGCGGGAAGTCGCCTGCCGTCCGGTCCTGGCCCGTGCCCGCCAGCGATCCATGCCGACTTCGTTAAGTGGGAGTTGACAGGAAACCGCCCCGTGACGACTATCAGGACGGCACTATTAAGTGTCAATTTACGTAGGCCGCGTCAGGAGGTGGCCCTAGATGAGCATCGAGCCGAGGGCGAGAGTGGCCCCAGAGCGAGTGCTGCCAGGCCCGGTGCCCCTGGCGCCGGAGACAGCCGCCCAGCAGCGGGTGGTCAAGCGGATCTGCGACAGGGTCGCGCCCGACGGCATCGACGTCGGCGTCGACGAAGTACCCCCAGGCGGCCTGCAGGTGTGGATCGACACCCCGGTGCCGGTGGCCAAGCAGGAGTCCTGGGTGCTCTACCACCGCATGGCCCGCGAGGTGGCCCTGGTCGGCTGGCACTGCGAGGCCGACGCGGACCGCCTGCTGGTCCTCGGATGGAGCGCCGCCTGCCTGCACAACCGCGTACGCCTGCTCCAGAGCGGGCTGCGCAGGCTGACCGACTTCGAAGCGACGGCGCAGCGGGCCGTGCAGCTCGACGGACAGCGCCCTGACCAGCCCCCCGCGCAGGTCGTGGCGGCCGTGTGCGCCTCGATCGAGCGGCGGCTGCGCTGGCCCGAGCGGCTGGCCGAGCTCGACGGGTTCGAGCGCAGCTCGGGCCTGCCACACCTGCAGTTGCTCCTCGCCCAGGTCATCGGCCTGGAGGCGAAGGTCACGACCGCCTGCGAAGAGCACCTCGTCATGGCGCGGGTGCTGGCGAGAGCCGTGTGCGAGCAGTACGCCCGCCACTCCGACCTGTCGCGCGCGCAGCGCGACGTGCTGGCAGAGTCCCGCCGATGGGTGCACGCCAGCTCCATGATCCGGGGCTCGGCCAGCGCCCGGCCGAGCCCCGTCGGCGCCGCCGGCCGTCCCCACATGGGGCTGGCGGAACGCCGCATCGCCGCGAGCGTCATCAACCACGGCGTGCCGCGGGCCACCCCCGCGGCCGTCACTCCGCTGGTCGAGCACCTCGACCACACGGAGGGCGCGCGCTGAACCAGATCCGCTCAACGGCGAGTGGTCGCCCGGAAAACCCCATTCGAGTCCGGTAGGAGAGCTCCCGTCATGCGAACCGCCCCGCACCTGCCCGCCAGAACCATGCGTGACACCCGCGACACCGACACCGCCAGGGCCCGGCGGCACCCCTACAGCCTGCACGAGGTCCCCGTGCAGGCGCCGCCGCGCGGAACCCTCGATCTCCCCGACGCCGCCCTGGTGCCCGACGTGCCCGACGTGCCCGACGTGCCCGACGTGCCCGACGTGTACGTCGAGCAGCGGCTGCTCGGCATCAGGGAGATGTCCAACCAGGCCATCGGCTCCATCGACGACCTGCTCCAGCACATCGCGTGAGCCGAAAGAGGAGAACCATGCAAGAACTAGAGCGACTGGAGCTGAGGTCGCACGAGGTCGGGGGCCACCACCCGCGCTCGGTGGCGGGCATCGACACGCCGCGCAGCCTCGACGAGGTACGCGCGCTCGTGCGGCGGGCCACGGCGTCCGGCCGCCGCCTCTACCCGATCAGCACCGGCAGGAACTGGGGCATGGGCTCGGCCATGCCGGTCACCGACCACAACCTGGTCGTCGACCTGAGCGGCATGAACCGCATCCGCAGCCTCGACCTGGAGGCCGGCTACGCGGTCGTCGAGCCGGGAGTCACCCAGGCGCAGCTCGCCGAGGTGCTGCGCGACACCCCGTGGATGCTGAACGTCACCGCCTCCTGCGCCGACACCTCCGTCGTCGGCAACGCGCTCGACCGCGGCGACGGCTGCATCCGCTCGCGCGTCCACGACACGGCCGGGATCGAGGCCGTGCTCGCCGACGGCAGCGTGGTCACCACCGGCGGGCTCGACCCGGCCGGGCGCTACCACGGCCGGGTCGCCGGGCCCGACCTCACGCCCGCGTTCGTCCAGCACAACCTGGGCATCGTCACCGCCATGGCCGTCGCGCTGGTGCCGCGCCCGCAGACCATCGCCCTCGTGCACGGCCGCTTCCAGCGCGACCAGGCCGGGACGGCGATCGGCGCGATGACCGGGTTCCTGCGCCGCGGCAACCCGGCCGACGGGCTCATGCGCGTGCGCGAGCTGTCGCTCACCCCCAGCCAGGGTGACTGGACGCTGCCCAAGGGGGTCGACCCGAGCCTGTTCACCATCCTCGGGCCGCTCATGGGCAGCGACGCCACCGTGGAACTGGCCGAGGAGCTGCTCCGCAAGGCGCTCATCGAGGTCGAGGGCGCCGAGGCGCTGCGCGTGATGGACGCGGCCGAGGTGCCCGCCGACGACCCGCTCTACCCGAGGGCGCTCATGGCGCAGGGCATTCCCACCTGCCTGGGCGTGCGCAACGCGCTCGGCGTGACCTCCTGCGACCAGATCGACGAGGGCGACATGGGCTTCCTGGCACTGCTGCCGCTGATGCCCATGCACGCGAGAAGGACCGAGCACATCCTGGCCGCGCTCCAGACGGCCGTGGACGCGCACCGCACCGCCCTCATGGTCGAGTGGAACCTCGTCAGCAAGCACCTGGCCAACGGCGTCATCCAGATCTTCTTCGACCGGGGCGCGCCGGACGCCCCCTTCCGGGCCCACCAGCTCCGCAACGACGGCAACTGCCTGCTGCGCGGGAACGGGTGCGCGATCTACCGCTCCGACATCGACCACGCCGCGGCCGACGTGTGGTCGGAGACCAGCACCGCCAGCCTCGGCATGCTGCACCGGCTCAAGACCGCTCTCGACCCGGACGGCCTGCTCTCTCCCGGCCGTTACGGCGCCTGATCATCGTGCCTGACCGAACTGTCCCGACTCCGCCGGTCGCACAGCCGGAGAGTGCCGGTTGGCGGAGCCACTCATAGCTTGGAGGTGACCACGTGCGTTCGTCACCAGCGCGGGGGACGAGCACCGTAGACCGCCGTCACGCCGTGATGCTGCGGCTGGTCGGCGCGGGTGTCATGTTGACGGTGATGGCCGACACCACGGCCACCACCCTGGCAGTCGGAGTGCTGCGGTACACACCCGCCGGCGCCGGCATGCCGCTGGGCGACCTGGTCTGGCTGACCAGCGCGGCGTTCATCCCGATCGCGGCGCTGCTGGCCACCGCGGGCCGCTGGGCGGACCTGTGCGGCCGGCGACGGGTGCTGGCCGTCGGGCTCGTGGTGTTCGTGCTGGGCGGGATCGCCACCGTCCTGGTGGACTCCTGGTCGTACGTCCTGGCGGCACGGGCCGTCCAGGGCGCCGGCGCCGCGGCGATGATCCCCGCCAGCCTCGGGCTGCTGCTCGGGGAGTTGCCGGAGTCGCAGCGGCGTGGCGCGATCGCGCTGTGGAGCTCGGCCTCCGGGCTGGGCTGCCTGCTCATGCAGGCGGGCGGCGGCTGGCTGGCCGCCGCGGTCGGCTGGCGGGCGCTGTTCGTCCCCGACGTCGTGATCGGCGTCGCGCTCCTGATCGCCTGCGTCGGGCTTCCGCCGGGTAAGCGCGCCGGGGCCAGGGGCGTGCCGGACATGCTGGGCGCGTGGCTGCTGGCCGCGGGCATCGCGGTCATCGTCCTGGCCATCTCCAAGGCCATGGCCTGGGGCATGGACGTGGTGTGGCTGGCGCTGGCCGCGCTGGCCCTGCTGGGCGGCGCGCTCGCGCAGGCCAAGCACCACCGCCTGCCGGCGATCGACCTGGCCCTGTGGCGGCGTCCCAGGTTCGTCTGGGGCTGGCTGGCGACCTGGGGCTTCGGCGCGCTGTCGTACGGGCTGCTGACCGTGCAGCCGCTGTACCTGCTCCACCTGGGCTACCCCATGCTCGAAGTGGCCATGTGGCTGACGCCCACGTCGGTGGCGGTCGTCGTGACGAGCTTCCTGGCCGGGCGCCTCGTCAAGCGGGTCGGCGCGTACGGCCTGATCTACGCCGGCTCGCTGCTCTGCGGCGGCGCCTGCGTGCTCGTGCTGACCCAGGCCGGGCCCACCGTGTGGGGCCTGATCGCCAGCGTCGTGGTCGGCATGGGCGTCGGCGCGCTCGCGCCCGGCACCTCCGTCGCCACCACCCTGGCCGCCCGCCCCCACCAGTACGCCTCCGCCGTCGGCGCGGCCACCATGGCACGCATGGTCGGCGGGGCCGTGGGCGTCGCCGTCGTGTCGGTCGTCATCGACCACCCGTTCATGACCGGCCCCTTCGCCGGGCTGGCGGGCGCGCTCGCGATGTGCGTGGCCATCTCGGTGCTCATCGGCGCACTGGCCCTCACCAAGATCACCCGGCTCCGGACCGACCCCGGCGACGTCATGATCAAAGTGCCGCGCCGGATGCTGCTGGAGTTGCGCATGACCCTCGCCACCGTGGCGGCGGAGGCCGACGCGTTGCTGCCTGTCGAGACCCGCACACCCCCCATGGACACCGCTGCGGAGAGTGTCCCGCGGCAGCGGGCGGCCGAGCCGGGCCCGCTCGCCTCGACTCGCGGGCACACGAACTAGTTCAATCTTTCGAAAGGGCTCTCGTCATGGCAACCACATCGTGCGACGTAGCCATCGTCGGCGCCGGGCTCGGCGGCTGCTTCCTCGCCTTACTGCTGAGCCGCCGCGGCCAGCGCGTCGTCGTCATCGAGCAGGGACCCTCGGTCCCCAGCGCGGGCGCCGACTTCCTCAAGCCCCCCGGGCTGCAGGTGCTCGCCCGGCACGGGCTGGCCGACCTCGCCGGACGCCATGGCCTCAGGCGCGACGTCGTCCGCTACTACCACGACGGCGACCCCATCCAGGAGTGCCACTACCCGGACGGCTTCCTCATCCGCCCCTACCGGGAGCTGGTCGAGCTCATCTACACGTGCTGCGCCATGGAGGGCGTCGACTTCTGGTTCGACGCCGGCGTCGACGACATCACGATGGGTGACGGCCGCGTCGAGGAACTGGCGCTGTCGAACGGGCGGCGGCTGCGGGCCGGCGTCGTGATCGGCGCCGACGGCACCAAGTCGGCCGTACGGCAGGCGCTCGACATCGAGCCGCGCACGACGCCGTACGAGCGGCTGCTGATGCGGGTGGCCACCGTGCCGCTGACGGCCAGCATCGCCCAGCTCAACCGGCTGTACTTCAGCTCGGAAGGCTGGTTCAGCTACCTCTATCCGCTCAACAGGGACCAGGCCAGGGTGTTCGTCGGCCTGCCCCCGGAGAACGACGAGGAGATCTTCCAGGACGGCATCCCGGCGCTGGTCGACGAGCTGAAGAAGTTCGTCACCGACAGCTCGGACGCCTTCGACTCGCTCCAGCCCGCGAACTGGCAGCGGATCAAGGTCTCCACGCTGCGGCTGGGGGCGTACCACAAGGGCAACGCGGCGCTGCTGGGCTCGGCCGCGTTCGCCTGCCACCCCATGACCGGGATGGGCATGAGCTACACGCTCCACGACGCGGAGATCCTGGCCGACGTCATCTGCGCGGCCGGCGGCGACCAAGAGCTGCTCGACCGGCTGCTGTCCGCCCGGTACGAGCCCCGCAAGCACGCCCACAGCCAGCTCATCGACTACGGGGACGCGCTGGTCGCCAGCTTCCCCGACCGGGCCGCCTATCTCGCGGCCTTCCGCCCTGACCTGCACGTCTACGGCGAGGCCCCAGTTCCGGCGCAGGGGCCGGCGGTGCTGCCCGCCCTGCAGCCGATCTGAGCCGGCGCCCCCGCCGCCCGCCGTTCCCCACCAGGTGAGGCCGTCCAGCGCCACGAGCGGCCCGGTCCCCAGGCGGCGGGGCGTCCTGTGGTAGGGCCAGCCCTACCACAGGGATGGGTGACTGCGGGAGTTCGCGTAGACTCCGCCGCAGCGATGCTGAGGGGTATTCGCTTCGGAACTCACCAGCATCGGAGACAAACAGTGACTGTGGTCGACACTCCCCGTGGCCGGGCACCGGGGGAGCGGGGCAGCGACTTCGCGAAGCTGTCGCGCCGGATCGCCCAGGCGGGGCTGCTCGACAAGCGGCCAGGCTACTACACGGCCAGGATCGGCTTCGTGGGGGGTCTTTTCGCCGGAAGCTGGGCGCTGTTCGCCGCGGTCGGCGACTCCTGGTGGCAAGTGCTCGTCGCGGTGCTGCTCGCCGTGGCGTTCGCCCAGGTGACGCTGCTGGCCCACGACCTGGCACACGGGCAGATCTGCCGGTCGCGGCGCACGTCCCGGATCGCCGGGCTGCTGGTGGGCAACCTGGCGATCGGGCTCGGATACGGCTGGTGGATGGACAAGCACACCCGCCACCACGCCAACCCCAACCATGAGGACCACGATCCCGACGTCTCGCCCGACGTGCTGCTCTGGTCGGACAACCAGGCAGAGAACGCCCGCGGGCTGGCCCGCTTCGTCGGGAGGTGGCAGGCGTTCCTGTTCTTCCCCCTGCTCACCCTGGAGGCGCTGAACCTGAAGGTGGCCAGCTTCCGCGGGCTGCGCCGTGACTCGCTGAAGGGCCGCAAGACCGAGGGACTGCTGCTGGTCGCGCACAACGTGGCATACCTGGGCGCGGCGTTCCTGGTGCTCTCGCCCGGCAAGGCGCTGGTGTTCCTCGCCGTGCACCTGGCGTGCTACGGCGTCTATCTTGGCTGCACGTTCGCGCCCAACCACAAGGGCATGCCCGTGCTCACCGCGGAAGACGAGCTGGACTACCTCCGCCGCCAGGTCCTGACCTCCAGGAACGTGCGCGGCGGGCGACTGGTCAACACCGCGCTCGGCGGCCTCAACTACCAGATCGAGCACCACCTGTTCCCCAGCATGCCCACGGCGAACCTGCGCAAGGCGCAGCCCATCGTCCGCGCGTACTGCGAGTCGATCGGCGTCGACTACATCCAGTGCGGCCTGGTCGAGTCGTGGGCGCAGGCCATGCGCCACCTGCACGCAGTGGGGCGTCCGCTCCGTGTTGGGTAGGGTTTAGGCGAAAATAGGCGGATCTGGACGGGTGGGATAGGTGGAGGTTGAGCAGACAGCACTGCCAGGGATCGGGCTACGTCACGATTTCACCACCCGTAAAGGACAGCGGATCGGTGTGGTGTCCCACCGCACCGGTCGCCGGGACCTGGTGATCTACGACGCGGAAGATCCCGACGCCGTGTGCCACGTGGTCAAGCTCAACGACGAGGAGTCCGACGCCCTAGCCGAGCTGCTCGGCGCGCCCCGCATCGTGCAGCGGCTCAACCAGCTGCACCAGGAGGTCGAGGGCCTGGTCAGCGTGCAGTTGCCCATCCCCGCCGGCTCCCCCTACGCCGGGCGCCCCATGGGCGAGGCGCGCGTGCGGACCCGTACCAGTGCCTCCATCGTCGCGGTCGTGCGCGCGGGGCAGGTGTTCGCCAGCCCCGGACCCGAGTTCGTGTTCAGGGCGGGCGACGTCGTGGTCGTCGTCGGCAGCGAGGACAGCACCGCCGAGGTGGCCGGCATTCTGGCGGACGGGTAGGGCCGCGGGTGCACGAAACCGCGGTCCTCTTTCTCGAGTTCGGTGCCGTACTGCTTGGTCTGGGAGTCCTGGGCGCGCTGGCGCTGCGCGTCGGCATCTCGCCCATCCCGCTCTACCTGATCGCCGGCCTGGCCTTCGGGACCGGCGGGCTGGTGCCGCTGGCCACCAGCGAGGAGTTCATCTCCGTCGGCGCGGAGCTGGGCGTCGTCCTGCTGCTGCTGACCCTCGGCCTGGAGTACAACGCCGACGAGCTGGTGACGAGCCTGACGGGCAATGCCCGCGCGGGCATCGTCGATCTGGTGCTCAACGCCGCGCCCGGCGCGATCTGCGCGTTACTGCTGGGCTGGGGTCCGGTGGCGGCCGTGGCCATGGCGGGCGTCACCTACGCCACCTCCTCCGGCATCACCGCCAAGGTCCTGTCCGATCTGGGATGGATCGGTAACCGGGAGACGCCGACGGTGCTGTCGCTGCTGGTGTTCGAAGACCTGACGATGGCCGTCTACCTGCCGATCCTGACCACTATGCTGGCCGGGCTGAGCCTGGTGAGCGGGGCCATCTCCGTGGGCATCGCGCTGCTGACCGTGAGCGTGGTGCTGGTCGTGGCGCTGAAGTTCGGGCGGTTCATCGAGGCGTTCGTGTCCAGCCCGAACTCCGAGGTGCTTCTCCTCAAGGTGGTCGGGCTGGCCCTGCTGGTCGCCGGGCTCGCCCAGCAGCTGCAGGTGTCGGCGGCGGTGGGCGCGTTCCTGGTCGGGATCGCGCTGTCCGGCCAGCTCGCCGAGGACGCGCACGCGCTGCTCGCGCCCTTGCGCGACCTGTTCGCGGCGGTGTTCTTCGTCTTCTTCGGCTTCCAGACCGACCCGGCGAAGATCCTGCCGGTGGCGGGGCTGGCCGCGCTGCTCGCCCTGGTCAGCATGGTCACCAAGCTGATCACAGGCGCGTACGCGGCCAGAAGGGCGGGCATCGCCAAGGCGGGCCAGGCCCGGGCGGGCATCGCGCTCATCCCGCGCGGCGAGTTCAACATCGTGATCGCGGGCCTCGCGGTGGGCGCGGGCGCGCATCCCGATCTCGGCGCGCTGGCGGCGGCGTACGTCCTCATCCTCGCGGCCTTCGGGCCCTTGGCGGCCAAGCTGGTGCAACCTCTCATCACGGCCATCGCGAAACGGGCCTGATCCGCTAGTTTGTTCGCATGGCCCAGCCCACTGAGAAGACGATCTGGTCCACGGACTGGGACAGCCTCGAGATCTCCGGCGAGAGCTACCGCCGGGTGCTGTTCCAGGACGTTGACCTGACCGAGCTCGCCGACCACGGCTCCTCGTTCGAGGAGTGCCACTTCAGCAACGTGCGCTTCAACGTGTCGGTGCACGACGGCGCCCGCTTCCTCAACTGCACGTTCACACGGTGCTCGTTCTTCGACGCCACGTTCGACGGGTGCAAGCTGACGGGCAGCGTGTTCGACGGATGCACCTACGGCCTGCTCAAGGTCGAGGGCGGCGACTGGTCGTACGTCAGCCTGCCCGGCGCCGACCTGCGGGGGAGCGCCTTCCGCGGCACCCGGCTACGGGAGGCCGACCTGTCGGGGTCCCGGCTGGAGGGCGCCGAGCTGCGCCGGGCCGACCTGTCCGGGGCGTCGCTGCGCGGCGCCGACCTGACGCGGTGCGACCTGCGCGGCAGCGACCTGAGCACGCTCGACCCGCACACCGTCACGCTCAAGGGCGCGATCATCGACCCCTTCCAGGCGACGGTCGTGGCCACGGCCCTGGGGCTGGACGTGCGGGAGTAGGCCGCACGGCAGCGCACCCGAAGATCCAGGAGGCCCTTGGCCCGCTACGAGCGGACATTACGGACGTCCATCGGCTCGGCAGCCGCGGTCCGTGTTGACGAGCCTCCCAGCAAATACACGACATTCTGTGTCGTGTATTTCGGTAAAGTTCTCGCGTGCGCGCCGACCGGTTGGTCTCACTGGTGCTGCTGCTGCGGCAGCACGGCCGGCTGTCCGCGACCGCGCTGGCCCGCGAGCTGGAGGTGTCCACCCGCACCGTGCTGCGCGACATCGAGGCGCTGTCCGCAGCCGGCGTCCCGGTCTACGCCGAACGCGGCCGGCACGGCGGTTTCGCGTTGTTGCCCGGTTTCCGGACCGAGCTCACCGGGCTGAATCCCGACGAGGCCCTTGCCCTGCTGGTCGCCGGATCGCGCCGCGGCGCGCAGGCATTCGGCCTCGGCTCGGCGCTCGCTTCGGCGATGCTCAAGGTGGTTGACGCGCTGCCCGAGAGCTATCGGGACACCGCGGCCGGCGCGGCCGAGCGATTGCTCATCGACCCGGAGACCGACCTCCTCTCGCGTCGGCTGGTCGATGAGGAGGTGCCGGACGCCATAGCGGCCGAGGTCCTGCGCGCGGTGTTCGCCGGACACAAGCTGCGCATCCACTACGCGGCTGTGGACCAGGCCCCGAAGTGGCGCACGGTGGACCCGATCGGCCTGGTCACCGTACGCGACCGGGGCTACTTGTTGGCCACGAGGTCTGGCGCGGACCGCACCTACCGGCTGTCCCGGGTCTTGGCCGCCCAGGAGCTCGCCGAACCCGCACAGCGACCAGACCGGGTCGATCTGGACCGGGCCTGGCAGGAACGCAGCACGCGGTTTCGGACCGGCGGCGACCAAGTCACCGTGCTGGTACGGGTGGACCCGGCGCGGCGGGAGGACCTGGTGGGCACCGCGCTGGCCGTCCGCGCCGAGGAACCCGATTCAGACGGCTGGCTGCGGCTGGAGCTGACCTTCCAAGATCCGAGACACGCCGTATGGGCGCTGTGGCAGCTCACCACGAACGCCGAAGCCCTGGCCCCGCAGTGGTTGCGCAACTCCCTGCGCGACCGCGCCGCCGCGATCGCCGCCCGCTACGGAGTGTCATCCTGAGAACCACCGTCACGCATGGGCGCGCTCCTCGCGCTGATGAAGAGGTCTGCGCTGAAACAACCGGCTCAGGGGCCGACGCCACGGGTCTGTGCAGGGTTCAGGAGTGCCGCACCCAGCTCGGTGGGCTGGTGGAAGACGCTATTGGCGTGCCGGTGGCTGGTAATGAGCCCGGCCTCACGAAGCACGCATGTGTGTTGGCTGGCGGCGGCCGGCGTGATGCCGGTACGGCGGGCGAGCTCGCTGGTGTTGGGGACACTGGAGACGGCCCGCAGGACGGCGGCCCGCGTCCGTCCGAGCAGCCGGGCCAGCGGGTCATTGGAGTGGACGTCCGGCTCCTGGAAGCACATCCAGTGTGGATCTCGACTGAGCGGATACAGCAGGGTCGGCGGAAGGTCGCCGTCCGCGAACGACACCGGACGCTTCCAGCAGAAGTGAGAGGGAATGAGAAGTAAGCCGCGCCCCTGTAAATGGAGATCCTTCTCGACTGGATATCCGGGAATCTCCAGGACAGGCGGCCGCCACCGCATGGCGGGACGGAAGCTGTCCAGCAGGCCCCCGGTGCCCGCCGCACGCAGGGTCTGTGTGCGGCGGGCGTGGTCGGCTTCGGCGCGGCGGCAAATCACGGACCAGTACGGTGCCAGCGCGTGCGCGTGGTAGACCGCCAGCATCCGCCCGAGCCGCGCTCGGGCGTGTGGAGAGCGGTCGGTCAGCTCCCGAGCCCAGGCCGGGGCGCCCACGCGATCGTGCAGGATGCCTAATTCGTGCCCGATTCGAACCGGTGATGTACCGATCACGGCTTCGATCCCCGCTTCCAGGCCCAGCCGGCCCTCCACCGGGGTGAGGAAATCGGGAAAGTAGCTGGCGTTGGGAACGAGCGGCAAGAGCTGCCGTACCTCACGTGTCCCGCCGCGCCGCTGGACATCGGTTCTCACCCGCAGCCGCCACTCGGCGAAGGGTAAACGCCCGTAACGGGCCTGCAGCATCTGCAGGCTGAAAACGATCTCCCAAAGGGGGTCGGGGGCCTCGGCGACATGCGTACGTGCCAGATCCGTACTGGTGAAGTGAATACGCAGCATTCGCCGCCCTCGACGAAGTTGACTCTCTTGACGTACCCCTTGTTAACGCGGCCTGCTTGCAGGGATGTTGCAGCCTTCTTATTCAGCCTTATTCAGCACGACTACCAGTCGACACGAAAACCCACGGGTCCCTGGCCTCCCGGGGCACGCCGGTCCGCCGCCGCGTCAGGTGCGTACACGGACAGCTCAGCACTTCTGAAGGGCCGGTGGCGCGGGTGTTTAGGCCACAGCTTAAACACCCGTGCATTTCCTATCCGCGCGCTGGATCCTCAAAAGGAGGAAACCGCCAAAGACGCGAGGAATAAAATGATCGTAACGCAAACCCGCCACATCAAGACCGCCCCCGCTACGCGCAGCCGCACCCGTGCCATTGTCCGGGCCGCCTCCCTGGCGACCGGCGCCGTGGCAATGGCGGGACTGTTCAGCCTGGGGGCGGCTCCGGCATCAGCCGCTGCCCTGATGGCTTCCCGGCCGTTCGACTGCGGCGTGGTCGGCGGCGACCGCTTCTACTCCTGCCCGGAATCGACCATCAACGTGCGCTCCGGCCGGAAGGTCTCGGTGGCCGTAGCCGGCTCCAAGGGCAAAAGAGTTAAATTCCGGCTCATGAGGAGTGGCGAGCCTGTCGGCAAGGAGTCTCCCTGTATCAGGGTTGGCGACGCCGCCGAACCGTTGTGGACCAACAGAACAGGACGCACGGTTTCGGTGCGTTTGCAGGCGGATATCTGTGACTGGTTCGGCACCGCCAATGTGGTAGGGAGGCTGTACTACTAGCGAATCCGGCGCGGGTCAGCGCCACGAGAGCCGACCACCAGGCCGACGACGGACTACGCACCGTAACGCCGGCGGGGAAGCCGGTCGGTGTGTGTCTGCGGTCATGACGGCATGCCGGGCGGATTGCCGGCGAGTACACAGGCAACGGGCGGGTCGAGCTCGAGGGTCTCGACCCGCAGATGGGTGAAGCCCGCCTGGGTGAGCATGTCCTGGAGCTCTTGGGCGGCTCGGACCGTGGTGTCCCGGGTGGCGCCGGGGCAGCGGGGCTGGCTGACGAGCGCAATGCGTCCTGCGGGGCGCAGCAGGCTGCGCAGCTCGCGAAGCCGCTTCACCGGGTCGGGCCAGAACCCCACGGAGTTGACGGCGAGGACGGCATCGAGCGGATCGCCGAAGCTCGGCAACTGCTCCACGGAGGCTTGCGTGAGGTGGACGCGGTGGGCGCGGACGGCGGCGGCGTTGCGGCGGGCGGCCTGCCGGACCATGGCCTGCGAGTGGTCGATGCCGAAGACGTGGCCCCGGGTGGCGCGGCGGGCGAGCTCGGCGATGGCGATGCCGGGACCGAAGCCGATTTCGAGCACCCGGTCGGTGGGCTGCACGTCCAGCAACGACACCGCCCAGGTGTTGCGCTGCCGGTTGGAGGGGCGATGAGCGAACATCCGGCCGACCGCCCACCCGACGATGCCCCGGGGGTGGTGCGCCTGGCGCACCAATTTTCTGAGCGCGCGTTGCTTGAGAGATGTACCTGCTGTCTGCATGATCGCCAGTCAACGACTTCAAGTACACTTGAAGTCAAATGGGCGAGCAGTTGACGATCGGTGAGCTGGCGAGCCGCACGGGTGTCGCCACCTCCGCCTTGCGCTACTGGGAGGAGCTCGGCCTGCTACCGGCGCCGGCCCGGGTCTCAGGCCAACGGCGTTATCCGCCATCGGCGGTTGAGCTGGTCGGTTTGGTGGTGTTGCTGCGAGATGTCGGTTTCACGTTGCGGGAGGTCAAAGCGTTCATCGCGTCTCGTTCGCCGGCCGGCGACGGTTGGCGGGAGCTGTACGAACGCAAGCTCACCGAGCTGGATCAACGGATTGCCCAGGCCCAGGTGGCACGCACCGCCATCGCCCATGGCCTGGCCTGCCCGCACGAGGACATCTTCGAGTGCGCCAACTTCGCCGGCGGGGTCGCGGCGCTCCTGGCGGGATGTTCTCTCGAAGAGGCTCACGAAGAGGTTCATTCGCAGGCTCATTCGCGCTGACCTCGCCGTCGAGACAGGCGGCCTCAGCCGCTGGAGCGCGGGCTGGTCGGCCGGTTTCCAGCTCGATGTCGTGATGACGCAGGTCCTCGGCGATGGTGAGCAGCTCGGCGGCCCAGGCGCCTCATTTCGTGCACAGCGAAGATCACCCGCTGATGCGGGACGGCCTTCCTGATGGTGCGGGCGTACTCCATCGCTTTCGTTACCCCTCAGCACAGGGCCATCGCGGTCTGCCACACTTCGGGCAGCGCCGCCAGGACGAGATCGCCCCGGCGGCGGCGGTCCTTGCGCGTCTCGGCGCCCAGGTCGCCGAGCAGCTCGCGGAAGCCGTCCTCGTAGCCCGACTTCCCGGCGGCCGACCGCTTCGCCAGGCAGCGCGCGTACGTGGCCACCAGCCAGAAGACCGCCTCCCGGTGCAGCCCGCGCAGGATCAGGTCGCGGGTGCCGTCGATGGCGACGGGCCGCGCCGGCGGGGTGATGTCGGAGTCGAACCGGTACGAGGGCGCCCGCACGGTGGCCGTCGCGTCGAACACCTTCTCCAGCGCGGCCAGATGCCGCGTGACCTGCGCCACGCTGAGGTTGGTGCAGCCCAGCAGGTCGAGCAGGCTCTCGTGGAAGTCCAGCCGGCCGTGCTCGGCGAGCAGGTCGCGCACGGCCTCGTACCGGCGGCGGATCGTGGGGTTGCGCAGCCCGGCCACCAGCAGCACGTGTGTGGTCACCCCGGTGCCGAACAACCACGAGGTGACCTGGTCGGGCAGGGACGCGCGCTCGTCGATGCCGTTGATGAACCCGCGCACCCGATCCATGGCGTTGGTGCAGCGGGCCAGGATCCATGGCCGCTCGGCGAAGTCGCGCGAGACCACCCGCTGGATCTCGGTCAGCCGCCCGGACGGGTCGGCCAGCACGCACGGGAGGTGGAAGCTGCCGGCCAGGTGGTAGTCGCTCAGCACGTCGTGCGCGGAGCCGAGCTCGGGAATGGAGGAGACCTCGAGCAGGATCCCCTTGTAGGCGAATTTGCCCAGGCGGGCGGGCTGGTCCGCGACCACGATGACGTCCACGTCGGAGGTCGGGGCCAGCTCCGCGGCCGGGTCGGCCCACAGGGCCGACCCGGTCAGGAACGCACCCTCGAAACCCGGCAGCGCGGCGCCCTCTTCCTGCACCCACTGCCGGGCGATCTGCCTGGCTTGCTCAATCCGCATCCACTTCCTCCCGATCCGGGCCGCGGCGCACGGTCCAGATCAGGACGAGCGCACCCAGCACGACAAGCACCGCCAGCCCGCCCCAGATCCAGCCGGGAACACCCGCCGACGCCGTGCCCTGCTCGCCGGCCGCCTGGGGCGGCGTGTTCACCGTTGACCCCTCGCCGGAGCGCGAGGGCGAGGCCGATGGAGAAGCTGATCCTTTCACGCTGAAGGGGATTTCGCCCTCAATGGGATGGCCGTCGGACGAAACGACGCGCCAGGCGATGACGTACGAGCCCGGCGCGAGTGGCTGGGGCACGTCGGCGAACACCTTCGGACCGGCGAGCCGCGGCCTGCCGAGCGGGACCGCCTTGCCCGCCGTGTCGTGCAGCACGACGAACGGGAACTGGACGCTGGCGCTGTATTCGAGCTCGATCTCCTTGACCGAGCCGACCTGCGCGTTCTTGGCGGGCGAGCTGCTCTTGAGCGAGTCGTGGGCGAGCGCCGGGGAAGCGGTGGACACCAGGACAAGGGCGCACGCGAGGGCCGCCCCGAGGATGTGACGTGGCAGGAACGCCATGGTGGGTCTCCAGAACGATCTTCCGGCCGCGCGCATGGCGCCGTCCGGACACAGGCAAAGGTACGCCCCCGCGGGGCCGCGCCAAGGGACATGGACTTCAACCGAAGTGCCTTGGCCCGCCGGGCGGGCCTCGCCTGCTGATCGTGCCGGAGACGGTCCTGCCGGCGTACACGGGGACTGCGGAGGTCACCGGCCGCCACGAGGGCGCGCAGACCTCGGGCGGGACGGCGGCGAGCAGCCGGATGAGCGGCGGCGGCGCGGCGTAGAGGCGGATCACGAGCCACAGCGCCCGCTCGCCCCGATGCAGCCACCACGCCGTCAGCGCGGCCACCGTGAGATGCACCAGCGTCATGCCGGGCGCGGGATGCCCGTGCGCCGCGCCCGCCCCTGCGGCGGGCGCGAGCCGCTCGAAGAGCTGGTGCAGCACCAACTGCGTGCTCGTGGTCGCCACCAGCACGGCGGCCGGCCCGCGCTCGCGCCCGTCGATCAGGTACGCGAGCCCGAGCGCCGCCAGCACCCCGGCCAGGTAGACCCCGAACGGCACGAGACCGCCGCCCGCCAGCGCGTGCCCGCCCGCCGACACCGCGCCGCAGACCGTCGCGAACACGACGGCCCGCGCGAGACGCAGCACTGAGGACGCGGAGGACACAGCCGATATTCTCCTCCAAAACCGGCCGGCGCGGCGCCCGGGTCGCCATGATGCGTCTTTGTCAAAGACGCGACCCGCTGATGACACTTTTTCACCGGCTCTTTCCAGGCACGGGGAATTCGCCTTCGGCGTGGCGTTACGGCATGGCCAGCGGCAACTGCAAACATCGTACCGATCTTGTTCGGCCCGCTCGGCGGCCGGTACGGGCCGCATTCCGGCCTGCGGGTCAATTGCGACAGATTCCGAAAGGAACGGTACATGTTCACGCCCAATGTCCGGACAAAAGCCACAGCCAAGCCCGCCCGGCCCACGGCACGTCACGCGATGAAGAGGGCGATATGCGGCTCCCTTTCCATGGCTCTGGTCGCGGTTTCGACCTCGTCGGCGAACGCGGACAACGCCCCCGACGTCCCTCTCGGGGTCGTGACGCCGACCCTGACCCCGGTCCGGATCTCCAGCCCGACTCCCACCCCGAGGGTGGCTCCCAGCCCGCGGGTGGCTCTCACCCCGACGGTGACTCCGACTCCGACGGTGACTCCGACGGTGACTCCGACGGTGACTCCGACGGTGACCCCGACCGCGACCCCGACCGCCACGGTGACGGAGACGGCGACAGAGACCGCGACAGAGACGGCCACCCCCGACGTCGATGTCTTCACTCGCCGCCATTTCGACCACGGCAGGTGCAACCCGCATGTCTACTACAGGGTCCATGAGCTCTCGCCGCGAAACTTCTTCCTGCCGCGCACCCGCTACATCGACGGTCCCGGCGGCACGATGACGGTGTCGGTCACGAGGGAGCACGAAGTGCTCGCGTTCCTGGAGACCGAGCTCGAGAGGAAATGGATCGTCACCCACAAGTTCGAGACGAAGGACCTGGTCCGCGAATTCCGCAAGCTGGGGCTTCCGCACCTCGAAGAGCGGCACATGGTCTTCACCGGCCACGAATATTCGCGGGAGATCAGCAAAGGAAAGTACGGGAATATGTGGTACCGGGTCTTCGGCTACCGCATCGGCTGGTCGGCCTGGGAGGTGCTCGGGACGTGCCGCGAGGTCGAGGCCGCCAGTGGAATAGCCAACGTGCCCGCCAGGGTGGAGGGCTGGCGATACTGGGAGACCAAGCACCCGAAGCTCAAGGGGCGCCCGGTATCCCACAAGTAGCGACACCCGTGGCGCTGGACCGCGTCGTGACCGTTGTGTGCCGCGGGCTCGGGTGGGGCCGGGGGCAGGTCGTGCGGGCGCGTGGTGGGTCGTGGGACACTGCTCGTGGCGCCGGCCGTCCCCGGGGCGGCCCGTGCGGCAGCAGGACCCACGGACAGAGGCACGAAGGATGGCGACTCCCCCCACGATCCGGGTCGTTCTCGTCGAGGACCACGCCATGGTCGCCGAGGCCATCGGGCTGGCCCTCGGCAAGGTGCCCGGGTTCGAGGTGGTGGCCCAGACCGGCACCATCGCCGGGGCCGTGGCCGAGACCGGGAGGTTCCAGCCCGACGTCGTCGTGCTCGACCGGCGCCTGCCCGACGGCGACGGGATCACGGCCATCGAAAGACTCGCCGCGGCGGCGCCCAGGGCGCGGGTGCTGGTGCTGACCGGCGAGGCGACCGCTTCCGTGGCGGCCAGGGTGGTGGCGGCCGGGGGCGCCGGGCTGGTGGTGAAGTCGTCCCGGCTGGGAGAGCTGGAGTCGGCCGTGCGGGAGGTGGCGGCCGGCGGAGTGGTGCTCGCACCCGGGTTGCTGCCGGGGCTGCTCGACCGGCTGACCGGGCGGGCGGGGCTGCTGGGGTCGGCGCTGACGGCCCGCGAGCGGGAGACGCTGCTGCTTCTGGCCGAGGGCGCCAGCACGCTCGAGATCAGCGAACGCCTCGGCGTGGCCCGCAATACGGTACGCAACCACGTTCAGCACGTCCTGGAGAAGTTGGGCGCCAGGTCCAAGCTGGAAGCGGTGGCGCTCGCCCGCAGGGACGGGCTGCTCGACTGACGCATCTGCACCATGCCGCGTCCCCCAGCCGCATCAGGCGATCTGGAGCGGTTGCGTCTCGTGATCGGGTGCCGCGTTACCTGACAGTAGAGGGGTGGGCAGCGAGGAGGTGGGGCCGTACCAGGTGGACACGCCCCTGCCGAAGGAGATAGGCAGCATCACGGCGGCGCGCCGGATGGCCCGCCGGGCCCTGGCCGAGTGCGGCTACCAGGGCCATCACGAGGATGTCCTGCTGGTGGTGTCCGAGCTTGTGACGAACGCGCTCGTGCACGGCGACGGCCCGCCGTCCCTGCGGATGAGGGGCAGCGCGGCGCAGGTACGCGTCGAGGTGGGCGACGCGGGGGAGCGGCTGCCCGAGCCGCGTGAGCCCGGTCCGGCCAACGGCTGGGGGCTGCACGTCGTCAGCCTGCTGTCCACCGGCTGGGGGATCTCGCCCCGGAGCGGCGGGAAGGTGGTTTGGTGCGAGCTGGCGCCCCGCCTCGCCCCGATCGAGAGCGGCCGCTCCGAACCCTGAGCCCGAGGACGAAGGTTTGGGACCTCCCGCCATGTCGTGAAAAGCTGCGGTATGGCCGTGGATGACCTCCCGGAAAAGGACATGAGGTTGCTCGTCCAGAGCATCCGCGATTACGCCATCTTCATGCTCGACCCCCACGGCAGGATCGTGAGCTGGAACGCCGGAGCTCAGCGCATCAAGGGCTACACCGCCGAGGAGATCATCGGCACCCACTTCTCCGTCTTCTATCCGCCCGAGGACGTGGCGGCCGGCAAGCCTCCCATGGAGTTGGAGACGGCCGCCGCCGACGGCCGCTGGGAGGAGGAGGGGTGGCGGGTGCGCAAGGACGGCACCAGGTTCTGGGCGAGCGTGGTCATCACCCCTCTGTTCGACGAGCACGGCGAGCTGCGCGGGTACGGCAAGGTGACGCGCGACCTGACCGAGCGGCGCAGCATGGCCAGGGCGCTGGACGAGCGCGGCCTGCTGCTCGCCCACCTCGTCCAGGCCCAGGAGCGGGAGCGCCGCCGGATCGCCTCCGACGTGCACGACGACACCATCCAGTCCATGGTCGCGGTCGGGATGCGGCTGCGCGCCCTGGGGGAGCGGCTGCCCGAGGAGTACGCCACCGCCGTCGGCTCGCTGGACGACGCCGTCGAGGCCGCCGTGGGGCGCCTGCGCGACCTGGTCTTCCGGTTACGACCGCCGGGCGACGGGCTGGTGGAGGGGCTGGCCGCGTACCTGGAGCGGGAGATGTCGGGCGTGGCGTACGAGCTGGCGTGCGACCTGGACGGCGAGCCGCCCGCGGAGGCCGCGATCACCGTGTTCCGCATCTGCCAGGAGGCCCTGACGAACGTGCGCAAGCACGCCGGGGCGAACACCGTCAGCGTGCGGCTGGCCTCGCTCGACGGCGGCGTCCACGTACGGGTGCGCGACGACGGGATCGGCGTCACGCACCGGGAGCACCGGGACGGGCACTTCGGCCTGATCGAGATGCGCGAGCGGGCCGAGACGGCGGGCGGCTGGTGGGACATCCGCGGCGCGCCAGGCGAGGGCACGACCGTGGATTTCTGGGTGCCCGCCGTCCCCAGGACCCACGACCCGGCCGGCCGCCAGGACCCGGCAGGCCGTCGCGACTCGGCCGGCCGCCAGGATCCGGCCGGCCCGTCATGACCCGAGCAGGGCGAGCGCCTGGCTGGCGATCTCCCACTCCTCGTCCGTGGGGATGACGAGCACGGCCACCTCCGCGCCCGGCGGCGACACGGCCCGCTCGACCAACCCCCTGGCCGGGCGCTCACGGGTGCGCATGTCCACGAGCTCGTACTTGATGGACGACGAGCCCGTGTTCAGCACGAGGATGCGTCCGGCCACGTCCACGACCTGATCTCCGGGGTGTCCTCGCCGTGGTCACGCGTGTGGGCGCGCGCCAGCAGCCGCGCGTCGCTCATGCGCTGGCGCAGGTGAGCCTGGGTGGCGCCGAGCCCCGGCACGCGGTCGATGACGTCCATGACGAGGTGGTAGCGGTCGATGTCGTTGAGCATGGCCATGTCGAACGGCGTCGTCGTGGTGCCCTCCTCCTTGTAGCCGCGCACGTGGATGTTGCCGTGGTTGTGGCGGCGGTAGGTGAGCTGGTGGATCAGCGATGGATAGCCGTGGAAGTCGAAGATGACCGGCTTGTCCCTGGTGAAGAGGGTGTCGAACTCGGCGTCCGGTATGCCGTGCGGGTGCTCCGACGGCGGCTGGAGCCGCATGAGGTCCACGACGTTGATCACCCGTACCTTCAGCGCGGGCACGTGCTCGCGCAGCAGTGCGGCGGCGGCCAGCGTCTCCAGCGTGGGCACGTCGCCCGCGCAGGCCAGCACCACGTCCGGCTCGGCGCCGTCGTCGGTGGAGGCCCACGGCAGGATGCCCAGGCCGCGCGTGTTGTGCGCGACGGCCTCCTCCATCGTGAACAGGTCCAGCACCGGCTGCTTGCCTGCCACGATCACGTTGACGTAGTCGCGCGAGCGCAGGCAGTGGTCGGCGACCGACAGCAGCGTGTTCGCGTCCGGCGGCAGGTAGACGCGCACCACCGAGGCCTTCTTGTTCACCACCACGTCGAGGAAGCCCGGGTCCTGGTGGCTGAACCCGTTGTGGTCCTGCCGCCACACGTGCGACGACAGCAGGTACGTCAGCGACGCCACCGGCCGCCGCCACGGGATCTTCCGCGCCGACTCCAGCCACTTGGCGTGCTGGTTGAACATGGCATCCACGATGTGGATGAACGCCTCGTAGCAGTTGAACAGCCCGTGCCTGCCGGTCAGCAGGTAGCCCTCCAGCCAGCCCTGGCACAGGTGCTCGCTCAGCACCTCCATCACCCGCCCGCCGGGGGCCAGGTTCTCGTCCGTCGGCAGGATCTCGGCGTCCCACGCCCGGTCCGTGGCCTCGAACACCTCCGACAGCCGGTTCGACTCGGTCTCGTCCGGGCCCATCAGCCGGAACGTCCGGGGGTTCGCGGCGATCACGTCGCGCAGGAACCCGCCCAGCACCCGCGTCGGCTCGCTCGACTGCGTGGCGGGCGACTTGACCTCCACCGCCAGCCTGCGGAAGTCGGGCAGCCGCAGCGGCACGAGCAGCTCGCCGCCGTTGGCGTGCGGGTTCGCGCTCATCCTGCGCGTGCCGCGCGGTACGGTGTCCAGGATCTCCTGCACGGGCCTGCCGCCGGAGTCGAACAGCTCCTCCGGCCGGTACGAGCGCATCCACTCCTCGAGCATGGCCAGGTGGGCTGCGTTCTCGCGGACCTTGGCCAGCGGCACCTGGTGCGCCCGCCACGTGCCCTCGATCTGCTTGCCGTCCACCTCGCGCGGCCCCGTCCACCCCTTCGGCGTGCGAAGGACGATCATCGGCAGCCGGTCGGCCTCGCCCCGCTTGTAGGCGGCGATCTGGTCGAACACGGTGTCCAGCGCGCGGGCCATCTCCCCGTGGTCGGGGCCCACGACGTGGGGGCGGTAGCCGTACCCCTCCATGAGCTTGAGCAGCTCGGCCTCGGGGATGCGGGCGAGCACGGCCGGGTTGGCGATCTTGTAGCCGTTCAGGTGCAGGATGGGCAGCACGATGCCGTCGCGCTCGCGCTCCAGGAACTTGTTGGAGTGCCAGCTCGCCGCGAGCGGGCCCGTCTCGGCCTCGCCGTCGCCGACGATGCACGCCACGACCAGGTCCGGGTTGTCGAACGCGGCCCCGTACGCGTGCGCGAGCGAATAGCCCAGCTCCCCGCCCTCGTGGATCGAGCCGGGCGTCTCGGGGGCGACGTGGCTCGGGACCCCGCCGGGGAAGGAGAACTGGCGGAACAGCCGCCGCATGCCCTCCACGTCCTGCGAGAGGTCCGGATAGCGCTCCGGGTACGAGCCCTCCAGCCACGAGTGCGCCACCGCGGCGGGCCCGCCGTGCCCGGGACCGGCGATGTAGATCATGTCCTGGTCCCGCTCCTTGATCACCCGGTTGAGGTGGGCGAAGCAGAAGTTCAGCCCGGGCGTCGTGCCCCAGTGGCCGAGCAGGCGGGGCTTGACGTGCTCGGGCCGCAGCGGCTCGCTGAGCAGGGGATTGTCCAGCAGGTAGATCTGCCCGACGGACAGGTAGTTCGCCGCCCGCCAGTACGCGTCGATATGGTCCATGCCCTGCTGCTTCCTCCACAGGGCGTGCTGAATCCCCAAAACGCCCGATAAGGTGCCGTTCATGGCTTTGAGGAGTTCGCGCTGGTATTCGGGGAACGACCGGAACTCCTACATCCATCGGGCGTGGATGCGGCGCGGCCTCCCCCGTGAGGCGTTCGAGGGCGGCAAGCCGCACATCGCCATCGCCAACACCGCCTCCGACCTCACCCCGTGCAACTCCCACCTGAACGAGGTCGCCGAGAGCGTCGCGAACGGCGTCTGGGAGGCCGGCGGCGTCCCGCTCGACCTGCCCGTCGTCTCCCTCGGCGAGACGAACGTGCGCCCGACCGCCATGCTCTGGCGCAACCTGGCCGCCATGGCCACCGAGGAGATGCTGCGCGCCAACCCCATCGACGGCGTCGTGCTGCTCGGCGGCTGCGACAAGACCATCCCGTCGCTGCTCATGGCCGCCGCCTCCGTGGACCTGCCCGCCGTCGTGATGCCCGGCGGCCCCATGCTGACCGGCCACTTCCGCGGCGCGCCGCTCGGCTGCGGCACCGACGTGTGGCGCCTGAGCGAGGAGGTCCGCGCGGGCACGCTCTCCCGCGAGGCGTTCCTGGAGTCCGAGTCGTCCATGATCCGCAGCCGCGGCCACTGCAACACGATGGGCACCGCCTCCACCATGGCCTGCATGGCCGAGGCGCTCGGCATGACGCTGCCCGGCACCGCGGGCACCCCCGCCCCTGACAGCCGCCTGCTCGAGCGCTCCCACGAGACCGGCCGCCTCGCCGTGGACCTGGTCACCCAGGGCCGCAGGCCGAGCCAGGTGATGACCAGGGGCTCGTTCCTCAACGCCATCGTGACCCTGGCCGCCGTGGGCGGCTCCACCAACGCCGTCGTCCACCTGCTCGCCGTCGCCGGCCGCCTCGGCGTGGACCTCGCCCTGGACGACTTCGACCGCACGGGCTCGGGGGTGCCGCTGCTCGTGGACCTCCAGCCGGCCGGGCGGCACCTGATGGACGACCTGTTCAGGGCGGGCGGCCTCGCGGCCGTGCTGAAGCAGGTCGAGGACCTGCTCGACCCGGAGGCGATCACCGTCACCGGGCGGCCGCTCGTCGAGCACCTCGCGGGCGCGGAGATCTGGGACGAGAGCGTCATCCGCCGCCGCGCCGACCCGCTGCTGCCCGACGCCGGCATCGCCGTCCTGCGCGGCAACCTCGCCCCCGGCGGAGCGGTGATCAAGCCCGCCGCCGCCACGCCCGAGCTGCGGCGGCACCGCGGCCGGGCCGTCGTCTTCGACAGCATCGAGGACGTGTACGCCCGGCTGGACTCGCCCGACCTGGACATCGACGAGACCTCGGTGCTCGTGCTGCGCGGCTGCGGCCCGAAGGGCTACCCCGGCATGCCCGAGGTCGGCAACCTGCCGCTGCCCGCCAAGCTGCTGGAGAAGGGCGTGCGCGACATGGTGCGCATCAGCGACGCCCGCATGAGCGGCACCGCGTACGGCACGGTCGTCCTGCACACCGCGCCAGAGGCGGCGGCCGGCGGCCCGCTGGCGAAGGTGCGCACCGGCGACCCCATCGTGCTCGACGTGGCCGCGAGAAGGCTCGACGTGGACATCCCCGACGCCGAGCTGGCCGCCAGGGAGCCGGCGGTGAACGGGCACGCCAAGCCCGCACGCGGCTGGGAGCGCCTCTACGTCGAGCACGTCACCCAGGCCGACCGCGGCGCGGACCTGGACTTCCTCGTCGGCTCCAGCGGCGACCACGTGGGCCGCGAATCCCACTGAGGTCCTAAAGAGTCCGCTGCGCCATGCGCGGAATCAATCTCGGTGGGTAATGGGTTACGGCACGATGGTGATCCGGTTTGGCGACACGAGGAGGAAGCGTGAACGGCGACATCACCCAGAGCCAGGAGTGGGCGGCTCTCGGCAAGCACCATGAGGAGCTGGCGGGCAAGCATCTGCGCGAGCTGTTCGCCGGGGACCCGGGCCGGGCCGGGCGCATGACCGCGACCGCCGGCGACCTCCACCTCGACTACGCCAAGCACCGCGCCACCGACGAGACGATCGAGCTGCTCGTGGCCCTCGCCGAGCGGGCGGGGCTGCGCGAGCGGATCTCGGCCATGTTCGGCGGCGAGCACATCAACGTCAGCGAGGACCGCGCCGTCCTCCACGTCGCGCTGCGCCTGCCCCGTGACGCCGAGCTGGTCGTGGACGGGCAGGACGTGATCGCCGACGTGCACGCCGTGCTCGACAAGATGAGCGCCTTCGTCGGCCGGGTCAGGTCCAAGGAGTGGCAGGGCGCCACGGGCAAGCCGATCGAGACCGTGGTCAACATCGGCATCGGCGGCTCCGACCTGGGCCCCGCCATGGCCTACGAGGCGCTGCGCGACTACGCCGACGCGGGCGTGACGGCCAGGTTCGTCTCCAACATCGACCCGGCCGACATCACCGGCAACCTCGCCGGCCTCGACCCGGCGACCACGCTGTTCGTGGTCAGCTCCAAGACGTTCACCACGCTCGAGACGCTCACCAACGCCAGGGTCGCCCGCCGCTGGCTGGTCGAGGCCCTGGGCGAGGACGCGGTCTCCAAGCACTTCGTGGCCGTCTCCACCAACGCCGCGAAGGTCGCCGAGTTCGGCATCGACACCGACAACATGTTCGGCTTCTGGGACTGGGTCGGCGGCCGCTACTCCTACGACGGCGCCATCGGCCTGTCCCTGATGATCGCGATCGGGCCCGACCGGTTCCGCGAGATGCTGGCCGGCTTCCACACCGTCGACGAGCACTTCCGCACCGCCCCGTTCGAGGCCAACATGCCGGTGCTGATGGCCCTGCTCGGCATCTGGTACGCCGACTTCTTCGGCGCCGAGACCCGCGCCGTGCTGCCCTACAGCCAGCGGCTGCACCGCTTCCCGGCCTACCTGCAGCAGCTCACCATGGAGTCCAACGGCAAGTCCGTGCGCGCCGACGGCACCCCCGTGGCGGTCGACACCGGCGAGATCTTCTGGGGCGAGCCGGGCACCAACGGGCAGCACGCCTTCTACCAGCTCCTCCACCAGGGCACCCGCCTCGTGCCGGCCGACTTCATCGGCTTCGCCGAGCCGTTCGACGATCGCGAGGGCATGCACGACCAGCTCACCGCCAACCTCCTCGCCCAGACGTCGGCGCTGGCGTTCGGCAAGACGGCCGAGGAGATCGCCGGGGAGGGCACCCCGCCGGACATCGTGCCGCACAAGGTGATGCCGGGAAACCGGCCCACCTCCACGATCCTCGCCCCCAAGCTGACCCCTTCGACGCTCGGCCAGCTCGTCGCGCTCTACGAGCACATCGTGTTCGTGGAGGGCGTCATCTGGGGGGTCGACTCCTTCGACCAGTGGGGCGTCGAGCTGGGCAAGAAGATGGCGCTCGACCTGGCGCCCGCGCTCACCTCCGACGAGCCGCCCACCACGTTCCCCGACGCCTCCACCGAGCAGCTCGTGCGGAAATACCGCGAGCTGCGCGGAAGGCGCGTCTGACATGGGCCACGCGTCCAGGGCCGGGCACGCGCACGGCACGGAGCGGGCGGGGGCGCTGGTGCTGTTCGGCGTCACCGGCGACCTCGCGCGCAAGATGATCCTGCCCGCCCTCTACCGCCTCACCGCCGACAGCCGCCTCGACCTGCCCGTCATCGGCGTGGCCAAGACCGACATGGACCTCGACGGGCTGCGCGAGCACGCCCGCGAGGCCGTCGGCGGCGTGCACGACGCGGCCTTCGACAAGCTGGCCGGCAACCTGCGGCTGGTCGCGGGCGACTACCGCGACCCCGAGACGTTCGCCAGGCTGCGCGAGGAGGTGGCGGGCAAGGGCTTCCTCGTCCACTACCTCGCGGTCCCGCCGGCGCTGTTCGCCGCGGTCGCCGAGGGGCTGGCCGGGGTGGGGCTCAACCAGAACGCCAGGCTCGTCGTGGAGAAGCCGTTCGGCCACGACCTCGACTCCGCCCGCGCGCTCAACGACGAGCTGCTGAAGCACTTCGACGAGGACCACCTGCGGCGCGTCGACCACTTCCTGGGCAAGGAGCCGGTCGAGGACCTCATGGTCTTCAGGTTCGCCAACACCCTGCTCGAGCCCATCTGGAACCGCAGCCACGTTCGCAGCGTCCAGATCACCATGGCCGAGGACTTCGACGTGCGCGACCGCGGCGCCTTCTACGACGCCAACGGCACCGTCCGCGACGTGGTGCAAAATCACCTGCTCCAGCTGCTGGCCATTCTCGCCATGGACCCGCCGCCGTCCACCGACGCCCGGGCCCAGCTCGACGAGAAGTGGCGGGTGCTGCGCGCCGTCCAGGCCATCGACCCGTCCGACGTCGTACGCGGCCAGTACACGGGCTACCTCGACACCGACGGCGTGCGCCCCGGCTCCACCACCGAGACGTTCGTCGCCCTGCGCGCCTACGTCGACAACTGGCGCTGGGCCGGCGTGCCGTGGTGCATCCGCTCGGGCAAGGCGCTGCCGACCACCGATCTGGAGATCGTCGCCGAGCTGCGCAGGCCGCCGGTGACGATGTTCCGCGGTGGCGACGCGCCCGCCAGCCCCAACCTCATCAGGTTCCGGCTCCAGCCGGACGCCGGGGTCACCTTCGACCTGCTGGCCAAGGAGCCGGGCAAGCAGCACACCAGGCCGGTGCCGGTCAGCGTCGACTTCACCAAGGTGCTCGGGCCGATGGAGGCCGCCTACGAGCGCATCCTGACCGACGCCATCAGCGGCGACCCGCGGCGTTTCGCCAGGTTCGACCTGGTGGATGAGTCGTGGCGGATCGTCCAGCGGGTGCTCGACCTGCCGGAGCCGCCGCTGCCGTACGAGAAGGGCTCCTGGGGGCCCGAGCCGGCCGAGAAGATCGCGCCGGGCGGCTGGCACGAGATCTCCACCACGTTCGACTGAGGTGGCCAGGCGGGCGATCCGGGGTAACGATGGGGGAATGGACATCATGAAGGTGGTCGAGCAGGCGAAGGACACCGCGACCGTCGGGCGCGTCTTCGGCGAGCCGATCCAGCAGGGCGACCTCATCGTCATCCCGGTCGCCCGGGTCGCCCACGGAGGCGGCGGCGGGCAGGGACATGGCAAGGGCGAGAAGGGCGAGGAGAACGCCGGCAGCGGCGGCGGCTTCGGCCTCAGCGCCACGCCCGCGGGCGTGTTCGTGGTCAAGGACGGCGACGTCCAGTGGCGGCCCGCCGTCGACGTCAACCGCATCGTGATCGGCGGCCAGATCGTGCTCGTCGTGCTGGCGCTGACCGTGCGCTCCATCTTCAAGAAGTGGCGGCGCAGGCGCTGACGTGCTGGTCGACCTGCTCGACGCGGAGCTGCCCGCCCGCGACTTCCTGATTCCCGGCGCCAACCTTCCGGTGCGGCAGGCCCCACTGGACGGTTCGGCCTCGATTGTGCGCTTCCCGCCGGGCTGGGCCCGCGCCGAACACGGGCACTACCTGGCGGGGGAGGAGTTCGTGCTGCTGGAGGGCGAGCTGTGCGTCTCCGGCATCACCTTCCGGGCCGGGCATCACGGATGGCTGCCCGCCGGGGCGCTGCGCCACTCCAGCGCCGCCCCCGGCGGGGCGCTGGCGTTCACGTCCTTCGACGGGGAGGACACCTGGGTACGCAGCGAGCTCGACGAGCCGGACGGCCCGACCCTGCGCACGCCGCTCGAGAGCGTCGTCATCCCGGCGGGCGGCCTGCCGCTCACCCCGCACTCCGCGCTCCTCGACACGCCCGTCCACCTTGACCGTCCGGCCGAGATGATCACTGTGCCGACCTGGACGTGGGAGCGGTCCACCTTGATCCCGGAGGGCCGGGTGCTCGTAAGGTGGACGGCCTGACCGGCGCCGCCCTCATCGCCCTCGGCGTCAAGCTCGCCGCCGCCACCCGCCCGTGAACCCGCGGCGCGTCATGAGCCGTTCCGCCCGTCCATGGACCTCTGGCGCGTCATGAGACGGTGACGCCCAGCAAATGCCCGAGCCCGAACGTCACGGCGGCGGCTCCCGCGCCCAGCGCGAGCTGCCGCAACCCGCCCAGCCACCACGGCCGGGCGGTCATCCGCGCCACCGCCGCCCCGAACCCGAACAGCGCCAGCACGCTCACCACCGCGGCCAGCACCAGCCCGGACGCCCCGAACAGGAACGGCACCAGCGGCACCAGCGCCCCGGTCGCGAACGCGCAGAACGACGACGCGGCGGCCACGTAAGGCGAGGGCAGGTCGTCGGGATCCACGCCCAGCTCCTCGCGCACGTGCACCCGCAACGCCTGCTCGGGATCGACCGACAGCCCCGCGGCCACCCGCCGTGCGAGGTCGTCGTCGAGCCCCCGCGCCCGGTACAGCGCCGCCAGCTCCGCCTGCTCGCCCTCGGGGTTGCGGGCCAGCTCCCGCCGCTCGACGGCGATCTCGGCCCGCATCAACTCGGTCTGCGACTTGACGGAGGTGTACTCACCGGCCGCCATCGAGCAGGCCCCGGCGATCAGCCCCGCGAACCCGGCCAGCACCGCCCCCCGCCCGGCCCCGGCGGCGCCCACGACTCCGGCGATCAACGCGAGATTGGACACCAGCCCGTCCATCGCCCCGAACACCGCGGGCCGCAACCATCCACCGGTGACATCACGGTGACTGTGATGCTTTTCCGGCGAATATGGTCGAGTCAGCTCAATCGTCATGAAATGCCTCCACTTCCGATATTTCATCGGAAATGTAGGCGCACATCACCAAGATCCGCAACGAAGGCGAGGCTTTCCTGACCTGCGAAGAAGCGGGTTTCCGTGAAATGAACGCCCGGCGGGTCAACCGAGGGTAATGTCGTCGCGTCACTCGGTGTGATCGCGTGAACGCGTATAGCCGTGAGTGGCTGCGGCATGCGAGACTCGACTTATGGAAGGTGGCGAAGACATGAGTGCTCTGCCGGCGGAGGGTTGGCTGGTTGCACATCCACCGCCTAGGCGGTTCGCCCTGTTCCCCGTCGGTCAGGTCACCGGTTACACCGTCGACGACTGGCTCAAGCTCCCCGAGTCTGGGGAGCGCATAGAGTTGATCGACGGGAGTTTCGTGGTGAGTCCTATGCCTATGGGGCTGCATGCATTGTGCGCTGGCGGCTTGCGCGCGGTCCTCGCTGCAGCGGCAAAGGCGGCGAAGTCGGATCTCGTAGTGGTTGAGACGGTCAACCTGAGCGTGGGGGAGGACGGCCTCATCCCCGACGTTGCGGTGCTACCTCGCGACCTGGTCATGGACCGGACGGTTGTCTTCCAGGCCGCGGATGTCGCGGCGGTGGCCGAGGTTGTCAGCCCGGGGCCGGGCAATCGCCGGCGGGACTACGAGATTAAACCGCCCAAATACGCCAAAGCCGGCATCGAGGTGTTCATCAGGGTCGAGATCGAAGGGGCTGACATTCCGCATGTCGAGGTGCTCGAGCTGGGCCCGGACGGCTACGAGACGGTCGGCCACGCCAAAGCAGGAGAGACGCTGACGTTGACCAAGCCCTTCCCCGTGTCCTTCGACCCCGCCGAGCTGTTCGAAGCATAGGCGGCGGCGCCCGCAGCATCGGGCGCCGCGCAGAAACGGTCAGGCGTGGACCGGGGCCGAGGCGGCGGGTTCCGGGGTGCGGATGAGGGCGGCGCAGTCGTCGATCGCCTCCTCCAGGAGCCGGCGCAGCAGCGCGTCCGGGTCGGGGATGCAGGCCTGGACGATGCCGACCACCGAGAGCTGCACCGCGTTCGGCGCCGCGTACCGGCGGAAGCCCTTCTCCGTGATCCGGGCCGCGCGGCTGAAGCGGCGGGCCTGCTCGGCCGCGTGCGGCACCTCCTCCATCGCCCGGCGGCTCAGCTCACTGAGCCTCCCTGACGGGGCACCGTCGAGCCGGGCCAGCATCTCCTCCGCCGCCAGCACCGACACCGCCAGCGCGAGCTGGCGCTCGGCCGCCGCCACCGGCAGGGCCGTCGTGGCGCAGCGCAGCGCGATCTGCGCGTCCACCCTCAGGTCGTCGCTGGCCAGGCCGATGATGGACGGCACGAGCCGGACGAGCTTGGCGCGGCTTTCGTCGCCGGTGTTGTCGTTGACCAGGCGGGCGAGGGCGGCCAGCAACGGGTGGGTGCAGGCCGGATGGTCGCTCCACCGCTCCCCCGCGAGGTAGGAGGCCAGCTCCATGAAACAGGCACCGCGTTTCGGGTTGCGATGTCTGCCGCGGGACAGGACCGGCATGTGATCAAGCTGATTGTCCACGGGTGCTCCACTGCTCCACGCGATCACCGTCTGTCCAGTCTGCGCTGCGGCGACCGCCAACGCCAGTGATGTGCATTCCTGGTTACTGTTCCCTCAAGTCGGGATGTCGCACCCATATCCGGTGCACGATTTGCCAAGGGCGCCCGTCACACCCACAGACGCCTATCGCGGCAGACCCACGAACACCGCCACCGTGCGGCCCGGCACCGTCAGCGTGCCGGTGGCCGGGTCGGAGGCCGACTCTCGTACGACGGGATCGCCGGAGGCCGCCTGCACGGGGTGGAGCGACACCGGCTGCCCGGCCAGCGGCTCCACGACCTGGTCACATGTGGACGGGGTGGCGTTGAAGACCACGGTGACCGACGACCACCGCGGATCCAGCCCGGCCGTGTCCACGTGCATCGTGATCACCCCCTCGGCGGACGCGGGGAACGACAGCCGCCGGCGCACCTCGTCCGCCGACCCCAGCGCGAACGCCGGCGACGACGCCCTGATCCGCAGCAGCTCCCCGAACCGGGCCCGGCAGTCGCCGATCTCCGCGCAGCCGGGCTTCAAAGCCGGGTCCGCCAGCAGCGGCCTGGCGTACGGCCACCGGTCCTCGTTCTCGGCCTTCGGCGGCAGGCCGGCGCCGAACCCGTTCCCGGAAGCGCAGTCCCACAGCAGCCGGTTGAACCAGTCGCCGGAGTCGTAGGAGTTGCGGTCGAGGGACTTCGAGCGCAGCCGCTCGCTGCCCGCGTGCACGAACGCCGTCCCCTGCGCCAGCAGCACCGTGGCCAGCGACAGCACCTGCATGCGCACCCGGTCGGCCATCGGCGTCCGCTGCGGCAGCTTGTACGCCAGCGCGTCGAAGAGCGTCTCGTTGTCGTGCGCGTCCACGTACGCCACCGCCTCGCCCGGCGCGGCCGTGTAGCCGGCGGGAGAGCCGTTGTAGGAGATCTCCGAGCCCTTCTTCCCGGACGGCAGCACGTAGTCGCGCAGGCTGCCGGTCAGCCCGATCCTGACGAGGTCGGCGTAATACGCGAGCCGGGCCCGCTGCTGCTCGGCCGTGCCGTTTGCGGGGGACCCGTTGGGCGCGCCCGCCAGCCCCGAGCCGAACCCCTGCACGCGGGGGTCGGGGTCGAACGGGCTGCCGCCGCGCACCGCGTCGCGCAGCCTGTCGGTGAACGTGCCGATGCCGGTCCCCGCCAGGTTCGCCTGCGTGGCCTGCTCGAACCTGGCGTCGCCGGCCACCTCGCCGAAGTTCCAGCCCTCGCCGTACAGGATGATCGACTTGCCGTCCACGCCGTCCCTGCCGGGGGTCAGCTCGTCGAGGGCGCGGCGGACGGCGAGGAGGCCGGCCTTCGGGTGGTGGCCCATGAGGTCGAAGCGGAAACCGTCGATCTTGTACTGTCTCGCCCAGGTGACGAGCGAGTCGACGACCAGCTTGCCCATCATCGTGTGCTCGGGCGCGGTGTTGGCGCAGCAGGTCGAGTCGGCCACCCGCCCGTCCTCCAGCAGCCGGTGGTAGTAGCCGGGCACGATCGGGTCGAGCACCTCGGTGGAGTGCGTGTGGTTGTAGACCACGTCCATCACCACGCGCAGCCCGGCCCGGTTGAGCGCGGCGACCATGCCGCGGAACTCCCTGACCCTCTCGTCGGGATCCGTCGCGTACGAGCCCTCGGGCACCGTGTAGTGCAGCGGGTCGTACCCCCAGTTGAAGGAGTCGGTCGCGGCCGTGCGCGCCACGCACTCCTGCTGCCGCTCGGAGTCGGGCGGCAGCGCGGCGAAGTCGCAGTCCGGCTCGATCCTGCCGGACCTGCGCTCGGGGACCGTGGCGAAGTCGAAGACCGGCAGCAGGTGCACGTGCGTCAGCCCGTCCTCGGCCAGCGCCCGCAGCTCCCGCATCCCCGCGGAGTCCGCGCCGAAGGCCGCGTACGTGCCGCGCAGCCCGGCCGGCACGCTCGTGTCGGAGGCGGAGAAGTCGCGCACGTGCAGCTCGTAGATCGACGCCCGGTGCTGGGGGACGGCCGGGGGCTTGGCGAGGCGGTCCCAGCCCGGCGGCTTGAGCGCGGGGCTGTCCAGGTCGACGAGCCTGCTGCGCCCGCCGTCGGGCGTCACGGCCAGGCCGTACGGGTCGGTGACCTCGTTCGTCCCCGAATGCAGTGTGACGAGGAAGGTGTACTCGCGGCCCCACCATGTCGGCAGCCCGCGTACCGACCAGACGCCGGTCTCGTCGTCGCGCCGCATGGGATGGAGCGTGCGCGCGCCGGCGCCCCGGCGCGGCCACCACCCGCCGCGGGAGCCGTACAGGGCCAGCTCGACCTTACGCGCGGTCGGCGCCCAGAGCGACAACTTGGGGAACACCCGGCCCGCCGGACCGAGCCTGGCGCGGGCAGCCGCGGCGTAGAGGTCGTCGAGCACGCCGGGGATCTGCACGCCCGTGGCCGCCACCACCGCGCCCGAGGCGTCCCGCTCCTCGGCCACGACCCGCTCGCGCAGCGCCGCCCGCACCAGCCCGGCGTCGCGCGGGTCCACCTTCAGCGCGGTGTACGACGCCAGGTGCGGCCACCTGCCCCGCTGCTCGTCGCTCAGCGTCCCGGACGTCAGGCGGATGACCCCGGCGCCGAAGGCCAGGCAGTGCCGGCACGACGGGTCGACCTGCCACGCCACCGTGTCCCGGTCGATCCAGTGCGCCCTCGCCTCGCCCTCACCGATCACGACGCCTTGCAATCCTTTCTGGAAATTTCTGAAACCGTCCGAATCAATCCCTGACGAAACAGTCGCCGACCGCCCGGTGAGCAAGGGTCCACAATAGGGGACGGCCTGCGAAAACGTCGGCGGACACGGCGTACGGCGGCCGACAGGACGGCGTCGCGGGCCAATGTAACAACTTGCAGAATCCTTACGAACCCATCTTTCTCCGAGCGTCATGTCGGCGTAACGTCCGGCGTGTTCCCCACCTCTCGACACCAAGAGGAGAAGGACATGCGACGACTCTTACCCGCCGCAGCGGTCGTTGCGGCATCCACTCTGATGCTTTCCGCTTGTGGCGGCGGTGGAGGGACGGCTCCTCCCGCCGCGTCCGTTTCCGACCCGTCGAAGGTCAGCGGCGAGATCACCTGGTGGGACACGACGCGGCCTGACAGTGAGGGGCCGACGTTCCAGGCGTTGATCAAAGAGTTCGAGGCGAAGTACCCGCAGGTCAAGGTCAAATATGTGAACGTGCCGTCGGACCAGGCGCAGGGCCAGTTCCAGACGGCGGCGCAGGCGGGGGCGGGCGCGCCGGACGTGATCCGCTCGGAGGTGGCGTGGACGTCGCAGTTCGCGTCGCTGGGTTATCTGCAGCCGCTGGACGGCACGCGGGCGGTGGACGGCGAGGCCGACTTCCTGCCCGGCCCGTTGAGCAGCACCGAGTACAACGGCAAGACGTACGCCGTGCCGCAGGTCACCGACACCCTGGCGCTGATCTACAACAAACGGCTGCTGAAGGAGGCCGGGCACGAGGAGCCGCCGAAGACGATCGCGGAGCTGAAGCAGACCGCGCTCGACGTCAAGGCCAAGACCGGCGCAGAAGGGCTCGCGCTCAACGTCGACTCCTATTTCCTGCTCCCCTTCATCTACGGCGAGGGCGGGGACCTGCTCGACGTGGCGAACAAGAAGATCGTGATCAACTCGCCGGAGAACGTGAAGGCGATCCAGACCGTGGCCGACCTGATCAGCTCGGGCGCCGCGCCCAAGCCCGCGACCACGGAGAGCTACGCCAACGCGATGACCGCCCTGAAAGAGGGCAAGGCGGCGATGATCTACAACGGGCCGTGGTCGTTGTCGGAGATCTACCAGGGCAAGGAGTTCAAGGACAAGAAGAACCTCGGCATCGCGCCGGTCCCGGCCGGCTCCGCCAAGGCCGGAGCCCCCACGGGCGGCTGGAACCTGGCCATCTACGCCGGGTCGAAGAACATCCCGGCCGCCTACGAGTTCGTCCGCTTCATGACCACGGTGGACGCTCAGGCGAAGATCGCCAAGGAGATCAGCCTCCTGCCGACCCGTACCTCCGCCTATGCCAAGCCTGACGTGCAGGGCAACCCCGACGTGGCCGTCTTCAAACCGATCATGGACACCGCCGTCCCACGGCCGTGGATCCCCGAGGGCGGGCAGCTGTTCCAGCCGCTGCTGGAGGGCTATCAGTCGCTCGTCGGCGGCAAGTCCGCACCCGCGGACATGCTCAAGAAGGTCGACGAGCAGTACCGCGGGATCATGAAGGACTGGAGCTGACCGGTGGCGGTCTCGACCGGACGGGTGACGGCCGCGGGTGAGGGCGCCCGCGGCCGTCACGGTGACAAGCCTGGACGGTTGCGGCGCTCGCCGGCGGCCCACTGGTACGCGTGGGCGATGATCGCGCCGGTGCTGGTCGTGATGGCGGTGCTGATCGGCTGGCCGCTGGCGCGCGGGGTGTACCTGTCGCTGACGGACGCCACCGAGGCGAACATCGGCCGCACCATCGGGGTGAACGTCATCCCGGCCACCTACGAGTTCGTCGGCCTGGACAACTACCTGCGGATCCTGACCTCGAGCCTGTTCTGGGACAAGCTCGTCTGGACCGTGGTGTGGACGGTGGCCTGCGTGGCGCTGCACTACGGCATCGGGCTCGGCCTGGCCGTGATGCTCAACCGCAGGCTGCGGTGGAGATCCGTCTACCGGGTGCTGCTGATCCTGCCCTGGGCGGTGCCCGCCTTCGTCGCGGCCTTCATCTGGCGTTACCTCTACAACAGCGACTACGGCGTGATCAACGGGTTACTCAAGACGGCGGGCCTGTCCGGCGTGGGCTGGCTGGACGACCCGACCACCGCCAAGATCGCGGTGATCGCGGTCAATGTGTGGATCGGGGTGCCGTTCATGATGGTCGCCCTGCTCGGCGGCCTGCAGTCGATCCCGGCCGAGCTCTACGAGGCGGCCGAGGTGGACGGGGCCGGCCCCTGGCAGCGGTTCAGGGCGATCACGCTGCCCGGGCTGCGCCAGGTGTCGTCCACCGTGATCCTGCTGGGCACGATCTGGACGTTCAACATGTTCCCCATCATCTTCCTGGTGACGAGGGGCGGCCCGGGCAGCGAGACCGAGATCCTGGTCACCTACGCCTACCGGGAGGCCTTCACCGGCATCCGCGACTACGCGGGCTCGGCGGCCTGGGGCGTGATCATCCTGCTCATGCTGGTGGTGCTGGCGGTCGGCTACCGCCGCACGTTGCGCGGTCAAGGAGATCCCTGGTGAGCTCAACCCCCCGCGGGCGCGGCGAGCGCGGCCCGCTGGCCTCGATCGGCCTGCACGCCGGGCTCCTGCTCGCCGTGGCCATCTCGCTCTTCCCCGTCGTGTGGCTGGTGCTCACCTCGCTCAAGCCGCGCGACGGCTGGCTCTCGACCGAGCTGCAGTTCTTCAACCACTCCTCGCTCGACAACTACGTGCGCGTGCTCACCGCGACCGAGTTCCCGCAGTGGCTGCTCAACAGCGTGCTCACCGCCGGTCTGACCATGCTGGCCGGGGTGTTCCTCGCGGCGACCACCGGGTACGCGGTCAGCCGGTTCCGCTTCCCCGGGCACCGCTCCGTGATGTGGCTGCTGCTGATCACCCAGATGTTCCCGGTCGCCATCCTCATCGTTCCCCTCTACAACCTGATGGCCGGGCTGGGGCTGCTCAACCAGATCCCCGGCCTGGTGATCGCGTACATGACGATCGCGGTGCCGTTCTGCGCCTGGATGATGAAGAGCTACTTCGACACGGTGCCGGTGGAGATCGACCAGGCCGCGATGGTGGACGGGCTGACCCCGTTCGGCACCTTCTGGCGCGTGGTGCTCCCGCTCGCCCGGCCGGGGATCGCGGTGACGGCCTTCTACTGCTTCATGACGGCCTGGGGCGAGGTCGGGTACGCCACGGTGTTCATGACGCAGGAGGACAAGCGCACGCTGGGGGTGGGGCTGCAGCAGTTCATCGGGCAGCACTGGTCGGACTGGGGGTTGATGACGGCCTCCGCCGTGCTCATCGCCATCCCCGCCGGCGCCGTCTTCCTGCTCGTCCAGCGCCACCTGATCACCGGACTCACCGCGGGCGCCACCAAGTCGTGACTGTACGTAGCCGCCGCCTGGCGGGACCATGGCGGCATGGACGGTTTCCTCGACGAGACCTGCGAAGGTGTGACCGAGCTACGCGTGCACGGCGTCTCCGGCACGCCCCCCGAGGGCATGCTGAACCATCCCCATCCCCGGATCGTCGCGGGGGACGGCACCACCGGGTTCTACCGGCGCTGGTCGGCGGACGGCAGGCCGCACGGGGAGCACGCGGACGTGCCCGGCACCCGCCACCGCGAGGCGTACGCGTGGGGCGGCCTCACCTCCGGCGGCAGGACGATCGCGCTGTGGCTGCTCCTGCTGCCGTTCTCGCTGGCGAACCTGTCGTACTTCATGCTCCCCAGACCGCCGCGCGGGAGGTGGCTGCGGCACGTGACCGAGGCGGCCCAGCGGCTGTTCGCCCTGCTGCTGACCGGGACGCTCGTGGGGGCCGTCACCCGGGCCAGTGTCGATCTCGTGGGCTGGCAGTGCACCGCCGCCGGCCGGGCCTGCACGTACGACACCGCGCCCGTGTGGGTGCACTGGCTGGGCGCGCTGTGGGGGAACGAGCCGTCGAAGCGGCTGGCCGTCACCGCCCTGGTGCCGCTGGCGGTCGTCGTGCTGCTGTGGTGGATCGCGCGGCGTACCTGGGAGCGCGACGAGCGTACGGTCCTGCCGCCCGGCACCCCCGCCGATGAGGGCGCCGGTGACGGCGTGCTGCTGGCCCAGCCGCGGTTGTGGCACGGCGGCGAGCCGGTGTGGCGGCTGCGGGTCGTGCACGTGTGCTTCGCGATCGCGTCGATCGGGCTGGCCGTGTCCGCGCCGTTCTCGGGCACCCGGGTGGGCTTCGTCCTGACCGTGGCCAACGCGGGTGTGCAGGTCGCCGCCGCACTGCTGGTGCTGCTGCCGTGGATCGCCCGGCGGGTCGATCCGGGCGCGGACGAGTGGATTCCCGGGTGGCTCACGTTCGCCTGCAGCGCGCTGCGGGTGGTCGCGCCGCTGGTGTGCCTGGCCACGATCGGGGCGGGGCTGGCGGGGATGTCACCGGCTGCCGCCGGGCGGCAGCTTCCCGGCGTGGGGGTGGGGGCGTTCCAGTTCGCGCTCACGGTCGGGCTCGGCCTGTTCATGCTGGTCACCATGTGCGTGCTGGCCTGGATGGACCGGGCGTCCGGGGAGTCCAGGGCGATGGGCGGGATCGCCGCGTGGTTCGTGCTGATGGTGGCCGCGGGCAGCGCGAACGTGCTGGCGCTCGGTGTGCTCTTCTGGACCGCCACGTTCTTCGGCGTCCCGGGCACCTCCGCCTCTCCCGAGCCGCTCGACCGGCAGCTCTTCCTCGACGACCCGGTGTGGTGGACGGCCGCGCTGGTGCCGCTGCTGGCCGCCGGGTTCGCCGCCCTGGCGGTCATCCTGTACGCGATCCGCGGGTCCGTCGCCGGCCGGCTCACGCCGAAGCTGACCCGCCATTACGGCGAGCACTACGACGACGAGGTGGCCGCCAAGTGGGCGCTCGCCTCGCTGACCGACCGGGCCGGGCTGGTGCTGGGCGTGCTCACCGGCATCGGCGTGGCCGGGTTCGCCGCGGTGACCGTGATCTACCAGTTCCGGCTGTTCACCCCGGAGGGCGGCCTCGCGGGGCTGCTGGCCACGCTCGGGAGCTGGGCCATGACGGCGGTCATCGTGGGCCTGGCGCTGCTCGGGCGCCGCACGTACAGCGACTCCGGGCTGCGCCGGACGATCGGTATCGTCTGGGACATCTCCACGTTCTGGCCACGCGCGATCCACCCGCTCTCCCCGCCCTGCTACACCGAGCGCGTCATCCCCGAGCTGATCGCCCGCCTGGACAGGCTCGCCGGCAACTCGCGGGACCAGGTGGTCCTGTCCGGGCACAGCCAGGGGAGCGTCATCACCGCCGCCCTGGTGCTGCAGCTCAAGCCCGAGCTGCGGGCCCGGGTCGGGATGCTCACCCACGGGTCGCCGCTGCGCCGCCTGTACGCCGCCTTCTTCCCCGCCTACTTCGGCACCGCCGCGCTGTCGGCCGTCCGGGACGCCGTTCCCTGGTACAACCTCTACCGGCTGAGCGACCCCATCGGCGGGCCCGTCTTCGGGCGCGTCGACCCCCTGGCCGCGTCCTCCGGCCACCCGAACGGGGTGGACCTGTTCTGCTGGGACCCGATCCAGCCCGGCCCGGGCGAGCCGCTGCCCGAGGCGCGCTGGCACTCCGACTACTGGCTCGACCCGCCGTACGACGAGGCGCTGGCCCGGTTGATCGTCAAGAGGCCCACGTCTGACCGCCCGGCCCGGTAGCGCGCCGGCGTCCGGTCACCAGGCGAGGAAGAGCTCCTCGGGGGCCCGGCGGATGAGCGTGGCCGCCATGGCGACGTGCTCGCGGGCGAGGTGTAGGCCGGGCAGCTCGCGTACGAGCAGCTCCAGGGTGATCCTGAGCTGCTCGCGGGCCAGCAGCGCGCCCGGGCAGCCGTGCACGCCGTGGCCGAACGACAGGTGCCGCACCGGCTCCCGGGCGATGTCGAACTCGTCCGGCCGCTCGAACACCGCCTCGTCCCGCCCCGCCGAGCCGAACGACACGAACACCGTGTCGCCCACGTCCAGCGCGGTCCCCGCCAGCTCCAGGGGCCTGGTCACCGTGCGGCGGAAGCCCTGCACCGGCGCCTCGAACCTGGCCGCCTCCTCGATCGCCGCGCCCGCCAGCTCCGGCCGCCCGCACAGCAGCTCCCACTGGCGGCGCTCGCGCAGCAGGCGGTGCACGACGGTGCCGAGCAGCGCGGTCGTGGTGAGGTGGCCGGCCAGCATGACGTTCTGCGTGTTGGCCACGATCTCGTCGCGCTGCTCCGGCGTCGGCTCGCCGGGGCCGGGGGCGAGGCCGCGCGACAGCTCGCCGGTCAGGCTGTCCTCGGTCCTCGACCTGGCGGCGTGCGCGTCCAGCATCCGCCGCAGCGCCGCCACCTCGCGCGCCGCGGCGACCTGCCGCTCCTCCGGCATCGGCGTGAACAGCAGGTCCTCGGCCCTGTCGCCGGCCTGGACCGCGCCGGGCACGTCGGCCGGGTCGAGGCCGAGCAGGTGCCCGATCACGGCGGCCGGGAGCGGCCTGGCGTACCCGGACATCCACTCCACGGTGCCGGCCCCGCTCCCAGGGCGCGCGAACGACGCGACCAGCTCGCCCGCCGTGGCCCGGATGAACGGCAGCGCCGCCGTCACCTTGGCGGGGGACAGGCCGCGGGTGAGCGGCCAGCGGTAGCGGGCGTGCGCCTCGCCGTCGGTGCTCAGCACCACGGGGGCGTTGCCGGGCACGGCCGCAAGCTCGGCGAACGCCGCCGGGCCCGGGATCACGTCCGGCCGCAGCGCGCCCTTGGAGGAGAAGTCGTCAGGGCGCCCCAGCACCTCGCGCACGTCGGCGTGCCGGGCCACCAGCCAGGCGTCCAGCTCCTCGACGAACGTCAGCCCCCGGGCCGAGCGGGCCCTGGCGTAGACGGGATACGGGTCGCGGTAGAGCGCCTCTCGATCCACGCGTCCCATGCTCTTAGCCGGGCGGCGGGCGGGCAAGATCTGAAATTATCTTTTAGTTCACTCCTAAGTCTTGAAAGTTATATCCACGAGCGATTGAGTTCGGTCGTGCAGTCCCTCAGAATCCTGGCCGCCGCGGCCCTCGTGTTAGGCCCCCTGGCCCTGACCGCCGCCCCCGCGCAGGCCGATCCCGCACCCCCCGCAGAGGACGCGCTCAAGGCGTCGTCCTATCCGCCGCCGTCCACGCTGCTCGCGCAAGACGCCGGGCAGAGGCTGCAGACGGCCAAGAGGACCCGGCCGGTGGCGCCGGGCATCTCGCTGACCTCGTTCGACACCTACGACGCGCTCGGCTGGCTGCGCGCGGACGCGGTCACCGCCGACCTCGGCGGCGCCAGGGCCGACTACGTGTTCTCCGGCGAGGTCACCAAGACCGAGCCGCTGTCCGGGCCGGCCAAGCGCGCGCACGCCGTCGCGGCCGTCAACGGCGACTTCTTCGACATCAACCGCTCCGGCGCCGCCCAGGGCATCGGCGTGCAGAACGGCTCGCTGGTGCAGTCGCCCGTCGCCGGCCACGAGAACGCGGTCGCGGTCACCGGCGACGGCGTCGGGCGCGTGCTCAAGATGTACTTCGAGGGCACCGCCACGCCGGCCGGCGGGTCGCCGATCAAGCTCACCCAGTTCAACCAGATCGTGCAGAGCGGCGGCGTCGGGCTGTTCACGCCCCTGTGGGGCGCCTACACCCGGGCCCGCGCCGTCGAGGGCGCGACGTCCGTCGCCGAGGTCGTCCTGGTGGACGGCGTGGTCTCCGAGGTACGCACATCCGCGGGCACCGGCCCGATCCCCGCCGGGACCACGATCCTGCTGGGCCGCGACGCCGGCGCCACCGCGCTGTCCGCGTTGAAGGCAGGCGACCGCGTCGATGTGCGGTACCAGCCGAAGGCGTCGGACGGCAGCCAGGTCAAGGCGGCCGTCGGCGGCAACTGGGTGCTGGTCAAGGACGGCGTCGTGCAGAACTCCACCGACCCGGCCGCGCACCCCCGAACCGCCGTCGGGTTCTCGGCCGACGGCAGGAGGATGTACCTGCTGACCGTGGACGGCCGCCAGGCCGACAGCCGCGGCGTCACGCTCAACGAGCTGGCCGCCATGATGGCCGACCTCGGCGCCGCCGACGCGCTCAACCTCGACGGCGGCGGCTCCTCCACCATGCTGGCCCGCGAGCCCGGCGCCGCCGACGTCCAGGTGGAGAACAGCCCCTCCGACGGCGGCGAGCGGCACGTCCCCAACGGCCTCGCGCTCTACGCGCCCGAGGGCAGCGGCAAGCTCAAGGGCTTCTGGCTGGAGACCGCGAGCGATCCCGCCAAGGCGCCCGGCGTCGGTCCCGTCGCCGGCGGCCGCCCCGACCGCGTCTTCCCCGGCCTCACCAGGCGGCTCACCGCCGCCGGATACGACGAGACGTACGGCCCCGCCGCCGGCACGCCGTCGTGGCGGGCCAACCCGGCGGTGCACGGCGTCATCCGCGACGGGAGGTTCCACGCGCTGGTGCCCGGCCAGACCACCGTCACCGCCTCCCGCGGCGCCGCCAAGGGCACCATCGGCCTGACCGTGCTGCAGCCGCTCGAGCGGCTCGGGGTCACCGCCGACCGGCTCGGGCTGGCGGGCGCCGACGGTGTGGCCACGTTCGGCGTGGTCGGGTACGACCGCAACGGCAACTCCGCGCCCATCGAGCCCTCCGACCTCACGCTCGACTACGACAAGAGCCTGTTCGAGGTGACCGCGGCCGAGCAGGGCTACTTCTCCGTCAAGGCCAAGCAGGCCAAGGGGTCCGGCCTGATCACCGCCAAGGTCGGCAAGATCAGCACCGCCGTGCCGGTGACGGTCGGGTTCGAGGAGAAGCCGGTCGCCGACTTCGAGGACGCGGCCAAGTGGACGTTCGCCGCCGCCCGCGCCACCGGCTCACTGTCGGCCGCGCCAGGGCAGAGCGGTGGCGGCCTCAAGCTGTCGTACGACTTCACCACCTCGACCGCGACCCGGGCCGCGTACGCCAGCCCGCCGCAGCAGATCGTCGTCGACGGGCAGCCGCAGGCGTTCGGGCTCTGGATCAACTCCACGGGCAAGGGCGAGTGGCCGAGCCTGGAGTTCTACGACGCGCTCGGCCAGTCGCAGATCCTGCGCGGGCCGTACATGACGTGGACCGGGTGGAAGTACGTCGAGTTCGCCGTGCCGCCCGGCGTGAACTACCCGCTCAAGCTGCGGCGCTTCTACGTGGCCGAGACCAAGGCGGACGCGAGGTACACCAACGAGATCCTCATCGACGGCCTGGTCGCCAAGGTGCCCCCGTCGGTCTCCGCGCCGGCCGCGCCCCGGACCGCCGATCCGGTGGTCAAGGCGGACGTGGCCAGGATGCCGTGGCGGTTCGCCGTCATGTCGGACGCGCAGTTCGTGGCCAGGGAGCCGAACAGCGACATCGTCAAGAACGCGCGCCGCACGCTGCGCGAGATCAAGGCGGCCAAGCCCGACTTCCTGCTGATCAACGGCGACCTGGTGGACGAGGCGTCGCCCGAGGACTTCGCGCTGGCCAAGAAGATCCTCGACGAGGAGCTGGGCGGAACGCTGGAATACCACTACGTTCCCGGCAACCACGAGGTCATGGGCGGGAAGATCGACAACTTCAAGGCCGTCTTCGGTGACACGTACGGCACCTTCGACCACAAGGGGACCCGCTTCGTCACTTTGGACACCTCCCGCCTGAACCTGCGGGGCGGCGGCTACGAACAGGTGGCCATGCTCCGTACCCAGCTGGACAAGGCCGCCACCGACCCATCGGTAGGGTCGGTCACGGTCCTGTTCCACGTCCCGCCGCGCGACCCGACGCCCGGCAAGGGCAGCCAGCTCGGCGACCGCAAGGAGGCGGCGCTGGTGGAGGGCTGGCTGGCCGACTTCCAGCGCACCACCGGCAAGGGCGCCGCGTACATCGGGGCGCATGTGGGGACGTTCCACGCCTCGCACGTGGACGCGGTGCCGTACTTCATCAACGGCAACTCCGGGAAGAACCCGGCCACCTCGCCCGACGACGGCGGCTTCACCGGGTGGTCGCTGTGGGGCGTGGATCCTGTCACGCCTGCGGAGGCGGAGCACGTGCGGCGCAACTGGTTCGCGGACGCGCCGGACTGGATCGGCACGCAGGTCCGGCCGCACGTGGACGACCTCGTGCTCACCGCCCCCGCCACGGTCGCGGTCGGGACACCCGGCACGGTGACGGCCGCGGTCAAGCAGGGGACCCGTACGGTTCCCGCGGCCCACCCGGTCTCGGCGGTCTGGTCCGGCTCGCCGAACCTGCACATCGGCTCCCGACAGACGGCCAAGCCGTGGCACGTGGCCGTCCTCGACCCCTCGGCGGGGACGCTGACGGCGCTGCGGGCGGGCCAGGTGACGGTGGCCGTGACGGTGAGCGGCGTCACGCGCCAGTCCGCCGTGGCGCTGACCGCCAAGGCCGCCGCCTGACGGCCGGCCCCAGGCCCCGAGGCCACGAGCGCACGACGCCAGGGTCCGGCGTCGTGCGCTCGTCCCACGCCGGACGCTGGACGGGAAATGCGGCTGTTGTTAGCCTTTCAGGAGGTTTTCCTGGTGCTTGAGAGGCCCATGGACAGACTGTCTGACGACGACCTGGCGCTGTTGCTGCTGATCCGGTTCTTCGAGCTGAAGCTGCTCGCGCTCTTCGAGCGGGGCGAGCTCAACGGCACCACCCACACCTGCCTCGGCCAGGAGTACGTCCCCGTCGCCCTGCGGACGCTGCTGCGCGAGAGCGACTGGGTGTTCAGCAACCACCGGGGCCACGGCCACTACCTGGCCAGGTTCGAGGACCCGGAAGGGCTGCTTGCCGAGATCATGGGCAGGAAGGGGGCCATCTGTGACGGCGTGGGCGGCAGCCAGCACCTGAAGCGCGACCGCTACCTGTCCACCGGCGTGCAGGGGCAGAGCCTGTCCGTGGCGGCCGGGGTCGCGTTACGGCTGAAGCGGCACGAGCCGGGCGCGCTGGCCTGCGTCTACATCGGCGACGGCACCTGGGGCGAGGGCGCCGTGTACGAGGCGCTCAACCTGGCCCAGCTCTGGCGGCTCCCGCTGCTGGTGGTGGTCGAGCACAACGGCATCGCCCAGTCCACGCCGACCGCCCTCCAGATGGCGGGCACGGTGGAGGGGCGGGCGCGGGCGTTCGGCATTGAGCACGAGCGGCTGGATATTTCCGATATTTCGGTCATTCGCCCGCGGCTGGCTCCCCGGATCGAGCGGGTCAGGGAGGAGTCGCGGCCGCTGGTGGTGGAGTTCGCCACCCACCGCCTCGGCCCCCACAGCAAGGGCGACGACACCCGGCCGCCGGACTTCCCGCGTGCCGACTGGTTCGCCGCCTACCAGGCCGCGCACCCCGTACAGTCCGCCAGGATCGAGGCGGCGGCCCGTACCCGGATCGACCGGATCGCCGCCGAGGTCGCCGCCCGCCCGCCGGCCGTCTGGGCCGTCGCGTGAGGGCCGGCGAGAACCTCAACCGCGCCCTGCACGGCCTCCTGGCGGACGACCCCTCCGTGTACGTCCTCGGCGAGGACCTCCTCGACCCCTACGGCGGCGCATTCAAGATCACCAAGGGGCTGTCCACCCGGTTCCCCGACCGCGTGCTCACCACCCCGCTCAGCGAGGGCGCCGTCGTCGGCGCGGCCTCGGGCCTGGCGCTGGCGGGCGGCAAGGCAGTCGTCGAGATCATGTTCGCCGACTTCGCGGCACTCGCCTTCGACCAGATACTCAACTTCGCCAGCAAGTCCGTCACCATGTACGGGACCAGGGTGCCCCTGCCGCTGGTGATCCGCTGCCCGTCCGGCGGCCACCGCGGCTACGGGCCGACCCACAGCCAGAGCCCGCAGAAGCACTTCATCGGGATCCCCGGGCTGTCGCTGTTCGAGATGTCGCCCTTCCACGACAACCGGGCCGTGCTCGATCGCATGCTGGCGCTGGGGGAGCCGAGCCTGCTGTTCGAGGACAAGGTGCTGTACACGCGGCGCATGTTCGAGGTGGACGAGCCGTTCCGGTGGGACCTCGCAGGCGATGTGGCCGTGGTCCGCCTGGACTCGGGCGACTCCGATGTCCTGGACATCCCCCCGGGCGATCTCGACTACGTGCTGATCGTCCCGGGCGGGGTCGCGCACCGGGCGCTGGCCGCCATGCGGTCCCTGCTGCTCGATCACGACCTGGCCGGTGTGCTGATGGTCCCCTCGCGGCTGTACCCCTTCGACCCGTCGGCGCTGCTGCCCGTCCTCGGGCGGGCGCCGCTGGTGTGCGTGGCCGAGGACGGCAGCGCGGGCGGCACCTGGGGCGGCCATGTGGCCGCCGGCCTGCACACCAGGCTCTGGGGACGGCTCGCCCGGCCGGTCAAGCTGGTCAACTCGGCTGACAGCGTGATCCCCACGGCCGCCCACCTGGAGCGCGACGTGCTGGTGCAGGACGCCACGATCCGCCGCGCCGTACTGGAGGGGCCCCGGCCAGCCGCTCCCGCCAGTAGTCCACGTCGCCCCCGTGCTGGGCGCGCTGCCAGGCCGCGAAGTCGCCATACGTCACGGGCAGGTCCGGGGCCGTCCCGCTGGTGCAGAACGACAGGATCTCGCGCAGCAGGATGTTCGCGGACCAGCCGTCGGCCGCGATGTGGTGGACGGCCAGGGCCAGCACGTGGTCGTCGGGCGCCAGCCGCACCAGCAACGCCCTGATGACCGGCCCCGACAACAGGTCGAACGGCTCCGCCAGGAACGGCCCCACCAACTCCCTGGCCGCCTCCGCCGATCTCGCCTCCTCGACGGTGAGCGGGACTTCGGCCTCCTCCGACACCAGCACGTCCGGCTGCCCGTCCGCGCCTTCCGGGAAGCGGGTGCGCAGCGGCTGGTGCCGCTCGCACACCTTGCGGAGCGCCGCCTCGAGCGCGTCGGCCTGGAGCGGCCCGCGCACCCGCCGCACCAGCGGGATCGTGTACGCGGCGTTCCCTGGGGCGTACTGCTCCATGAACCACAGCCGCTCCTGCGCGTACGACAGGGGCGGGGGCTGGCCGGCGGGCAGCGCCGGGATGCTCGGCCGCGGCCGGTCACGCCTGCGGAGCCGCTGGGTGAGCAGCGCCCGCTGGGCCTCGCTCAGCTCAGTCATGCGCCCTCACTCCGTCCCTCCGGAGCTCGCGGATCCAGCAGGCTCCTGGCCTGCTCGTCGGACAGCCCCGCCACCTCGGCCACCAGCGCCTCCTCGACGGCCCGCGCCAGGCCGGCGACGGTCCGGCGGTCGAACAACGTACGGATCGGCAGGTCCACGCCCGCGAGGGCGCGCAACCTGGCGGCCACCCTGATGGCCAGCAACGAGTGGCCGCCGAGGGCGAAGAAGTCGTCGAACGCGCCGATCTTGCCGGCGCCGAGCACCTCCGCCCAGACGTCGGCGACCAGCTCCTCGGCGTCGGTCCGCGGCGGCGTGTCGTCGCTCCCCACGGGGCCGTCCGGCTCGGGGAGCGCGGCCTTGTCGAGCTTGCCGTTGCGGGTGAGGGGGAGCGCGTCGAGCAGCACCCAGTGCGCGGGCACGAGGTACGGTGGCAACGCCCGTGCCACGTGGGCCGAGAGGTCGGTGGGCGGGTCGTCGGGGGAGCGCGGGACGACGTAGGCCACCAGGTCGCCGTCCCTGGCGAGCACGGCCGCCTGGCGGACGCCGGGGTGCGTGCGCAGGCAATGCTCGATCTCGCCCGGCTCGACGCGGAAGCCGCGCACCTTCACCTGCTCGTCCAGGCGGCCGAGGAACTCCAACTGACCGTCGCGCCGCAGCCGCACCCGGTCGCCCGTGCGGAAGTAGCGGCCGTCCGGCAGGGTGACGAAGCCGGCGCCGTCGGGCGCGTCGAGGTAGCCGCGGGCCACGCCGGGGCCGCCGATGTACAGCTCGCCGGCGGCCCCGGGCGGGGTGGGGGAGCCGTGGCGGTCGAGGATCTTGACCGGGGTCGCGTCTATCGGGCGGCCGATCGGCGGGTGCGGGTCCCCGCCTGACAGCTCGGCCGTCGTGGCGATGATCGTCGTCTCCGTCGGGCCGTACGTGTTGACCAGGCGCACCCGGTCGCCGAAGCGGTCACGCCAGCGGGCCACCGCCTCCGCACGGACCTGCTCGCCGCCGAGGATCACCAGGCGGAGCCGCTGCGGCCAGGCGATCTCGTCGATCAGGTCGACCAGGTGGTGGAAGTACGCGGTGGGCAGGTCGAGCACCGTGACGTCGGGCCGGCGGGCGAGGAGGTCCGGCAGGGTGGCGCCGCCGCCCGGCAGCAGTTCGACCGTGGCGCCCGCGGCCAGCGCCGGGTGGAGCTCCTCGGCGTGGGTGTCGAAGCTGAGGGACGCGAGCTGGACGACGCGGTCGCCGGGGCGCAGGCCGTACGCGGTGCGCATCCACCTGACCCGCTCGGCCAGCCCGGCGTGCTCGACGGCCGCGCCCTTCGGGGTGCCGGTGGAGCCGGAGGTGTAGATCACATAGGCCAGCCCGGGCGCGGCCGCACCCCGCTCGCCGGGCTCGACCCGCGGCCCGTCCGTGACGGTGCACGACGTTCCCGCGGCCATGGCGCGCAGGCGCTCCGGCGGGTACTCCGGGTCCAGCGGCACGTACGCGGCCCCTGCCCGCCAGATCGCCAGCATGGCCACCACCGCGTCGATCGAGCGGCCCATCCGCAGCCCGACCAGGTCCCCGCCGCGTACGCCGCGCTCCGCCAGGTCCGCGGCCAGCCGCGCCACCCGCCGCTCCAGTCCGGCGTACGTCACGGTCTCGGCGCCGCAGCTCACGGCCACCTCGCCGGGGTGCGCCGCCACGGACTCGGCGATCAGCCCGAGCACCGTCCCCGCCTCCGGCTCGGAGACCTGCGCCACCGTCGGGCCGTCCAGCGACGCCAGCACCGCCTCGTCGGACGGCGTGAGCACCGGCAGGCGCGACAGCGGCACCCGCCGGTTCCCCGCGTCGGCCACGCCCCGCAGCACGACGACGAACCGCTCCGCCAGCTCCGCCACCGTCTCCGCGTCGAACAACCCCGCGTCATAACCGAACGCCACCCGCAGCCGCCCCGGCGACCGCCAAGCCTCCACGGTCAGGTCGAACTTGGCCTGCCGGTACCCGTCGTCGAAGAACGACATGCGCACCGGGCCGAGGCGGTCGCGTTCGCCGTCGGCGGTCTGGCTGTTCAGGGTGAACAGGGTCTGGAACATCGGCTTCCTGGACAGGTCCCGCTCGACGTCCAGCTCCGCCAGCAGCTGCTCGAACGGCACGTCGTGATGAGCCATCGCCTCCAGGACCGTCCCGCGCGTCCTGGCCAGCAGCTCCTCCACCGTCGGATCGCCCGACAGGTCGCCGCGCAGCACCAGCGTGGTGCTGAGATAGCCGATGAGCGGCTCCAGCTCCACCCGGTCCCGCCCCGCCGTCGGCGACCCGACCAGCACGTCGTCCTGCCCCGTGTGCCGGGACAGCAGGATCTGGTACGCCGCCAGCAGCACCATGAACAACGTCACCCGATGCCCGCGCGCCGCCTTCTCCAGCGCCGCGAGCAGGTCGCCCGGCACCTCCATCACGTGGAAGCCGCCCCGCGTCGCCCCCGGGCGGTGCGGCCGGTCCGTGTGCAGGTCCAGCGTGGGCGGGTCGGCGAGCCGCGCCCGCCAGTGGTCGAGCGCCGCGCTCCGGTCCTGCTCCCGCTGCCATCCGGCGACGTCCCCGTGCTGCACGGCCAGCGGCGGCAGCTCGGCGGAGGCGTACAGGGCGGCCAGGTCGTCCAGGAACACGGTGATCGACCAGCCGTCCGCCACGATGTGGTGCAGCACGACGCACAGCACATGGTCATCGGGGGCGAGCCGGACCAGCGTGACCCGCAGCGGCGGCGCGGCCCCCAGGTCGAGAGGGGCGTTCGTGCGGGCGCCGACCAGGGCACGTGCCTCGGCCTCGTCCCGGGCGGCCAGCCGCTCGACAGTGACGGGCGCGGGCCGCTCGACGACGGCCACCGGCCGCCCGTCCACCTCGGGGAACCGGGTCCGCAGCGACTCGTGCCTGGCGACCAGCCCGGTCAGCGCCCGCTCCAGCGCCGCCTCGTCCAGCGGGCCCTGGAGCCTGCGCACGATGTACATGTTGTAGGAGGCGTCGGAGGGATCCAGGCGGTGCAGGAACCAGAGGCGTTCCTGGGCGGGGGAGAGCGGCGGCAGCGTCCCGGCCGGGCGGGGCACGAGGGGGCTGCCCTGCTCGCCCGCCAGGTCCTCCAGCATGCCGGCGAACCCGGCCACCGTCGGATGCGTGAACAGCTCCCGCAGCGGCGCCGTCGTCCCCGCCGCCGCCAGCCGGGCGATGACCCGGGTGGCCAGCAGCGAGTGGCCGCCGAGGGCGAAGAAGTCGTCGTCCGCGCCGAGCTCGCCGGTCCCGAGCACCTCGGCGAAGATCCGCGCCACCTGCCGCTCCCTGGCGGTGACCGGAGCCCCGCCCCGGCCGGCCGCCGGGCGCGCGGGCTCGGGCAGCGCCCGCCGGTCCACCTTGCCGTTCGGGGTGAGCGGCAGCGCCGCCAGCGGCACGACCACCGCCGGGATCATGTACGGCGGCAGCCACTCGGCGGCCCGCTCCAGCAGGTCGCCCGGGTGCACGTGCTCGCGGTCCGCGTGGCCGGGGACCACGTAAGCGACCAGGTCGTCGCCCCGCACCAGCACGGCGGCCCGGCGCACTCCGGGGTGGCGCTCCAGCGTGGCCTCTATCTCGCCCAGCTCGACCCGGTGCCCCCGCACCTTGACCTGGCCGTCGCCCCGCCCCAGGAACTCCAGCGTCCCGTCGCCCAGCCACCGCACCCGGTCACCCGTGCGGTACCACCCGTCCGCGAACCGGTCCAGCGGCTCACCGGGCGAGCGCAGGTACCCGAGCGCGAGCCCCGCCCCGCCGATGACCAGCTCACCGGGGACGCCGATCGGCGTGGGCGAGCCCTGCCGGTCGAGCACCCGGACCGTGGTGTTCGCGAGCGGCCGCCCGATGCGGACGCCATGGGGCGAGTCGGGTACCTCCCAGGCCGTGGACCAGATCGTGGTCTCCGTCGGCCCGTACATGTTGAGCAGCCGTCCCACGCGCCTGCGCAGCCTCCTGGCCAGCGCGAGCGGCAGCGCCTCGCCCCCCGCCAGAGCCACAAGACCGGACGGGTCCAGCCCGCCGGACAGCAGCATGCTCCATCCCGACGGCGTGGCCTGCACGTGGGTGACCCCGGACGCGCCGATCAGCCGGGCCAGCGCCATCCCGTCCCGTACGGTGGCGTCGTCGGCCAGCACCAGCCGGCCGCCCGTCACCAAGGGCAGGTACAGCTCCAGCCCGGCGATGTCGAACGACAGCGCCGTGCTCCCCAGCCACACGTCCTCGGGGCCCGATCCCAGCAGCCGCTCCATCCCGGCCAGCAGGTTGACCAGCGCCGAGTGCGGCACCACCACCCCCTTGGGCGTGCCGGTCGAGCCCGAGGTGTGGAGCACGTAGGCCGGAGCGCCGGCCGTCGCCGCCGTCCCGTCATGCACGGCCCCGTCGGCGGCCGGCTCAATCCGCTCGACGTGCGCGGGCAGGGGCGCGGACGGGACGGCCAGCGCGACCCGCACGCCTGCCTGGGCGAGCATGGCCGCGACGCGTCCGCCCGGCAGAGCCGGATCCACCGGCAGGTACGCGGCCCCCGCCATCATCACGCCCAGCAGCGACCCCGGCAGGTCGGCCGTCCGCGGCAGGCACACCGCCACCACCGACCCGGGCCCCGCCCCGCGCGCGAGGAGCTCCGCGGCGACCAGCCGGGCCCGGGCGGCCACCTCCGCATAGGAACGCGTGGCGGAGGCGGACTCCACCGCCACGGCGTCCGGCCGCAGCTCCGAGTGCCGCAGGAACAGGTCCACGACCGTGCCGGACGGCACTTCCAGCGCGGTGTCGTTCCAGGCGGCAAGGAGCCGCCGCTCGCCGGGGGCCGGCAGCTCCAGCTCGGACACCCGCGCGTCGGGACGGTGGGCGACGGACTCCAGCAGCGTGTGGAAGCGTGCCGCGAAGCGCTCGGCCGTCGGCGGCGTGAACAGCTCGGCGCTGTAGACGAACGCCCCGCGCAGCCCCCCGTCGTCTCGCTCGCCGTCCGGCCACAGGTCCACCCGCAGGTCCACCATCGCGGGCGGCGCCCCGTGCGGGAACGGCACGCTCTCCAGCCCCGCGAACGTCGAGGCCTCGCCGTACCCGACGGCAGCGTTGTGCAGTCCGAACATGGTCTGGAAGAGCGGCGTGCGGCTGAGGTCGCGCTCGATGTCGAGCGCCGACAGCACCCGCTCGATCGGCGTCTCGCCGTGCGCCATCGCCTCCACCACGGTACGGCGGGTCCGCCGCAGCAGCTCGGTGAACGTGGGATCGCCCGACAGGTCGCCCCTGAGCACCAGCGTGGAGGCGAACAGCCCGACCATCGGCTCCAGCTCGGGCCGGTCGCGCCCGGCCGTGGGCGAGCCCACCACGATGTCGTCCTGCCCCGTGTGCCGGGCCAGCAGCGCCTGGTACGCGGCCAGCAGCACCATGAACAGCGTGCACCGCTCCGCCCTGGCCAGCCGCCGCAACGAGCCCACCAGCGCGGGGTCGAGATCGAACCACGCCTCCCCGCCCGCGCTGCCCCGCCGGGCCGGGCGCGGCCGGTCCACCGGCAGCTCCAGCGGCGTGGCGCCCGCCAGCCTGGCCGTCCAGTAGGACAGGTCCGCGTCGGCGGCCCGCTGCGCGTCGGCGTACTCGGCGTAGCTCGTCGCCAGCTCGGGTAACCCGGCCGGCCGGCCGTCCCTGCGGGCGGCGTAGCACGTGGCCAGGTCGTCCATGAGCACGTTCAGCGACCAGCCGTCGCCGATGATGTGGTGCAGCACCACGCAGAGCACGTGGTCATCCGGGGCGAGCCGGACCAGCGTGACGCGCAGCGGCGGCGCCGAGCCCAGCTCGAAGGGGGTGTTCGCGCGCTGCTCGAGCAGCCGCTCGGCCTGCTCCGGCGTGTCGAGGTCGACCCGCTCGACCGGCACAGGACCCGGCGGGTCCACGACGGCGACCGGCTGGCCGTCGTGGCCTGGAAAGCGGGTGCGCAGCGACTCGTGCCGCACCACGACGTCGGCGAACGCGCCGGTCAGCGCGCCGATGTCGAGCGGGCCGCGAATGCGGCGCACGACGGCGACCCGGTAGGCGGGGTCGGCCGGATCCAGCCGGTGCAGGAACCAGAGCCGCTCCTGGCCGAGGGAGATCATGCGCGCAGCTCGCTCACCGCCGCCGCCACGCCGCTGACCGTGGGATCGTCGAGGAACACGTCGAACGGCACCTCGACGCCGAGCCGTTTCCTGATCCGCGCGCTGATCTGGGTGATCGTCAGCGAGTGGCCGCCGAGGTCGTACAGGTCCTCGTCGGGGGCGATGTCGTCGATCCGCAGGACCTCCATCCAGATCTGCCGCACCTGCTCGACCAGCTCGCCGTCGAGCGTCACCGGTCCCGCAAGCGGTACGGGCACCGCCACCTGCGGCGCCGGCACCGGCGCGGCGGTGGGCATGGGCAGGTCGGCGAGCCTGAGACCGGGGTCGGCGGCCAGCACGGCACGCAGGTGCTCCCCGGCCAGCTCCACCTGCTCCCGCTCGATGATGTCCGGGCTGTAGTGCAGGGTGAGCTGGAGCCCGTCGTCGCCGTCCACGGCCTGCAGGTGGAGCACGTTCCTGACCATGTGGTTCGGCATCTTCCACGCGGCGGCCAGCTCCAGCCCGGGGAAGGCCACGTCGGCCGCGCGCCGCCGGAAGCTGATCGACACCGGCGCCAGCGCCGGGCGCGGCCTGATGCCGCCCGCCGCCCTGGCCACGGGGACGTCGCGGAAGCCGTTCAGCCGGCGTAGCTGCGCCCGCAGGACGTGGGCCAGCTCCGCGAGGGTGGTGCCCGGCGTGGGCGCGGAGTAGACGGGTAGCTCGGTGGCGAACAGGCCGATGTGGTCCCTGGTCTCCTGCCGTCTGGTGGACATGGCCACCGCGACCGCCGCCTCGGCGTTGCCGTACCCGAACAGGAGGGCGTGCACGGCCGTCAGGAACAGCTCGAACCGCGTGACCCCGGCCCGCTCCCATCCGGCCATCTCGGCCGTCAGGTCGAGCAGGACCGTCTCGCCGCGCCCGGCCGTCCGCGCCGTCCTGGCCACGCCGCCGACCACCACCGTGGGCAGGTCCCGCCAGTGCTCGCGCCAGTACGCCTCCGCCTCGGGCGGGACGGCGGCGGCCGCCCCGTACGGCATGGGCAGCGGCGGCAGCGGCCCGCCCGAGTACGCCGCCGCCAGGTCGCGCACCAGCAGATCCTTCGACTCGCCGTCGAACACCAGATGATGCCCAACGAACAGCAGCAGATGCCGCGACGGCGCCACCTCCGCCAGCGTGAACCGCGCCAGCGGCCCCCTCCCCAGGTCGAACGGCCGGGCGAGCTCCTCCCGGATCAGCGCCTCCGGGTCCGCCGCCTGAACGAACTCGACCGGCGGCCGGTCGGCGGCGGGCACCAGGTGCAGCGCGCCGTCGCGGTCCTCGAACGCGCAGCCCAGCACCGGATGGCGGGCGAGCACCGACTCGCACGCTTTCAGCATCGCCCCCCGGTCCAGCGGGCCGTCGAACCACATGGCGAACGGCATGTGGTAGGCCGTGCCGGTGTCGTGCATCACCTCGGTGATCCACATGCCGTGCTGGGCCTGCGATGCCAGGACCATCTTCACTCCTCTGCCATACGGCGCAGTTCCCGCTTGATGACCTTGCCCGCGGCGTTCCTGGGCAGGGCGTCCAGGTTGAGCAGCACCGAGGGCAGCTCGTGCCCGGCCAGCCGGGGGCTCAGGAAGGCCCGCACGTCGCTGAGCGCCAGCGGCTCCCCGGCCACCACGGCGGCGGCCACCGCCATGCCCATCACCGGGTGCGGCACCCCGAACACCGACGCGTCCGCCACGGCCGGGTGCTCGTGCAGCGCCGACTCCACCTGCAGCGTCGAGACCTTGAACGCGCCCGACTTGATCACGTCGCTCTCCCGGTCGACGAGATACAGGTAGCCCTCGTCGTCGAGGTAGCCGAGGTCGCCCATGCGTACCCAGCCGTCCTGGAAGGCGTCGTCCTGGTCGGAGCCGTAGTATGCGCGGGCATGTGCGGCGGCCCGCAGCCACACCTCGCCGGTCTGCCCGGGCTCGACCGCGTCGCCCTCGGCGCCGGCGATCCTGAGCCGGGAGCCGCCGGCCGCCCGGCCGAGCGAGCCGGGGCGTTCGGCGTCGTAGATCATGATGGTCTGCGCCGGGGCGGCCTCGGTGGAGGTGTAGTAGTTCGCGACGGTCGCGTTCGGGAACGCCGCGGTCAGCTCGGCGGCCACCTTCGGGGGCAGCGCGGCGGCGGCCGAGCCGAGCAGCAGCACGCTGGACAGGTCGTGGCGGTCCTGTACGCGTGCGCCCAGCAGCTCGACGGCCATCGCGGGGACGACGAAGACCGTGCCGGCCGCGTACTCCTCGATCAGGGCGGCGAAGCGGGCCGGGGTGAAGAGCGGGAGCGTGACCACCGTGGGGGCGGCGGTGAGCGCGTGGAGCAGCATCACCTGGCCGGCGTTCGTGCCGATGGGGAAGGCGTGCACCAGATGCCGGGAATGCGCGAACGGGCGGCGCTTGGGGTGCACGGGCGGGGAGGTCAGGTTCGCGTGGGTGGCGGTGACGCCCTTGGGGCGGCCGGTCGTGCCGGAGGTGTAGAGGATCTGGGCGAGCGACAGCGGGTCGATCTCCGGCAGGACCTCTGTGCCGGATTTTTGCGATAAATCCTCGTATGGGATGCCCTGGGGGAGCGTCGTGCCGCGGCCGTGCACCACCGTCGTCGCGCCGCAGTTCTCGATCATGTACGCCAGCTCGGGCGGGGCGAGCCGGTCCGAGAGCGGCACCGCCACGCCGCCCGCCTTCAGCACGGCCATCCAGCTCACCGCGTAGTCCAGCCAGTCGCGCGCGCCGAACACCAGCGCGACCCGATCGCCCCCGAGCGGGCCGGGGAGTGCGCGGGCGACGGCGGTGGCGCGCTCGTCCCACTCGGCCAGGGTCAGGCTGCCCTGACCGGCGACGATCAGCGCTTCGTGGCCGGGGTCGGTGGCGGCTCGGGACGCCAGGAGATCGGGCACTGGAAGGGCCGACTGAACCACCCCCAGAATTATTTTCGTCGTGCCGCTTGACGCTAGAAAAAATGCACAAATGCGTCAACCCCTTACCTACAGGCGCTTGCCGACATCTGGCACCGCGTGACACACTCGCCCCGGATTCCCCGACGAGGGAGGGTTCACCAGGTGCTGATGGATGGGGAGCTCCACGAGCGGCTCGCCGGCATGATCGCCAAGGCCGCCGACGGAGCGGTCGATCCGGCCGAGGTGCTGGCCGGGCAGGCCCGGCTGAGCGATCTCGGCGTCACCTCGCTGGCCTATTTGCGGTTGATCGACGCGGTGGAGGCCGAGTTCGGGGTGGAGCTCGATCCGGCCGCCGTCGACAGCCTGGACGCGCTGGTGGACTACGTACGCCTCCATGGGTGAGGCCTGCGATGTGCCGCTGACGGCGCCGTTGACGTGGGGGCAGCAGGACATCTGGCGGGCGGTCGTCGCGGCCGCGCCGCAGGAGCGCTACCTCAACATCGCCCGCTCCTTCGCCGCCCCCAAGCGCCGCCCCATCACCGTGGAGCGCGCCGCGCAGGCCCTCGAGCGGCTGGTCGCCAGGCACGAGTCGCTGCGCACCCGGCTCTCCGGCCCCCGCGAAGCGCCGCTCCAGCAAGTCTGGCCGGTGGCCCGTCCTCCCTACGAGGTGGTCCCAGCGGCGATCTCCGGGCCCGTTGAGGAGGTGTGCGAGCGGCTGGCGGCCGAGCCGTTCGCGTACTGGGAGGAATGGCCGCTGCGGGTGGCGTTCGTGTTGGCCGGGGGACATGTCCGGCATATCGCCTTGGTCCTGTGCCATCTCGCCGCCGACGGCCACGCGGCCGACCTCGTGGTCAAGGACTTCCGCCTGCTCCTGCTCCGCGACTCGCTGCCGCCCCCGGACAGCGCCACGCCCCGGGAGCTGGCCGCGTGGCAGTGCTCGGACGCCGGCCGGCGCGTGTCGGAGGAGACGATCTCGTCCTGGCTGGACGAGCATGCCCGCATGGACCCCGTGCCGCCGTCCCCGCACGTGCCGGGGGAGCCGCGGTTCCTGGAGGCCACGCTGCGCTCGCCGGCGCTGGCCGCCGCCGCGCAGGCGGTCGCCGCCCGCAACCGGGTCAGCTCCTCGACCGTGCTGCTGGCCGGGGCGATGCGGGTGGCGGGCGGGCTCACCGGGCAGCGGTTCTGCGGGATGCGCGTGATCGTCAACAACCGCTTCGCGGCCGGCCGGCGCGACGTGGTGGCCACGATCTCGCAGGAGGCGCTGGTGGTGCTGGACCTCGGCACGGCCTCCTTCGACGCGCTGGTACGCCAGGCGTGGGGGACGGCGCTGCGGGCGTACCGGCAGGCCCAGTACGACCCGTACGCGATGGAGGAGGCGGTGGCCGGCCTGGGCCCCGGGATCAGGTCGTTCGGCTGCTTCAACGACCAGCGGCTCGTGCAGGAGGACGGCGCTTCGCCTGGAGCGGCGGAGGGCAAGACGGAGGTGGTCTGGACGGACGCCATGGACCGCAACATCTGCGACTTCCGCCTGCACGTCGGCGGCGAGCCGGGCCGCATGGAGGTCTCCTGCTACGCGGACACCGCGCTGTTGCCCCCGTCCGGCATCGAGCAGTATCTGCTGGACCTGGAAGGCCTGATCGTGGCGGCGGCCCGAGGATGAGCCTGTACGCCGAGGCGACGTCGTGCGCGCAGGGGGAGGAGCTCCGCTTCCGGCTCCTCGAGGGTGGCGGCGGTCCGATCAGGGTGGAGGACGTGCCCTCGGGGCGCGTGATCGTGGAGGACGAGTCGCCGGGCGGGCCTGCCTGGACCCTGAAGGTCGGCGACGACTGGCCCAGCTCCCTCTACCGAGCCATCTACCACGACACTTCCGCATATTTCGTGGTGTGCGCGGCTATGCCCGCTTCGCCCATCCTGGTGTCGATCCCGTTTCCCACCTGGGAGGCGTACAACCGTCCGGGAGTCCCCGGCGAGGGCCTCTACCAGTCGGAGCAGCCGGACCGGGCCGTCAAGGTCACCTTCGACCGCCCGGGCGCGGGCCCGCAGATCGAGGAGTGGGAGCTGGGCCTGCTCCGCTGGCTCGGCCCGGCCGGCTACCCGGTCGACTACTGCTCGGCACTGGACCTGCACGGGGGCCTGGATTTCCTGACCCGCTACCGCCTGCTCCTGATCAACGGCCACGACGAGTACTGGTCGTGGGAGATGCGGGACACGGTCGAGGAGTTCGCCCGCCGCGGTGGAAATATCGCCATATTCTCCGGCAACACCTGCTGGTGGCAGGTCCGTTTCGAGGACGACCTCCGTACCATGGTCTGCTACCGCGACGCCACCGCCGACCCCATGGCCGCCACCGACCCCGGCAGGGTCACCGTCGAGTGGCCGAGCGACCCGGTCAACCGCCCGGAGAACACCCTCACGGGCCTGTCCTTCAGGAACGGCGCCGGCTGCTGGGTGGACTCCCGCGTCATGTCACAGGAGTCCTACACCGCCAGGTTCGCCGGCCACTGGGTGTTCGAGGGCACGGGGCTGGCGGACGGTGACACGTTCGGCAGGGGCGCGATCGGCTACGAGACGGACGCCGCCGACCTCGAGTGGGTGGCCGGCGTGCCCAGGGTGACCGGCCGCGACGGCACCCCGCCGTCGTTCGTCGTCCTCGCCACCGCTGACCTGTCCCACTGGCGCCGCTACGGCAAGGGCGGTGCCGCCACGATGGGCGTCCACCGCCTCGGCGCGGGCACGATCTTCAACGCGGGCACCATCAACTGGGGCAACACCCTCCACGACCCGGTACTGGCCACCATCACCCGCAACGTCCTCGACCGCCTCTCCCGCCGCCCCTCCGCACCCACCTGGGACACGATCGGCCCGACCCCACGCGCCGCGCCCGACAGGGCGGTCGGCGGCGCGCCGGATGCGGCGCCCGGGGGTGCAGAGGACGGCGTGTGGGATGCGGCACGTCGTTCGGGGGCGGGTGACCCGTCAGCCAGGTCCGGTGTGCGGGCGCTCGTGTGCTGCGAGAACCGCCTGTACGCCGCGGGCTCGGACGGGACGCTCGCGGTGCGCGACGTCTCGGGCCAGAACCTCCCCTGGGAGGGGATCGGCGCGACCGACGCGATCGCGCTCGCCGCCCCAAGGGAGGCGCACGGCGGCCCGCCCGCGGGCCTGTACGGCGTCGCACCCGACGGCACCATCCGCTACCGCGACCCCACCTCGGCTCCGCAGGCGTGGCAGGACGTCAGCCGGGCGCCAGAGGGCACCATCGGACTGGCCGCCGTGGACGAGGGCCTGTTCGCCGTGACGTCGGCCGGCGAGCTGTGGCACCTGCCCATCCGGCGGCTCGACGCGCACGACTGGCGCAGGGTCGGCCCGGCCGCCGGTGTGGTGAGCCTGACCGCGATGAACGGCCGCCTGTTCGCCGTCGCCGCGGACCGCATCCTGGTCAGATCGGCCGAGCGGCACGAGTCCGGCTGGAGCGACCTCGGACCCGCCGCAGGCCGCACCGCGCTGGCCGCCACCGCGGGACGCCTCATCGGCGCGGGACACGACGGCCTGCTCAGCTGGCGTTCGCTCACGGCCTGACGGGGCGGGTCCCTACGAGCGGTTGCTCTCGTAGGCGAGCCACTGCGCACACGTATGCAGCCCATAGTCCAGCGTCACACTCGCCCGCCACCCGAGCTCGACACCGGCCCGCTCCACGTTGACCAGCGCGCCAGGAGGCTCGTCCGAGGTCTCGACGTCCATCGGCCGCACCGCCTTGGACACCGCCTCGGCCAGCTCCCCGACGCGCACCCGCTTCCGGCTGGCGATGTTGTAGACGCGCCCCGCGGAGCCCCGTTCCAGCGCGGCAAGCACCGCCCTGGCGACGTCCCGCACGTGCACGAGCTGCACCGGACGCCCGCAGACAGGCGCGGGCCGGTTGAGCGACGAGCGCAGCACCAGCTCCGCCACCGGACCCCGCTGCGGCATGCCGGGCCCGTACGGCTCGCCGAGCCGGAGCACCACCGCCCCGGCCGCGGCCGCCTCCACCTCGAGCAGCGCCCGCGACAAGGGCGTGGCGGCGGGGCCGGCGGGCGTCTCCTCGTCCACCCACTTCCGCTCCGGGTAAACGTGGAACGAGCTGAGCAGCACCCCGCCGGCCCCGCCGGCGAAGGCGGCACGCGCCAGCCGTACCTCCTCGTCGGGGTCGGCGTCCGGGGACCAGCCGAGCGCGCACACGTGCACCACCGGCACGCCGGCGTCCGGCCCGGCGAGACGGAACCCCCGGTCGGCGAGCGCGTCGGCGAGGTGGTCCCGCACGAACGTGCTCGAACCGCTCACGGTGACCGGCCCGCGATCCACCCGGCGGGGTGAACGGTCCCCCAGCCCCGCCCGCGCCACGTCCTGCAGGCCCGCCTCCAGCCCTGCTCGCGCCACGTCGTGCAGCTCCGCCGACAGCCCGGCCAGCTCCCGCCACCCGAGCTCGTGGCACAGCCCGCCCGGCCCCATCGTGGCCAGCGCCTCGTCCAGCACCCGCGGGTCGCCCCGCTCGCCCCGGTGCACGACGCCCATCGTGTACGCCGTGAGCCACAGCGGCCAGTGCCGCCCGGCGCCCGCCCCGGCCCGCAGCGCGTCGGCGTCGATCCCCAGGCCCGCCAGGTAGTCCTCGCACCGCAGGTCCCGCCACCGCCTCGACCCGGGAACGCGTACGGCGCACTGCGCGACGCCCCGCTTGAAGAACGGGATCACCGGCAGATCGTCCAGCACGGCACCCTCGCCCTGCCCCGCCAGCGGGTCGTCGGTGAAGAAGCACGGCGCGCGGCGCAGCCCCTGGAAGTCGTTGTCCACCAGGCTGGCCAGGTCCTCGTGCTCGGCCAGGCTCGGCACCGCCACGAACACCGGCACCCCGGCCTGGCGCAGGTACCGCCCCATGAGCACGTCGTCGGGCCAGGTGTCGCCCCGGTCCTTCGCCCACGCCACGTACCCGTCGGCGACCTGCCTGGGCAGCAGCAGCGCCGCCACCGGCGTGTACTCGCCCGCCCCGGCCACCCAGCGCGCCCCGGCCAGCGCGCCCTGGCGCACGGCGGCGCCGTTGCGGGAGTTCCAGAACGCGAACAGGGCCAGCGCGGCGTCCGGCATGGCGCGGGCGGCGCGCTCGGCCCGCTCGAAGAACGTGCTGGACAGCACCATGTCGTCGTGGAGCAGGAAGTGGTGCGTGGCGTCCCCGGGGATGCTGGACCAGGCCAGCAGCGAGGTGCGGAACGCCGAAGGGCGGCCGGTCGGATCGGGGTCGGTGACGACGTCGAGCACGTCGCCGGCCAGCCGCGCGGCCGCCTCCCTGCGGCGGGGATGCGCCATCACGGCGCCGCTCAACCGCACGCCGCCGACCCCGGTCAGCTGCCCAGGCATGCGCCTACCGGGAGCTCGCCCGATTCCATCAGGTCCAGGGCGTCGCGCCGCTCCTCACCGTCCCATTGCACCTCGCGCACCACCAGCAGCCCCGACCCGCAGGCCACCAGCACCCCGCCCACCCCGGTGGACCACACGGGCGCGAGCACGGTCCCCGCGGGTTCCGTGCCCCCGTACTCGACGAGATCCGCGCTGTGCACGTACAGCCGCCGCCCGGACACGGACGTGAACGCCCCGGGATAGGGCGCGGCCAGCGCGCGCACCCAGTCATAGAGCTCGGCGGCGGGCCGGGACCAGTCGATCACGCCGTCCTCGGGCCGCCGCTTCTCCCACCACGACCCGCCCGGCCCCTGCGGGCGGGCGACCACGCGGCCCTCAAGCAGCAGCGGGATGTACGTGGCCAGCAGGTCCACGTTGATCTCCGTGACCTTGCGGTACACCGCGCCGGCGTCGTCGCGCCGGCTGATCGTGAACTCCCGCTGCGCGATGAGGTCGCCCGTGTCGGCCCCCTCGTCCAGGAAGAACAGGCTGACCGCGCTCGTCTCCAGCCGCTTGATGATCGTCCACGGCAGCGCGGCCCGGCCCCGCCCCTCGGGCAGGCGGGTGGGATGCAGCCCGATCGACCCCAGCGGGCACGCCGACAGCAGGGGCTCGCGCACGAGCTGCGACCACCCCGCGATCACGAACAGGTCCATGCCCTTGACCAGCTCGTACGCCTGCCCGTCGTTGATGTCGGCCGTCTCCAGCAGCGGGATGCCGTGCTTGTCGGACGCCTCCCGCAGCGGCGCGAACCCGGAGCGGTGCTGCAGCTTCGGCGGGTAGCCGATCAGCAGCGACGGGGGAGTGCCCTGCGCCGCCAGCACGTCCACCGCCGGCGCGGCGAACTCCATCCCCGTGGCGAACGCGTACGTCTTCACAGGACCTCCCTCAACACCCCGAACGCCTCCGCACGAGTGACACCGATCTCCGCCCCGCGCAACGTGGCCAGCGCCGTCACCGACTCCTCGCTCCTGATGTGCGGCGAGGGCCGGTGCTGGCTCTTGTACGCCCGCAGCGCCTGCAGCTTCCTGTCCATGTAGGCGGAGATGTCGCAGTACGCGGTCGAGCGGGGCATCGGCTCGGACGCCCACTGGATCTTCGACATCTCGTACATGAGGACGTTCGGCACCAGCCACTTGCCGAACTGCTGCGCGATCGGCCGGGCGGCGGCGAACCCGGCGTCGAAGACCGCGACGTGGTCCTGGTCGTAGTCGGCGAAGCTGGGCAGCAGCAGCAAGTCGGGCCGCCGCTCGTTCAGCGCCTGCTCGAACAGGTCGACCAGCTCCCTGCGCGGCAGCGTGTCGAGCCGCTCGGCCAGCCCGCGGTCCCCGTACGCGATCTCGAAGGTGAAGCCGAGCAGGGACCGCACGGCCTCGATCTCCGCCAGCCGCTGCAGGTAGGTCGTGGAGCCGTCCAGCCCGTAGTGGCGCATGCCGTCCACCGCGAGATATAAGACGTGTACCTCGGCCCCGGCCTCCGCCTGCGCCGCCATCAGGCCCGCGCAGCCCAGGACCTCGTCATCGGCATGGGGGGAGATCACCAGAACGCGGTCAAAGCGGCGCATTCACTGCCCTTCGGTCCTCTCGGGCGCGGTAGTAGTCGGCGGTGCTCAGGATCAGCTCATCGAGCGTGACGCGCGGCTGCCAGCCCAGGTCGGTGGCCGTCCTGAGCGCCGGGATCTTGTGGAATGACTCCGCCTCGGCGTAGTGGGGGCCGTGCACGCTCCTGCCGTCCACGCCGACGATGGGGGAGGGGCTGCCGAGCAGCGACTTCACGCGCTCGGCCAGCTCCATGACCGTGACGGCGTTGGCCGGGTTGCCGACGTTGATGATGACGTCGTCGCCGTCCAGCGCCGTGTCCATGTAGCCGAGGAGGAACGCCGTCAGGTCGCTCGCCGCGACGAACGCCCTGACCTGCTCGCCGCCCGCGAACACCGTGATCGGCCGTCCGGCGAGGGCCTGCTGCACGAACGTCGGCATCACGAACCCGCCGGCCCGCGACTGCCGCGCGCCCGCCACGTTGAACGGGCGGATGACGATCCCGCGCAATCCGTGCCGGCGGCTGTTGCAGACCATCGCCTCGGCCAGCGTCTTGGCGACGGCGTACTCGATGCGCGTGTTGTACTGGGTCGGCACGACGATGTCGTCCTTCTCGTCCAGCACGCCGCTGCGCCCGTACACCTCGGCCGAGCTGAACATGCACAGCGGCACCCCGGCGCCCGCGCACGCCTCGATGACCGGAGCGGTGCTGCCGATGATGTCGTGCCCTAATCGTCCCGAGCGCGACAGGATGCTCGCCGGGCCGACGTAGGAGGCGGCATGGATGACGCGGTCCACGCCCGCGAAGTCGCCGCCGGCCGCCAGATGGTCCTCCACGCGCTCCCGGATGACCGTGCAGCGGGGGTCCGCGTCGTAGTCCTCGCCGTCCACGACCGCGCCGGCGTTCGAGTCGATGATCCGTACGCGGTGGCCCGCCGCGAGGTAGGCGTCCACCAGATGAGAGCCGATGAAACCGAGACCGCCAGTGATGACTACTTCGCCACCTGGTGCTCGCACGGACCCGCCTTTCCCGCTCGAGGAAAACGGTCACACAGGGCTATGTATGCCCCATAGTCACTTAGCCACGGATTAAAACAGTTTTCGTGGTTCTTGTCACCCATGGCCACAATTTTCACCAGGGTGCGTGAACCCGCGCCCTTGCGGGTAGCACGCGGGTACGTTGACCTTGGGAGACATCGCCGATGTCCATTGAGCTCGACCTCCTGCCCAGCGGCTTCGTCCGGGCCATCGAGGAGATGGCGCTGGTGGACCACCACGTGCACGGCGCCACGTCCCACGACCTGTCGCGCAAGGCGTTCGAGGAGATGATCACCGAGTCGGACCGGCCGGTGCCCTCGTGGATGACCCAGTTCGACTCCCAGCTCGGCTACGCCATCCTGCGCCACTGCGCGCCGGTGCTCGGGCTCGACCCGTACTGCACGCCGGAGGAGTACCTGGCCAGGCGCGCGAGGCTCGGCGCCGACGAGACGAACCGGCTGCTGCTGGCCGCCAGCGGCATCGGGCACTTCCTCGTCGAGACCGGCTACCGCGGCGACGAGCTGCTCGGCCCGTCCGGCATGGCGGAGGCCAGCGGCATGCCCGCCGACGAGGTGGTGCGGCTGGAGAGCGTGGCCGAGCAGGTGGCCGCCGGCGGGTGCGGGGCGGGCGCGTTCGCCGACCGGTTCGCGGAGGCGCTCTGGGAGCGCACGCGCACGGCGCGCGGGCTCAAGAGCGTCGCCGCCTACCGGTACGGGCTCGACTTCGACCCCGCGCCGCCCTCCCGCGAGGAGGTCACGGAGGCCGCCGGGCGCTGGCTGTCGGCGGGCGGCGGGCGGCTGTCGGACCCCGTGCTGCTGCGGCACCTCATCTGGACGGGGCTGGAACGCGGGCTGCCGCTGCAGTTCCACATCGGGTACGGCGATCCGGACGTGGACCTGCGCCGGTCGGACCCGCTGCTGCTGCGCGGGCTGATCGAGCTGGCCGAGCCGACCGGCGTGCCGCTGCTGTTGCTGCACTGCTATCCGTACCAGCGGCACGCGGGGTTCCTGGCGCACGCGTACCCGAACGTGTTCTTCGACATCGGCCTCGGGGTGAGCCACACGGGGGCGCGCAGCGTGGCGGTGGTGGCGGAGAGCCTGGAGGTGGCGCCATTCGCGAAGATCCTCTTCTCGTCCGACGCCTTCGGGCCGGCCGAGCTGCACCACCTCGGGGCGCTGCTGTGGCGGCGGGCGATGGCGCGGGTGCTCGGCGGGTTCGTGGCCGAGGGGGAGTGGTCGGTGGATCAGGCCATGCGGGTGGCCTTCATGGTGGGCGCCGGCAACGCCCGCCGGGTCTACGACCTTGCCGGCGGGTGAGTGCGGACGGTGTTCCGGTCAAGCGGACAGAGAACTCATCGATGACGCAACCATCTTGAACCTTTAGGCTCGGCCACGATGGATCTCGAAACTTTCACCCCCGGTTCGGGCCTGCTCGAACCCAGGGCCGCACTCCGCTCCGACGCGCCCGCTCTCGACCTCAACGGGACCTGGCGTTTCCGCCTCTCACCCACCGCGAACATCCCCGATGACTTCGCCCAGCCCTCCTTCGACGACTCGGACTGGGACTCGCTGCCGGTCCCGTCTCATTGGAACCTGCACGGCCATGGCGCGCCCGCGTACACGAACGTCGCCTTCCCCATCCCCGTCGACCCGCCCCACGTCCCGGACGAGAACCCGACCGGCGACTACCGCCGCGAGTTCGACCTGCCTGAGGGCTGGACGGGCGGGCGGCTGCGGTTCGAGGGCGCCGACTCCTTCGCCAGGGTCTGGCTCAACGGCCACGAGCTGGGCTTCTGGACCGGCAGCAGGCTGCCCGCCGAGTTCGACGCGGGGCCCTACCTCCTTCCTGGGCGCAACGTGCTCGCTGTCCGCGTGCACCAGTGGTCGGCCGCCACCTATCTGGAAGACCAGGACATGTGGTGGCTGCCCGGCATCTTCCGGGACGTCACGCTCACCCGCTCCACCGCGGACGTCTTCGTGCGCACCTCGTACGCCGACGGGCGCGGCACGCTCAGCTTCGAGGGCGCCGGGACGCTGAGCGTCCCCGAGCTCGGCGTCGCCGATCTCGCGCCCGGGGTCGAGGTGCAGGTGGAGGCGGAGCCGTGGACGGCCGAGACGCCCCGCCTGTACGACGCCGTCGTGACGTTCCCCGAGGAGACGGTACGGCTGCGCATCGGCTTCCGGACGATCTCCATCGTCGACGGCGTGCTCCTCGCCAACGGCCGCCCGCTGCTGTTCAAGGGCGTGAACCGGCACGAGTTCCACCCGTCGCACGGCCGCACGGTCCCGTACGAGACGATGCGCGAGGACGTGCTGCTGATGAAGCGGCACAACGTCAACGCCGTCAGGACCAGCCACTACCCGCCCCATCCCGACTTCCTCGACCTGTGCGACGAGCTGGGCCTGTGGGTGATCGACGAGTGTGACCTCGAGACCCACGGCTTCGGCGAGGTCGGCTGGCGCGGCAACCCCACCGACGACCCGCGCTACGCCGACGCGCTGCTCGACCGCATGCGCCGCATGGTCGAACGCGACAAGAACCACCCCAGTGTCATCATGTGGTCGCTCGGCAACGAGGCCGGCGTCGGCCGCAACCTGGCCGTCATGGCCGATTGGACCCGTTCGCGCGACTCGTCCCGGCCGATCCACTACGAAGGGGACCGGTCGTGCGCGCACACGGACGTGTATTCGCGCATGTACGCCTCGCACGCCGAGGTCGAGGCCATCGGCCGGCGAGAGGAGGCCCCCCTCGACGACCCCGCGCTGGACGCGCGCCGGCGGGCGATGCCGTTCATGCAGTGCGAGTACGCCCATGCCATGGGGAACGGGCCGGGCGGGCTGGCCGAGTACCAGGAGCTGTTCGAGCGGTATCCGCGGCTGGCCGGAGGCTTCATCTGGGAGTGGATCGACCACGGGCTGGCGCACCCCTCCTACGGGTACGCCTACGGTGGTGACTACGGCGAGCCCGTGCACGACTCGAACTTCGTGATCGACGGGCTCGTGTTCCCCGACCGCACGCCGTCGCCCGGGCTGATCGACCTGAAGAAGGTGTTTGAGCCGGTCCGCTTCGAGTTCGCGGACGGCGTGGTGCGGGTCGCCAACGGCCACGGCTTCGTGGACCTGTCACACCTGGAGTTCGTCGCCACCGTGGAGGCGGACGGGGAGCAGGTGGCCGAGCACCGGCTGCCGGTGCCCGCCGAGGGCGGCGAGGTCAAGCTGCCCCCGTCGCCGGACGGGGACGGGGAGCTCTGGCTGACCGTGCGCGCCGTGCTGTCGGCCGACCAGCCGTGGGCCGCGGCCGGGCACGAGGTCGCCTGGGGCCAGACCCGCCTCACGCTATCCGCGGCGGCAGGGGAACCCGCCGCTGCGGGCGACGTTCCGGCGCGAGCCGTCGTGGACGGCCAGGAGCGTCACGTCCTCGGCGGCGCGGCGTTCGACGTGGCCACCGGCCGGCTCGTGCGGCTGTTCGGGGTGGAGGTCGAAGGGCCGCGGCTCGACCTGTGGCGGGCGCCTACCGACAACGACGCCCACGCCGGGCTGGCCGACACGTGGCGCAGGCTCGGCCTGCACCGCCTCACCCACCGCGTCGACGCGATCGAGGCCGGCGACGGGCTGACGGTACGCACCCGGGTGGCGCCCGCCGCGACCGACCTGGGCATGCGGGCCACGTACACCTGGACGGCGCCGGACGGCGGCGTGGAGCTGACCGTGGACATCGAGCCCGAGGGCGACTGGGCCGATCCCATCCCGCGCATCGGCCTGAACATGACGCTGCCCGCCGGGGCGGTCGAGCACGTCACCTGGTTCGGCAGAGGGCCGGGCGAGGCGTACCCGGACACCGGGATGTCCGCTCGGGTCGGCCGCTGGCGGGCGAGCATCGACGAGCTCCAGACCCCGTACGTGTTCCCGCAGGAGAACGGCCACCGGGCAGACGTGCGATGGGCCGACTTCGGCGCCTTCAAGGTGCGCGGGTTCCCGGTGTTCGGCCTGACGGCGCGCCCATGGAGCGCCGACGAGCTGGACCGGGCCCGCCATCGGCCCGACCTGGTGCCCGGCGACCGCCTGCACATCGGCCTGGACCTGGCCCAGCAGGGCATCGGGACCGCCACCTGCGGTCCCGGCGCGCTTCCCGCGTACGACCTCAGGGCCGGGCGGGTGACGTTCAGGCTCAGGTTCGAGCCCAGCTGATCGATCATGCGCGGCATCCCCCACAGGGGTGCCGCGCGTTTTGGCCGGGTCCCGCGCTTCGGCGGGACCCGGCCGCGCGGTCAGCCGGTCACGGTGAGCACCGTGCCCGCGCCGACCGTCAGCCCGCCCTCGCGGATCGCGAAGCCGAGCCCGGGCTCCAGCGCCACCGCCTTGCCCAGCTCGACCAGCACGTCCACGGTGTCACCCGGCTGAGCGGTCACCACTGGACCGACCGGAACGGCGGTACCGGCGGGAACGGCCGTGCCGGGCTCGGTGGACGGCACCGTCAGCTCGCCGGGCACATCCGTCGTCCGCAGGTAGAACTGCGGCCGATACCCGGACGCGATCGGCTTGCGCCGCCCGCCCTCCTCCGCGGTCAGCAGGTAGACGCGGGCGGTGAAGGACCGGTGGGCCCGCTGGCTGCCGGGAGCCGCCAGCACCATGCCCCGCCGTACCTGCTCGCGCCGGACCCCGCGCAGCAGCACCGCCGCGTTGTCACCGGCCTCGCCCCGCTCCATCGTCTTGCCGAACGTCTCCACGCCCGTCACGACGGCGCTGAGCCCGTCCCCGAACCCGATCGCCTCCACCGTGTCACCGACCCGGACCGTGCCGCGCTCGATGGCCCCGGTGACGACCGTGCCCCGGCCGGTGACCGTGAGCACGTTCTCGACCGGCATGAGGAACGGCGCGTCCACGTACCGCACCGGCACGGGGATGTGCTCGTCCACCGCCTGGAGCAGCGCCTCGATCGACGCCGTCCAGACCGGGTCGCCCTCCAGCGCCCGCAGCCCGGACACCCGCACCATCGGGACGCCGGTGTAGCCGTGCTCGGCCAGCAGGTCCTGCAGCTCCAGCTCGACCAGGTCGGTCAGCTCCGGGTCCGCCCCGTCGGCCTTGTTGACGGCCACGACCAGGTGCTCGACCCCGACCCGCTTGGCCAGCAGCACGTGCTCCCTGGTCTGCGGCATGATCCCGTCGTGCGCGGACACGACGAGGATCGCGCCGTCCAGCTGCGCCGCCCCCGTGATCATGTTCTTCACGTAGTCGGCGTGGCCGGGCATGTCCACGTGGGCGTAGTGCCTGGTGGCGGTCTCGTACTCGACGTGGGAGATGTTGATCGTGATCCCGCGCTGCGCCTCCTCGGGCGTGCGGTCGATCCTCTCGAACGGCGTGTACGTGGCCTGCCCCCGCTCGGCCAGCACCTTCGTGATGGCGGCGGTCAGCGTGGTCTTGCCGTGATCGACGTGCCCCATCGTGCCGATGTTGAGGTGGGGCTTGTTCCGTACGTAGGCCTGCTTGGCCATGATCCCTTCCTGAGATACCTGGAAATTTCGTGACCCGTCCGGGCCGACAACCTCCCCCCGCCGGGTCACCTCAGGACGTACGGGAAGAGGTCAGCGCTCCAGGCCGTCGCAGACACGCTCAAGCACACCCGGCACCGCGGGCGTCGCAAGAAGAGCGTGCAGGAACATGACGAACATAGTGCGGCCATCAGCAAGAGACCGCAACAGAATATTCCCGTGAAAGGCGGGAGCAGCCGCGCCGATGCGCCCCCGCCGGCTCGCCGCCTACCCCCAGTCGCAGGAGTAGCCGTAGTGCGCCAGCCCTTCCTGAACGGGATGCCCAGCCGGCAACAGCGTGCCGGTCAGCGGCGGGATCGTCACGGCGTCCAGGCCGACACCGCCGCTGAGGACGACGAAATCCGTCTTCTCGCCATCGATGAACGTCTCCAGCGTCGGGTCATCGGGAGGACCATCGTCCGCGAAGGGCCTCAGCATCTGGTGGTAGGCCCAGCGCAGCTCGTCCAGATCGGTGGTGATGACCATCTCGGTGTGGCAGAACGAACCAGACCATAACTGTAGATTCAGCTCGTAGTAGCTGTAGGGCTCGGAGAATTCCGGCAGTTCGCGGTCCTCGTCGAACAACGCGTCCAGGCACGCCGTCCCGGCCAGTGCCGCCGGGTCGTCGGGACGGGCTCGGAGCACTCGCGCATAGAGCTCGCGCGCCTCATCCCGGCGCCTGGCCAGTGTGGTGTCGTTCTCGCCCTGTCCCTCGGCGAAATACGGATCGATCCGCCAGAACGCCACCTGCTGGACCAGCCGGCCGGCAAGCAGCGTCGCGGCGAGAGTGTCGTCGGGACGCGCCCGCACCGCCGCCCTCAGCCAGGGTTCCTCGGGCCAGGCCTGAATGACGGCGGGATCGTCGGGATCGTGTTCGGGGCCCACGCGGAGCAGGCACAGCAACCGCCCCAGCTCACGAGCCGCCTCCCCGTCACCGCCCGCGGCGGCCCTTCGCAACGTCGCGACAGTTTCGTTCGAGATCGCCATGCCCCGCCACGCTACCGTTCCTGGGGATCGAGCATGAGTTGCGAACGCTCGGCCAACCGTCAGCCAGCGCGCCGGGAGCGGGCCAGCGCCAGCCCGCCGAGAGCCATGGCGATGAGCCCCACCGCCAGCGCTATGAAGCCGCCGACTATTCCGTAGCCGGTGCCGGGACCGCCATCGGCGGCGGCCACCACCAGTCCGCCGATGACCAGGCCGGCCAGCCCCGCCGCCAGGGCCACGATGGCCCCGCGCCTTCCGTTGCCGGTGCCGATACGACCGGCGGAGCGGGCCAGCGCCAGCCCGCCGATGACCACGCCGATCAAGCCCAGCAGCGCGGCCACCAAGGACCAGAGGCGCCCTGAGGTCAAGGTGTAGGCACTGACGGGATCCGGCTGGACCAGGACGTGCGCGGCTGCCGGTGTGGCAAGCCCGAAACCTCCGAGCAGGGCGGCCCCGGCCACGGCAAGCACAAATCGGACTGACATGAGGTGCTCCTTCTGCTCCTACGACTGGACGTCGCCTGATCATGTCCGCCGAACCCGCCGCCGGTCGTCCATCGGAGGCAGGCCATTCGCGCTGCCGCCGATGCCGTAGCCGGCTGCCGCGGACGCCGTAGGAGCCGCGAAGGTACCGCGGGTGCGGTAGTGGCTGATCATCCGTGCGCAGGAGTCGTCCGCGCGAACATGCGGCTATGGTGCGCGCATGGGTACAGGACGGTCCGGTGTCCGGGCAGATGTCATGGATTGGGCGATCGCCGTCGGCGTGGCGGCGACGCTTCTGGTCACCGGGCTGTCCGGGCAGCACTCCGCCACGAATCTCGATCTGCTCGGCTACGCGCTGCTGACGGTCAGCGGCCTGGGGCTGGCCGCGCGCCGCCGGGCTCCGGTTCCCGTCCTGGCCGTCACCGGGCTGTGCGCGGTGGGTTACCAGGCGGCCGGTTTCGACGTGCCTGCCATCGCGTACCTCTTCGCGGTGTACGCCGCCGTACGGGCGGGACACCGCGCCATCACGGTGGCGGCGAGCGTGACCATGCTGGCCGCTCTCCCTCTGGCGGCACTGGCCTCCGGCCTGCACGACACGGGCGAGGCGTTCGCGCAGGCCAGAGGCGCCCTCGAGATCGCCTGGCTGATCGCCGCCGGCGCCGCGGGTGAAGCGCTGCGCCAGGCCGAGCGGCGGGCGGAGGAAGCCGAGCGCACTCGCGAGGAGACCGCGCGGCGCCGCGCCGACGAGGAGCGGCTGCACATCGCGCGGGAGCTGCACGATTCCCTCACCCACCAGATCTCCGTCATCAAGGTGCAGGCCGAAGTCGCCGTCCACGTGGCCCGCAAGCGGGGTGAACAGGTGCCGGAAGCCCTGCTGGCGATCCAGCAGGCCGGACGTGAGGCGGCCAGGGAGCTGCGCGCGACCCTGGAGGCGCTGCGCGACGACGCCACGACCCCGCCGCGTGGCCTCGACCACATCCCGGAACTGGTGGAACGGGCCCGTACCATCGGCCTGGACGCGACACTGACGATCGAAGGGCAACGACACGCCGTGCCGGCCGCGGTGGGCCGGACCGTCTACCGGATCGTTCAGGAGTCGCTCACCAACATCGCCCGGCATGCCGCCGCCAGCACGGCGTCGGTCCGGATCGACTGCCGCCCGGACGCCCTCACGATATGCATCGATGACGACGGCAAGGCCACACCGGACACCGCCCCAGTGCCCGGCGTCGGGCTGCTCGGGATGCGCGAACGAGTCACCGCCCTCGGCGGTCGCCTGCGCGCGGAGCCGCGCAGCGAGGGAGGCTTCACCGTCCAGGCCGAACTCCCCGTGGACCGGACGGCATGATCCGTGTCCTGCTGGTCGACGACCAGCCGCTCATCCGCAGCGGATTCCGCGCGCTCCTCGACCTCGAAGACGACATCGAGGTGGTGGCCGAGGCCAACGACGGGATGGAGGGCCTGGCCCTGGCCAAGGAACACCTGCCCGACGTCGCCCTCATCGATGTCCAGATGCCGGTCGTCGACGGTATCGAGGCGACCCGGCGCATCGCCGCGGACCCGGCCCTGGCCGGGGTGCACGTCGTCATCCTGACCAATTACGGCTTGGACGAATACGTCTTCAACGCGCTGCGCGCCGGCGCAGCCGGATTCCTCGTCAAAGACATCGTGCCGGAGGACTTCCTCCACGCCGTACGCGTCGCCGCGCGCGGCGACGCCCTGCTCGCACCGTCGATCACCCGCAAGCTCATCAACCGGTACGTCACCCAGCCGCTGAACACCGGCACCGACACGGGGCTGAAAGAACTGACCGACCGCGAACGCGAGGCGGTCGCCCTGGTCGCGCAGGGCCTGTCCAACGACCAGATCGCCGACCGCATGGTGATCAGCCCGCTGACCGCGAAAACCCACATCAACCGGGCCATGGCCAAACTCCACGCCCGCGACCGCGCTCAGCTCGTGGTCTTCGCCTACGAATCCGGCCTGGTAGTCCCGCGCAGCTCATGATCGTGTCAGCGGGGCGCGACGGGCGGTTAGGAGATGAGTCAGAGCGCGTGAGCGGCCTCAGCTGACCGAGTGAACCACCTGGCCATGCAGACGGCCTGTGCCCGCGCCCTGTCGCTTGGCTGATCAGAGACGCTAGAGGAGCCGCGCGATCTCGGTTGCGGCGCTGAGTACGAGCGGGGCGATCTCGTTCTCATCCCGCACCCCGATGGTCACCACGCCCACGCTGGCGTCGGCCGGGCGCCCTGCCGTCCTGATCGGGGCGGCGACGCCCCATGCCCCGGGCTGTAGCTCACCTGCCGTGACCGAGTAGCCGGCGACGCGGGCCTGGGTGATCGCCGTCCGCTCCCGCGGGTGGGCCGGGCGGCCGGCCAGGATGGCGATCCCTGAGGCGCCGCGGTCTGCCGGGTGCCGGGTGCCGGCGCGATAGCTGACGTGGATCTGTGAGACGCGCGGCTCGGCCACGGTGAGCACGACCGCCTGGCTCTCGTCGATGTCGAGCACCGTGATGAAAGCGGTGGCGTTGCAGGCGTCGGCCAGCAGCTGGAGCGCGGAGGCGGCCGCGCTGCGGAGCCTGTGCTGCACGGCGGCGTTGAGCTCGACGATGCCGAGGCCGAGGGTGTAGCGGGTGCCGATCCGTGCGACCAGCCGATGGTTGCCGAGCGCGGCCAGGTGGCGGGAGACGGCGTTGCGATGGATCCCGGCCAGCTGCGCGAGCTCGGTGATCGTCAGCCCGTCCGGGCGCTGCCTGAGGATCTCCAGGAGCCGCAGGCCGGTGTCGATCGTCTTCGAGCCCGTTGCGGAGGCGGCCGGGCTTTGCTGATCAGAGGTCATTCGATGCCCAGGCGAGGTACGGGGGTGTAGCGCAGGGGCAGGTGCTTGATGCCGCCGATGAAGTTCGACACCAGCCGGACCGGTGGGCCGTCGAGCTGGACGTCCGGCAGCCGCCAGAGCAGTTCCCGGTAGAACACGCGGAGTTGCATCCGGGCGAAGCGGGCGCCGAGGCACACGTGCGGTCCGTCCCCGAACGAGACGTGGTCATTGGGCCGGCGCGCGATGTCGAAACGCGCCGGGTCGGGGAAGCGCCGCTCGTCGAAGTTGGCGGCACCGTGAAAGACGACGACCTTGTCGCCTGCTGAGATGCGCCGCCCGGCCAGCACGGTGTCGTGCACGGCGGTGCGGCGGAAGCTGAGGACGGGGGGATGCCAGCGCAGCATCTCCTCGACGGCGGAGTCGAGCAGGTCGGGGTGGCCGAGCAGCCGGTGATGCTGGCCGGGATGGTCGAGCAGGGCGAGCATCCCGCCGGGCAGGGCTGAACGCACGGTGTCGTTGCCCGCGACGACCAGGAGGAAGAAGAACATCGACAGTTCGGCATCGGTGAGGCGCTGCCCGTCCACCTCGGCCGTGGCGAGCGCGGTCATGATGTCGTCCGCCGGGTTCCGGCGCTTGTGGGCGGCGAGTGAGTGGGCGTACTCGAACATGTCGGTGAGCATGGCCGGGGATCGCGGGTTGACCGGCTTGCCGTCCGGGCCGCGCATGACGGTCGCGTGGTCGGGATCCTGGTAGCCGATCACGCGGTTGGTCCACTCGAGGATCTGGCCGCGATCGGCGGGCGGGATGCCGAGGAGATCCGCGAGGTTGTGGATCGGGTAGTCGTCGGTCACGTCCACCGGCAGGTCGCACTCGCCTCGCTCGGCGATCTCGTCGATGAGCAGTCGTGCCCGTGCCTCGATGCCGGCGGTGAAGCGCTCGACGCGCCTGGCGGTGAACACGCCGGAGACGATCCTCCGGAGTCGGCCGTGGTCCGGCGGATCGAGGTTGAGCATCGTGCGCCGGATGAACGCCAGGTCGGCGGGGTCCGGGTCGCGGATCTGGGTGGCGCCCAGCCAGGAGCTGAACTCGGTCGGCGTGCGCAGTACGCGTACGACATCCGCGTGGCGGGTCACCGCCCAGAACCCGGGCCCGGCCGGCCACTCGCCGACCTCGTGCTCCTCCTGCCAGTGCACGGGGTCGTGGTCGCGCAGCCGGCGGTACGTCTCGTGCGGGATGCCCTGTGCGTAGATACGCGGGTCGAACACGTTGGCCTTCGTACTCATGTCGATCACGGGCAGCCCTCCAAGAGATCGTCAGGCGGTCAGGAAGCGTTCGATGGCGGACACCAGGGCCAATGGTGTCTCATCCATCGCGTAGTGGCCGGCGTCTGCGAACGTCAGCAGTTCGGCGTTCGGGTACCACTGCAGCCACGTGGCCCGCATGACATCGGCGGAGAGCGCGGGATCGTGCTCGCCGGCGATGAGGAGCACGGGCGTGGTGGCGCCGGCCACCTCGGTGTGGAAGTCGGTACGGGCCCAGGCGTCCAGGTACGCCCGGTAGGCGGTCACCATGGAGTTCCGCAGCGAGGTGTGCACCATCTCATCGAGCCATGCGCCCGGAAGCCGGTTGCCGGTGGTGAGATCGATGATCGCGCGGCGGTTGGCGGGCTCCTCGGCGGACCCGGAGAACAGCGCCCAGCCCTGCTCGTCGAACGGCACGCCGGAGGCCGGCACCGGAGAGATGCCGACGAGCTTGCGGACCCGGCCCGGCGCGTCCAGCATCACGCGCTGCATGGCCGTTCCGCCCATCGAGTGACCGACCAGGGAGAAGGTCTCCCACCCCAGCTTGTCGGCGAGCGCTGTCACGTCGGCGGCGATCTCAGCCAGGGTGTACTCGCCGGTGACGTCGCGCGCCTCGCCGTACCCCCGATAGTCGGGGAAGGCGTAGGTGAAGGCGTCGCCGTCCAGGTAGGGCTGGATCTTCCTGAAGGAGCCGCGGTCTCCGAACCAGCCGTGCAACGCGATCACGCAGTGCGGCCCGGAGCCGCGGACGTCGTGGGGGAGGACGACGGGGGACATGGCGGATTCTCCTTCGTGTTCGTGGCACCGGATGCGGAGTGGCCGGCGAAGGCCGTGGCAGGAAGCGTCTCGCCCGCGTACCGCACGCCGCCGAGGCAGTCCATGCTGAACCAGACGTACTTGCCGTTTTCGTGCTGGACAGCGCCCCACCGGTCGGCCTGCGCCTCCACCAGGAACAGTCCGCGCCCGCTTTCGGCGAGGAAGTCGGGATCTCGCCGCGTGGGCAGGGTCGGATCGTGGTCGCAGACCGCCAGCCAGATCGTGGCGGCCCCCACCCGCACGTTGATCCTTATGTCGGAGGATCCGTCGGCGGGCGGAGCCGCGTGCTGGACCGCGTTCGTGACCAGCTCGCTGGTCAGCTCGGTGATCGTCGCCTCGTCGGCGGGGGAGACGGACAGGTCCCACGAGGCGAGCATCGCCGACACCCAGTGGCGGGCGATGGATGACGCGATCGGCGAGCAGGGCAGATCGCACCAGCGGGAGAGCAGCCGGCTCGGGAGCTCGGTGACGACATTCACGGCGCGTTCCCTCCGATCGGCGGTAAATGGCGGGTCGGCAGGCCCCTGGGGCATTGCGTACCGCGCCCGATCTCGGGTTCCAGGCGATGAATCGCGAACACGGCGTGGACTCTCCAAGATGCCCAAATATTGGGCGTGATGGTCAAAAAGTGGGCGTGCAGCGAGGAAAGCATCGATCGCTGTAAGGCCGTTGTCAACGCGAACGGCGGAAAAAGTGGATCTTTTGTTGCGGCGGCGGCAGACCGGGCGGCGCCCGCGAGCAGACCGCGTCGCAGGATGAGGCGTGCGGCGAGGCGGTCGCGGAGGGCGGTCAGGCGGTCGATGCGTCCGCACCGCGTCACAATCCAGGAGGCCGCAAATCGCGGAGTGTGCCCACGACCGGCGCGGTCGCCTAGCGGACTTCGGTGACCTGGTCGTTTTCGCGTACGCAGGAGTCGATGATGGCCTGTATGAGGCCGGGGAAGCGGGCGTCGAGGTCGTCCGGGCGCAGGGAGTTCATCTTGGTGGTGCCCTGGTAGTGCTGGTGGATGATGCCGGCCTCACGCAGCACGTTGAAGTGGTGGGTGGCGGTCGAGCGGGAGACGGGCAGGTCGAAGGCGCCGCAGCTGATGTCGTGGCCCGCGGTGGCGAGCTGGGCGATCACCGAGCGGCGAACGGGGTCGGCGACGGCTTCGAGGAGTTGCTGAAGGGTGACCTCGGCGACGGAGGGGTTGTCCACGGTGCGGGGGGTGGTCTTCGGGCGAGCCACGTGGGTCTCCTCCTCCGGGAATTGGGCCTGACCCGTCATACTACGACGGGCGTCGAAGGAGCGGGCGTGCCAGGCTTCGGGCTCTGTGCCGGACTCCAGGTGGCCGGCGACGATGTCCTCCAGGTTGAAGACGCAGGCCGGTGCACGGTCGCGGTGGCCGGGACCAGCACGTGGTCGCCGTACGTGCCGTACTGCGGCTGGTGGAACGCCGGGACGACGCCGACCGTGTCGCCGACGGCGAACCCGCGATAAGACAGCGGCTTCTCACTCCCCGCAGATCTCGCGCAGCGCGGCCACAGCCTCGTCCCGGTCGATGATCACCGCAGTTGCTACCGCACGGCGGGGCAGTGGGTGCCGCGAGGTGGGACCGCCAGGTCGGTGAGATAACGGTCAACGGCGTTCTCCATGCAGGGCCCGCTGGTGGCGCTGCCGTGGCCCCAGCCGTCGTACGTCAGCAGCACGCCCTTCCGGCCGAACTGGCGGGCGACGGACGTGGCCCACCGGTGCGGCGTCGCCGGGTCGTGCAGCGCGTTGGACAGCAGCACAGGCGGGGCCTGGCGTGCCGTCGGCTCGAGGTGGTGCTGGGGATTGGCGGTCGGCGCGCCGAGGCAGGCGGCCACCATCCGGAGGGGCAGCAGGTACGGCATGTCAGGTGCGGTGGCGTTCATCCGCCGCACCAGCGACGCGTACTCCCGATAGTCCCGTACGGGGAGTCGCCAGTCCGAGCAGAAGATCGGAGTGGTGGGCGGCAAGGGGGACAACCTCGGCGCCGGGCCGTTCACCGGCGCGCTCCTGTCCATCGCGTCGATCTCCTTGGCCAGGCCCGCGAAGTCGCCCTCGTAGAACCGCCGGAAGGCGATCGCGTTGACCAGGTCGACCGAGGAAACGGTGGGGCCCAGTTTGCGCACCAGGTCCGGCGGGGTGGCCAGCCGGCCGCTCTCGGCGCGGGCCAGCAGTCCCTTCCAGACGGCTCGTATGTCGCGGTCATGGAGCGCACACTCGGCGTTGGGACCGCACCACTTCACGAACTCGTCGAAAAGATCCTGCGCGGCCGCCGCCCCGGTCTCCAGGAAGGTCGGCGTGCGGAGGACGCTGTGGTCCATCACACTTTCCAGCACCATTGCCCGTACGTGACGAGGATAGGTCCCGGCGTACCGGGCGCCGAGCATCGTGCCGTACGAGCTGCCGTGGAAGGTGAGCTTGCGCTCCCCGAGCGCCACGCGGAGGGCCTCCAGGTCCCGGACCGTCTGGGCTGAGTCGAGGTGGTCGAAGACGCCGTTCGGGGTCTGCTGACGGCACTCGTCGCGCAGCTCCCGGTTGTACTTCACGGTGGCCTCGAAGTCGGCCTGACTCGTCATCTTCGGCGACGGCCGGGCCGCGAGCTTCTCGGGTGGGCAGGTCACGGGGCTGCTGCCGCCGACTCCGCGGGGATCGAAGCTGACGATGTCGAACCTGCGGCGGACCTCGGCGCTGAAGCGCGTGATGCCGGTGCCCACACGTTCGACGCCCGAGTCGCCGGGCCCGCCCGGGCCGAAGACCAGGGTGCCGACGCGCGTTCCCGGGCCGGTCGCCGTACGGCGCGCGATCTTGAGATCGAACGTGGGCCCGTCGGGACGGGCCCAGTCGACGGGCAGCCGGAGGGCCGCGCACTCCGCCCCCTTCCACGCCGCCCACTCCGGACTGTCCGGTTTGCAGGGTGTCCATTGGATGCTCGCCGGCGCTGCGCTCACGGGGGGAGCGGCACCGAGAGTTGAACCGGCCACGAGACCCGCGATGACGAACGCGGCCACGCTGTGCATGAGTTTTCCTCCTGGAATGGATCTTGGGGCGTCCGTCACGATAGGTGCGGGAAAGCCCGAACAGAACCGTTCTCAGGGGCCGTTCAGGGTCAGCTCAGGGATGGTTCGGGGTGGGCCGGAAGGACGTGAGATCCCCACCGCGGCTGGTGCGGTCGAGGTCAAGGCCGCAAGTGCGCCGACGGCCGCCCACCCGATCCACAGGTGTCGACAATTGCTCCGCCGACGTGTGGTTTTCCGCAGGGCAACAAGGCGGAGCACCTCATTCTGCCGGGGGTCAGCCCTCCATAGCGTTGAGCCCCATGATGCAGATGCTGACGAACGCACTGGTAGCGGCAACTCTTGTGACAGGTGGCCAGGGCGCCGGGGTAGGTCCCGAGCTGGAGAAGATCGTGGAGAGCAATGGGGCGACGGCTGCTCTGGCGCGGGTCTCCGACGGGGAGTGGACCTGGTCCGGCACCGCGGGAGTGCGCGACATCAAGCGCGGCGGTCGGCCCTCGCCCAACGGGCACTTCCGGATCGGCAGCGTCACCAAGACGTTCGTCGCCACCGTGGTGCTCCAGCTCGTGGACGAGGGCAAGCTGCGGCTCGACGATCCCGTCGATCAGTACCTGCCGGGTCTGGTACCGGGCGGGGAACGCATCACAGTCCGCCGGCTCCTCAACCACACCAGCCACCTGTACGACTACATGAGCGAGCCGGGGTACTCGACCAACCGGTGGCGCGGCGACGCGCGGTTCCGCTCCTACCAGCCACGTGAGCTGCTGAAAGTGGCCTTCGCCAAGGAACTGCCCGACGACGGCAAGTGGCACTACTCCAACACCAACTACGTGGTGCTCGGGCTCCTGGTGGAGAAGCTGACCGGCCGGCCCTACGGCGAGGAGGTCAGGCGCCGCATCCTGCGCCCGCTGGGGCTGCGCCACACGGTGGTGCCCGGCGATCAGGCGGGGGTGCCCGCGCCGCACGCCAAGGGGTACGAGCCGATCCCCCAGCTCGTGGATGCGACGCGGATGAACCCCTCACTCGACTGGGCGGCGGGCGAGATGATCTCGACCGCGGCGGACTTGGAGCGGTTCATGTCCGCCCTGCTTGGCGGCAAGCTGACCAGCGCTGCATCGCTGCGGGCCATGCGTACGCCCGTTGAGACAGGAGCTGGATTCGGCTACGGGCCCGGCCTGCAGGCGTACACGCTGCCATGCGGCACGGTGTGGGGTCACAGCGGCGAGCTGATCGGGTACCTGACGTTCGCGTTCCGCTCGGACTCGGGCAAGTCGATGACCATGTCGATCAACCCCTCCACCCGCAACCCGTCCACGCAGGAGGTCATGGGCATCGCCATCAAGGCGTTCTGCGGGACCGCGCGCTGACGACCTCGGTCAACCACGACCAGGCACGCGTCGTACGGGGCAGCGCCCTTGTCTCGGCCGCCGGGGACATGACCAGTTGATGCTCGGCGATGGAGCGCTCTCGGGCGTATTCCGTCACCCCACCCCCTGTAAGGGTTATAACATCGTTTTATCGGTTACCGGGAAGTGGGTGCGGCATGCGGATCTCCATCACCGACTATGCGGTGGGAGCGACCCTGGCAGGAGACCTGGCCAACACCTCACCCACCGTGCAGGCCGCGGCCGGGGAGGCCCTGCCGACCCCCGAAGCGTTGCTGCGGTTCCTCGCGGGGCGCGGGCTGCGGCTCGACGCCCTGGCGGACGGAGCGACGCCAACCGGCGAGGACGTCCGCGAGGTTCACCTGCTGCGCCGGGAAGCGCGTGGCGTCGTGGAGACCGAGACGGAGGATCAGGCGGTCGCGGGCGCTGCCGTGCTGGCCAGGCGGGCCGGTCTCAGCCCGGTGCTGGACCGCGATCCCGGCGGGCGCTGGCAGTGGTATGTCCCGACCGCGCCGGGCGCATCTCTGGCCGAGGAGTTGGCCGCGATCATCGGTGTCGGGCTGCTCGGGGCCGTCCGTGCTCTCGGCCACGGCCGGTTCCGCGCCTGCGTCGCTCCGGGCTGCCGCGGTGTGTTCGTCGACACCAGTCGCGGGGGGCGCCGCGTCTACTGCATGCCTGACTTGTGCGGCAACCGGCTCAATGTCGCCAATCACCGCGCACGGCAGCGGCTGGGCGGCGCCGCCCCGTGAGAGACACAGTGGAAGACACAAGGAGAACTCGATGCAAGACCCTAGCGACCGCACAACAGCCGACCCGGTCGGCCGGCCGGTGAGCGGGCCGCCGCTCGTCGGCGCCCTCCAGCTCCCGGACGGCTCCTGGATCCGCGGCCGCGGCCTGCGCCATCCGCTGCCGGCGGGGCCAACGCCCGACTTCGGCCTCTACCTCGGCTCCGAACGGCTCCGCCGCCGCCACGAGAGCGAGCTGCGGTGGCCTCACACGTGGATCCAGTGGCCTGACTTCTGGCTGCCCCGAGACCACGGTCTGGCCGCGCGGGAAATCCACGCGCTGCACGAGCGGGCGCGGGCGGGCGCCGCGGTGGAGGTAGCCTGCGGGGGCGGCGTCGGGCGCACCGGTACGGTCATCGCCTGCCTCGCCGTCCTGGCCGGTCTCGACCCGGCCCACGCCGTCGCCTGGACACGTGACCACCACCACCATCGGGCCATCGAGACCCCGTGGCAGCGCCGCTGGGTGCTGCGCTTCCCACCGTCCCTCCGCTCGAACCCGCACGACCAGGGGGCCGATCCTGAGACATCGCGCTGAGCCGTATCGCGGCCGGCACGGGCCCGAGCACCTACGGCCTCCCAGCTGCGGGTACGTCCTCTGGCGCCGCCTGCCTCACTTCGTTGCGTCCGACCGCTCTACGCTGGAGCAGGCCTTGTGTTCCCCGACTCGCAGGTGTGCCCATGCTCGATTCCCCGCTCCATCCGGAGCCGCCGTACGCCGCCCTGATCTTCGACTGTGACGGCACCCTCCTCGACACGGCCGCGGCCAACGAGAGCGCTTGGAGGACGGCGCTGGAGAAGTGGGACATCGAGCTCGACCCCGGGTGGTATCGCGCTCGCACTGGTCTACCCGCCGACGCCCTGATGACCGAGCTGGCGGCGAAGATCGGACGAGAGTTCGACCACGCCGCTGTGCGCGCTGCCGCGCTCGACACCTACAGCCGCCTCGTCGGCGCGGTGGAGCCGCATGAGCCCGTGGCGGCCGTGGCCCGGGCGCACCACGGGCGGGTGCCGATGGCGGTGGCGTCGGGCGGCTCGCGGCGCGGCGTGGAGGAGGGCCTGCGGGCCACGGGACTGCGCCCGCTGTTTGACGCGGTCGTCACCCGCGACGATGTCCGGCACGGCAAGCCCTCTCCGGATGTCTACGTGCTCGCCGCCGAGCGGCTGGAGGTCCACCCGGCGCACTGCGTGGCCTATGAGGACAGCGACGAGGGAGCCGCCGCGGCGCTCGTGGCAGGCATGCGGGTCATCGACGTACGGCCGGCCCTCGGCCGGGCTTGAGTCGGCGCCTCCGACCCGGTCGTATCGCGGACGAGGCGCTGGACCGGTGGGGTGGGCTCGCCTCCGGGCTGCCGCTCCATCACCGGACCCGGACACGGTGAGCAATCGCTCGTACACTGTCTGGCGCGGCATGTGAGCCTGAGCGTCCCGATCAGGAGAGGACAGGGTCTGGGAAAGATGAGCGAGTCCCCCCAAGGCGACCAAGACCCTCGGCCTGCAGGAGAGGCGAGTGAGGGTGGGCTGGAGTCGGTGACCTGCCACGAGGACCTGGTGAAACTGCTGGCCGGGCAGTTCGTGCGGGCCGACGTGTCACTTCGAGAGCTTCAGGCACGGGCGGACAGGGCGGGCGGAACGCGGCTGCCACGCACGACCTGCGCCGACATGCTGGCCGGTCGGCGCTTCCCCAAGAAGGCGGTGATGGTGGCGTTCCTCAAGGGATGCCGCGTCCCCGATCATCAGCTCCCGGCGTGGGAACGGGCGTGGGAGCGGGTGCGTGTCAATCAGATGCCCGCCGGGTCCAAGGAGCATCACAGCGTCGAGTCCTCCCATGGCACGCCACTCGCTGCCCCGATCATGGCCGCGCCTGGCAGCACGGGGACGGCCCGTGCCGGCGGCCGACGTTGGCGCCAAGCCGCCCTGCTCACAGCGGTGGCCGCGCCGACAGCTGCGGCAACCCTGAGCGTCATCATTGTTCAGGGAGTAACGCCGCAACGCGGCGCGTCCGAAGGGGTGGCTGACCCCGTCGTGAATCCCGCCCACATCGTCAGTGACGATGGTCGTGCGTTCCCTCGTGGGGGGTGGAGCCGGTTCACCGTGACTGTCGACCCGGCCAATACGGGCGTACGGCTGATCCGCCGGCTGGATGCAGGCGTCGGTCTGCAACATGCCACCATCACCGTTGACGGAACCCCGGCCGCACAATGGCGACCGCTACTAGAGGACAGCATCTACAAGTGGAGAAACCAGATCGTCACCATCCCGCCGAATCTGACGACAGGGCGACGCTCGCTCACCATCGTCAACACGTGCGTGTCCTCCTCGGGCTTCAACGAGTTTCTCTACACCGTGGAGCACAAGGTCAACGGTGTCTGGTCGACTGCCGATACGGTCGACATCGGCCGCGACCACACCGCGAGCGAAGCCGCGCACGACTACCGCGTCGTCGGAGAGGACTGGGCCGATACGCAGACCTTCGCCTATCCGCCGCGGAAGGAGGCCTGGAGCGTCCAGTGAGCTCCAACGGCTGACCTCCCGCGGGCAGGCGGAATCGTGGCAACGTGCCTGGAAAGCGCAAGGCCAGAAATGTCCTCGCCCAAGACCGGCCGCGTGCTCCTTGTCCTGGCCATGGCGTTGACCGTTCGCACCACGTGGCTACGCCCGTTCACCGACGGCATCGACCTGTTCGAGGCCGGCCCGTGGGCCGGACGTGAGATTCATGTCTTACGCCGCCGCACCCACATACTCGACCGTGCCAAAGTCGCCGATACCCCCGCCGGCCCGCTCACCTTGCTCCGCGTCATGGGAACAGGCGGAATCGACGTCCACCTCGTTCTCGGTGACGAACCGATGAAACCCGGCCACGTCCTCACCGCCGGTATCGACGTACTGGCCGGACGCCACCCCACCACCCCGGCCGGCCTCCTGCATGCGGGCAGCCCAGGCCCCGGACTGACCGTCCGCCACGTCCGCGACCACGCCCCTGACGACGTACTGAACGTCACAGTCCCGCGCTTCACCATCACCGCCACGCACGGGCGCGCAGTTGCTCCTTGTCGGCGGCCCGGCCGGCCCAGCCCGCAAATCGTGACATGTGATCACGTCAGATCGGCCGGCAGCTGTCCCGGTAGGGGAGATCATGGAGGTAGGTGTTCCAGTCCGTCGGAGACAGGGCGCCGAACTCGGCACAGAGCTCGCTCTTGATCTTGCCGGGCGCGATGAGGTGGGTGCGGAGCCGGCCGTGGCCATCGAGGGCCAGGACGGCCGAGCCGTCCGGGGCGAAGGCCAGCGCGTTCAGGGTGCTGAGCCCCAAGGAGCTGTCATCCGGCTGGAAGCCGGCGAACGGCAGCCCGAGAGGCCGGTCGGTGGCGACGTCCCAGAGCTGGATCTGGTCCGCCGCGTTCGCCACGGCCATGAGACGTCCGTCGGGGGAGAAGGCCGCCGGGGCGCCGCCGATGGACAGTTGCCCCACCTGCTGGAGTGATCGGCTGTCCCGGAGCGTGAGCTTGCCGCTGTCATTGTGGAAGTCGGCGAGAACTCCGGCAGGGCTCAGCGCCACGGGACGATCCATGCCGGAGTTGGGCGGGACCACCCGCTCGCCGGTGGAGGCGTCGACAATGCCCTGGTCCGAGGCGGAGACGATGGTCCGGCCGTCCCGGCTGAAGAAGATGTGACGGTCCCAGATGTCGATGCCCAGGTCCCCGTACTGTCCGGCGGCGGGCTGCCCGACGACCGAGGCGCGCGGGGTTTCCGAGGTGATGTCCCACAGCGTCAGGAGGGAGGCCTTCCTGGAGTTGTGCATGGTGAGTACGGCCAAGGTCCTGCCGTCGGGGGAGAACGCGACAGAGTCGAAGACGGCGGGGCCGAGCCGGGTCCTCAGGACGGCCTTCCTGCGCCCCGTGGCCACGTCCCAGATGTAGGTGTTCCCGTCGCCTTCCATGACGGCCAGCAGGCGACCGTCCGAGGACAGCCGGTACCCGACAAAGCCGGCCTGCCGTTCGGCGGGGATCGTGTTCCGGCGCACCATCGTGATGGGATCCCAGATCGTGGGCGGCCCCAGATCCTTGACCGGGCCCACATCGGCGACCACGACGGTCGAACCGTCGTCGCTGAGCTCCGCGATGGCGCCGTTCGGGCGGTCGCTGAAGGCGACCGGGTCGCGGACGGCGCCGAGAGACACCACGACGGTGCTGGAAGCGGCGTCCTGATGACACCGCAGGGTGCGATCGCCGGGCCCGAACCTGTAGTTGACGCACTTGGCGTCGGCGTGCGCGAAGATCGGATGGTCGAACGCGTCCACGGCGGTCTTCGAGGCCAAAATGTCCCTGGTGTCCCATACGGCGCCGTTGAAGGAGACGTACCTGCCGGTGGAGTCGAAGATGATCTGTTCGTCGACGGCGGGCACAGAGGGCGCGGGGATGGTCCGCCACCTGATCCGGGAGGGGTCGAGCCGGCTGAAGGGGACGAGCCCGAGCCGCTTGTCCTCCACGCGCCCGTTGCTCTGGACAAGGGCGAGGAGTTTGCCGTCAGGACTGAATTCGATCTTGGAGATCGGTTTGGCTTCCTTGGTCTGCCGTACGGTGCGGGCCTTGCGGCCGGTGCGCAGATCCCAGAAGTCCAGCGACGTGTCGTTCGTGGTGATCAGATATCGCTGGTCCGGGGTGACCTCGGCCGACGTCCGATAGCCGGGAATCCGCCCCAGGAGCTCGCCGGACGTGGTGTCCCACAGGCTCGTGATGGCGGGGCCCTTGGTGAGCAGCAGGTGGTCGCCGAGGAGGTCCAGGATCGGCGGCGCCTCGATGGTGATCGGCCGGGGCTGGCCGGTCGCGGTGTCCAGCAGGACGACGGTGCCGTCCTGCAGGGGCAGCGCCAAGGTCTTTCCGTCGTCGCTGAGGCTGAGCCGGGCGAAGTCGTCGGTGTTCAAGGGCTGGCCGGGGAAGATGAACGAGCTGATCACCCGGCGCGCGTCGATGTCGGTGATCTTCACGTCGTTGCCCCGGACATAGACGCGCAGCCGGCCGGTTCGGTCGGTGTCGGTGCGCCAGCTCTCATCGACGCCCGGGGGACGGTAGGTGTACAGCTCCGGCTGGGCGTAGAGGGTCAGCAGCGCGTGGCGGGCCTCGTAACTGTCGAGGGCCAGGCTCGCGGCGGCGACGGCGAGTTGTTTGGCGGTGATCGGATCGGCACGGCGCATCGTGACGGCCAGCCCCGCCGCCCGGCTCCCGACGGCCTGGATGAGCTGCCGGGAGATGGTCTGGGCCCGCTCGTTCAACGCCCGCCACTGGACGATGGCCGTCGCCGCGGTGCCGATGGCGATGACGAGCAGGACCGCCAGCGCCGTGCTCAGCACCCTGCGGTTGCGGCTGCGCCGCCGGGCCGCGTCTCGCTCGGCCTGGTCGTACCGGATGCCGGCTTCCAGGAAGGCTTGTGCCTCCGGCCCGAGTTCCGCCTGGTCGTCCTTGGTGGCGTCCCGCGCGATCGCCAGGCGCGTGCCCCGATAGAGGAACGCGGGGTCGCGCCCCTTCCTGGTCCACTCCTTGGCGTCCTCATCGAGCTGCTGCCGGACCCGCAGCGAGGCCCGGCTCTCGCCGATCCAGGCGCGGAGTTGCGGCCAGGCCCGGATCAGGGCTTCGTGGGTGATCTCGGCCGTGTCCTGCTCCACGGTCACCAGCCGGGACTTGACGAAGGTGTCGAGGATCTGGCGGACTGCTTCGTGCTCGGGGGTGCCCTCGGGTGGGAGCAGTTCTGTCAGTGGCGTCCGGCGGCGCGTGTCCTCTGTCCCCTCGCCGAGGCGGACCAGCCGGAGCAGCAGCCGCCGGGCGGCCGGGCGGCTGAGGGGATCGAGCCCCTGCAGCGTGTCCTTCGCGGTGTGGGCCAGCGACTTGCCGATCCCTCCGGTCGCGCGATAGCCGGCCAGCGTGAGCTGCTGCCCCTTTTCATGCTTCCAGGTGACGAGCAGGGAGTGGGCGAGCAGCGGGAGTACGCCGCTGCCCACGGTGGAGGTGGCTCCCAGGTCGTCGAGGAGCAGATCCACCAGCCCCGCCTCGACGGGGAGACCCGCGCGTCTGGCGGGTTCCTCGATGGCCTCGCGTAGCTGCGCCGTGGTCATCGGCCCGACGATCAGCGGGTTCTGGAGGGCGGGCAGCAGCTCGGGATAGGCCGCGCAGTGGCCGAAGAAGTCGGCGCGCATCCCGATCACCACCACCGCCATCGCGCAGGCCGCGTGCAGCGCCCGGATGAAGACCTGGCGCTCGCTCTCCGCGACGCGAGCGGTGAAAATCTCCTCGAACTGGTCGACGATGACGGTCCTTGGGTGAGCGTCCTGCCCAGGCGGGACGCGTAGACACGAGGGGTCCTCGACCAGGCGCCGCCGCACGTCAGCCGGGTCGCCGTCGCCGCAGAACCGCTCGGCGAGGACCTGGACGGGGTCCTCCCCCGGCGTGAAGATCACCGGCGCGCCGGATGACGACCGGTCGGCGGCGGGGAGGAGCGCGACCCGCAGCAGCGACGACTTGCCCGCCCCCGAAGGCCCGGCCACCAGCAGCGGGCCGTCCAGCGCGGTCTGCGTCCGCACCCGGGCCTCGAGCGTGTCGGCGAGCTCTTCGCGCCCGAAGAAGTATCGCGCCGTCTCGGGGCCGAACGCGGCCAATCCCGGGTACGGGCACTCGCCCGGCCCGACGGCCGCGGGGCGGGAGTCGACCGGGTGCCGCGCACCGGCGGCTCGGGCCTGCTCCCAGCGGGCTTTCCACAGATCATGCTCGTTGCGCCACCATGCGTGCCCCGGGTGGTAGGGGGCCGGGACGTCCGTGTGCTCCAGAAGCACGCGGACCAGGGCCCAGAGCAGAGGGAACTCTCTGGCGACACTGCCCTTGTTGATCCACTCACTGACCGTCTGCGGGGTGAGCCCCGCTGTGACCTGCTGCTTGGCGAGCAGGAGGTTGGCCTGGTCGATGACCTTCGCGCGCGAGAACGCGGTCGCCCGGTCGCGGGCCCGCTGTTCCAGGCGGTTCAGCTCCCGTGTCAGCACCGCCCGCGGGGCGGGCAGGTGCCCGGTGCCGGTCATGCGGCGGGCCTCGGGAGGCGGGCGTCCATCCGGCGCGTCCGGCCGGATCGCCGGTCGGGGCCTGCGCCACCTGGGCGTTTCCGGTGCCGATCCGGTGTGTCCGATAACCCTTCATGTGCTGCCGACCGCCGGCTGAACTGGCGGGCGGCGTCGCAGCCGGCTCTCCGGCTGCCGGACAGGGAAAGGACACGTCGATGAACCTCGAGATGTGGGCACTGGTGCCGATGGCCGGCGTGGCATGCGCGGCTGTCGCGGCGGTGCTGATGGTCCTCATAGCCACCCGGGGCTGCCCGGCGGCCGACCGGGCACGGGTGTTGCGCGCTCTCGCCGAAGTGGTCCGCGCGGTGAGGGGCAAACGGTGAGCAATCGGGCGGGGCCACCGTGCACATGGCAGCGACTGCGATCCTCCGTCCCACCCGAGCCTCCAGTCGATCCCGGTCACTTCAACGGCCGTTCGCTTCCTGAGCCCAGTCTGGCAAGTCCAGGATGGATACCGACGGTGATGATGCCGAAGAGGTTGGCGTTCTCACTGGCTCGTTGCGGCGGGTACGCTAGTCGGCTCCGTTCGGCGACCTCCACCTGGTGGAGGATGTCGTCGCGGCCGATCCCGGCGAAGCGGGAGGCTCATCAGAGACAGCTGCGGCAGCTGGTGACAGACGCCACCGGCAAGGCGGGTATGACGGCGTTGAACGAGCATCGGGCAGCCACTACGGATTTCGATCGCGCTGACATCGCGCGGCCTCACGCCCGGAACGTGCGGCGGTAGGTGTCCGGTGGCACGCCGATCGTGCGGTGGAAGTGGCGGCGCAGTGTCGTCGCCGTGCCCATGCCCGCGGCCGAGGCGATGGCGTCGACGCTGTCGTCCGTGGTCTCCAGCAGCTCCTGCGCGCGGCGGATCCGCTGGGTCATCAGCCACTGCAGCGGGGTGGTGCCGGCTATCGAGCGGAAGTGGCGGGCCAGGTGGCGCGAGCTCATGTTCGCCTGGCGGGCCAGGTCCTCCACGGTGAGCGGCTGGTCCAGTCGCCGCAGCACCCAGGTGAGCAGTTCGGCCAGGGGATGGCCGTCCTGGGCGGGCACCGGTGTGGCGACGAACTGGGCCTGGCCACCGGCCCGGTGGGGCGGCACGACCAGACGGCGGGCGACCACGTTGGCGATGGCCGAGCCGTGATCGCGGCGGACCAGATGCAGGCACAGGTCCATCGCTGCGGCCTTGCCCGCAGACGTGAGCACGCTGCCGTTGTCGACGTAGAGCACGTCCGGGTCGACCTCCACCCGGGGATAGCGCGCGGCGAGCTCCTCGGTGTGGGCCCAGTGCGTGGTCGCGCGCAGCCCGTCCAGCAGGCCGGCGGCGGCGAGCACGAACACGCCCGTGCACAGGGAGACCACCCGCGCGCCCGACTCGTGAGCCGCGCGCACCGCCTCGACCAGGTCGGCCGGCGGGTCCTCGTCGACGTCCGCCAAGGCGGGGACGATCACGGTGCCGGAGTGCGCCAGCCGGTCGAGCCCGTGGTCCGGCTCCAGCAGGAACCGGCCGACCTGGACGGCGTGCGTGCCGCACACACTGACGTCGTACCAGGGGCCTGGCACGGCGTCCGGGGCGGAGCCGAACACCTCGTAGGCCAGGCCCAGCTCGAAGTGGAGCATCCCGTCGGTAGCGGCGACCGCGACGGAGCGCGGGACAGAACTCATGTCGGAAATTGTACGGGTCATGTCGTTCCGGACGCTGGCACCAGTGAGCCGACCGGGACAGAATTTCCGACGTGGATCACTTTGAGCAGGTGGGAGCAGATATGGGATCGGGTCGGAACGTGGCGGTGTTCGGCGCCTACGGGCACACCGGGCGGTTCGTGGTCGCGGAGTTGCGGGCGCGCGGATACGTCCCGCTGCTCCTCGGTCGCGACCAGGACAAGCTGCTGGCGCTGGCGCAGGACAATCCTGGGCTCGAGGCGCGGCAGGCGTCGGTCGACGATCCGGCCTCGCTCGACCGCGCGCTGAACGGCGCGGCCGCCGTGATCAACTGTGCCGGGCCCTTCGCCTCGACCGGCGCCCCGCTGGTCGAGGCGGCACTGCGCGCCGGCATCCCGTATGTCGACGTGGCGGCCGAGATCGAGGCGAACGTTGACACGTTCGCGCACTTCGCGGAGCGCGCCCGCGCCGCGGGCACTGTGGTGGTCCCGGCGATGGCCTTCTACGGCGGCCTCGGCGACCTGTTGGTCACCACCGCGATGGGCGACTGGACGGCGGCGGACGAGGCGCACATCGCCTACGGCCTGAGCAGTTGGCACCCCACCACGGGAACGCTCGCTTCGGGCGTGGTCTCGGGGCAGCGACGGAGTGGCCGCCGCGTCCGCTACACCGGCGGACGGCTGGAGTACCACGATGACGCTCTGCCGACCCTGGAGTGGGCCTTCCCGGCTCCGCTCGGCCCCCAGAAGGTCATCGGAGAGTTCAGCATGGCCGACATCGTCACCGTTCCCAGCCACCTGGCCATCCCGGAAGTGCGCACCTACATGGCCGCCAAGGCTGCCGCGGACCTGTCCGCTCCCGACGCCTCGGCACCGACCCCCGTCGACGAGCGCGGTCGCTCGGCGCAGACCTTCGTCGTCGACGTCCTCGTCCGCTCGGGCGGCACGGAACGCCGCGTGTCCGCCGCCGGTCAGGACATCTACGCCATCAGCGCGCCGCTCGCGGTGGAGGCCGTCGACCGCGTCCTCACCGGCCGGACCAGGACCACCGGCGTCGCCTCCGCGGGCGCGGTCTTCGACGCCCCGGACTTCCTGCGGGCTCTGTCCACGCACCTCTCACTGCACGTCCCGCTCGAGGCACACGGCTGACCGGCGACCCGGACCGGGATGCCGGACCGTGGTCAGTGCGGTCGATGAGCAGGCCGATCATCCGTAGACGTCCGGGACCAGCAGGTCCGGTTCGGCCCGGCGCCGATCGGTAAAAGGAATGGCGTGTCATCTCCGGCCCCGACCCCACCGGGCGGCCCCGGCCGGCAGGTGGTCGCCCCGGAGGGCGACCGTACAGGGAGCACACGTCGAGCCGGCCCGTCAACCCGCACACGGCTGGCTCGTACGGGCCGGCTGGTTCCTCTGTGGTGAAAGACTGGGCGAATCTCGAAGTCGAGTCGTGGAGAGTCGTGCTGGTGCGTCCCTTTGTCACCGCCTGCGTTTCGGTGCTGCTGCTGTCCCTCACCGCCTGCGGGGGCGGGCCCGAGCTCCAGACGGCGCCGTCCTCTGTCGCCACATCGCCCCCACCGGCGTCCGGGACGCCGCTGCCGGAGTCCAAGGCCCCCGAGACTCAGGCCCCCGAGACTCAGGCCCCCGAGACTCAGGCCCCCGAGACTCAGGCCCCCGAGACTCAGGCCCCCGAGACTCAGGCCCCCGAGACTCAGGCCCCCGAGACTCAGGCCCCCGAGACTCAGGCGCCGACGCCTCGGCCCTCGCGCAAGGCCGTGCTCGCCCGGCCCGGCACCGTGTGCGGCGAGATCCAGCCGCCCGGAGGCGGGCCCATGGCCGCGGTCGCGGTCGCCGCGGGCCGCGCCGACTGCGGCACCGCCCTGCGGACGTTCCGCACCTACTACCGGCGAGACACCCCCAAACAGGGCAGCGCCGGAGTCGCGACCGTCGACGGATGGCGGTGCGCCAGCAACTCGGCCGCCCAGGCGAACATCAGTGGCCGGCTCTCCACGTGTCAGAAGGCCGCCACCAAGATCGTGGCCGACGTCATTCCGTGACGCGCTTCGAGGAGGCGCCTCACCTTCTCGAAGTGCTACGCGTCCAGGTGGCACGTCCGGCGAGCGGGCGATCCCGGCATGCCACGATGAGGCAGACCTTGAGGCCGCTGCGCTGGGGCCGGGTGTCGGACGTGATCATCCGCCGAGGCGGCCGCGAGCCCGCCCAGGCCGAGGCTGAGGCCGCGAGGAGCATCATGGCCGCCACGCCCGGGTAGACCGGCATCGAGCCTGCCGTCGCGCAGAAGAACATGGGCAAAGGCCCCTTCGGCAGTCCGAACGGCTGACCGGCGTCGGAGGCTTACCGTGGGCAGGCGGCGCAGCCGGGCGGCGGCACTGCGCGCTCTGGCCCTAACGACCCCCATGTTGTCGGATGCGATTCTCCTTCGGCGGTGGGCGTGGCCGGGGTGGACCGGCGCCGTCGTCGGCGCGTCTGCTTCTGCGGAGCCAGGTCCTGCTTCGACGTTTCCGGACGTTCGATACGGGTGGGGTTGCCGCGTACGAGCTCATCGTGGACGCGCCAGCGGGCGGTGGCGACGGCGCGTCCTGCCGCCTCGTCGCCGTGCTCGATGCGCTGTCGCAGCAGCCGAATCGCGATGCGGCGGTTGAGGCTGAACTGGCGCTCGGTGTCGACCACGACGACGATCCCCGTGGGCCGGTGGATCGCCCGTACGGCCGTGCTGGCCTTGTTTCGATGTTGCCCGCCGGGGCCGCCGGTGCGGCAGGCGACGATGTCGACGTCCGCTTCCGCGAACGTCGTGCGCGGCGTACCGACCTGACACGGTTGGGCGATGACGTACCAGTTCTTTCGGCCGGTGTTGGCCCGGTACGGGCTGGGGGCCTGCCAGCACAGGGTTCCGGTCCACGAGGCGGCGAATGCCTCGGCGTCGTCTCCTGCGATCTGGATGAGGACCGATCGGTAGGTGCCGGGCCGGTCACCGGGAACGGTCTGGGCTCGATGGGTCTCCAGCTTCTGCCGGGTGGCGCCGGCTTCCAGGCGGTGCAGCAGCTGGGCCAGTGCCCAGGCGCACTCCTGTGGGCCGCGCCCGGCCGACAGGAGCAGGTGGACGCTCACGGCCGGCCTCGCTTGCGGCGCTGCTCCCGGCGGTCCCTTTGGGGCGCGGACCCGAGGTCGGCCGTCTTGTAGGTGACCAGAGGGATCGTGGTGGCCACGGGCGTGGCCAGGTCATGGTCGACGAGGTCGGCGATGACCTGCTCGATGCGTTTGTAGGCGGTCGGCGCCTCCTCGAAGAGCAGCTGGCGGTCGCCGCACACCACCAGCGACCCCATCGGTGTGCGGCGCAGCTCCTCAACCGTGTGCTTGGCCCGGCCTCGGCGCAGGGCGTCGGCACGCGACATCTTGCGGCCCGCGCCGTGCGCCACGGAATGGTTGGCGTCCGGCCCGGCGTGGGCGGCCACGAGGTAGGAAGGGGTGCCTCGCGTACCGGCGATGAGCACGTCGCGGCCGTCACCCGGCGCCGCCCCCTTGCGGTGCAGGTAGATCCCGTCGCGGAGCTCGACCAGGTTGTGGCACTGGTCGACGATCGGCTCGGTGGGCTCGAACCCCAGCGCGTGGGCGACCCGGGCGGCCAGCAGCCGCCGGTTGAGCGATCCCCAGCGTACGGCGTCGTCATGCATCGCCAGGTAGGCGCCGGGATCAGGGGCGGGGCCCGCGCCGTGCACCTCGGTGTGCGCCCGCAGGATCCGCTCGCCCAGCCCCCGGGAACCGCTGTGGACGACGAGGACCAGGTCGCCGTCTGCGAGTCCGAGACGGCTCGCGTGCTCCGGCTCGAAGACGGTCCCGATCCGCGCCAGCTCGACGAAGTGGTTGCCCCGGCCGACCGTCCCGAGGCCCTCGACGTGACCTGCGGGAATATCACCCTTGACCACGGCCCAGGCGGGATCGTCGGCATCCTGCTCAGGGTCGAGCGCGCGATCGAGATCGGGGAACCGGGCGGCGAGCTTCTCGGGTACGGCTCGCTTGAGCTTGATGGGGAACACGGCGATGCCGCAGCCGATGTCGGAGCCCACCAGGAACGGGTACAAGATGGCCGACGCCATGGCGGCGCCGATGGGGGCGCCCTTGCCGGGGTGCAGGTCCGGCATGGCGGCGACGTGCATCATGCCGTCGAGGGTGGCCACCTGGTGGCATTGCGCGACGGCATCGGATTCGATCCAGCTTGTGGGGGAGGCGAACACGGTGACGGTGGCCGACCCGATGGCCCAGGTGGACGGCGGCAAAAGCTCCTGCCGGGAGTGTTGCTGAGACAAAAACGCTCTCTTCGCTGAACAGAGTATGGGCGGGCGGCATCACGGCGCGAGCAGGCGCCGTGGCATCTCGAAATAGCGGGTGCTGTCCGTCAGAGCATCATGAACACCACGTTCCCCGAGCTCACCACGCGAGGCAAGTGGTTTTAGGCCGCACCGGTCTGTATGCCTGCACGCCCCCATTCTGGGTCTTGCGTGGTGCCTCATTCTGCCGGAACGAATGGTCGTACGCCGATCCCCATCCTCCGACCAGCCGACAATCCACAGATCTCACCCGTGCGCGGAAGACCCGTTGTAACCGCGCGTTTCCAGTGCCTTCTTCAGTTTGTCGGCGGCAAGAAGCATGTGCTCCGCAAGGTCGTGCCGGAGCTGATCGGCAAGCTCGAGAATCTCGTCATCGCCGTAGAATCTCGCCGCCTCCGATCCGTTCTTGAGAATCTTGAGCAGATACATTCGAGCGGCTTCAAGACGCTCATCGGACGTATCGGCATGCCCAGGGCTGAAGCGTTCTCGGCTGCTGAGACCCTAGGCGGTATCCGGGCCGTAGTGTGCGGCGATGTCCTCGGCGGTGGACCACCGGCTGTAGGTGGGCGACTGCGGCCAGCCGTCGGGCGAGTCCTGCCACTCCTCCTGGCGCCCGTACGGCAGCACGTCGATCAGCGCGAAGGTGTGGGTGAGCTGCTCGGTGCCCCGGCCGTTGGTGTGCCAGGTGCGATACACGGTGTCGCCATCGCGCAGGAACACGTTGACGGCGAAGCCTCCGCCGGGCGGTGCGCCGACGTCGGTGCCGAACGGGCTGTTCGCGGTGGAATACCAGGCCATCTTGTTCCCGACCCGCCGCCTGTAGGCGAGTGCCTCGTCGATCGGGCCCTGGGTGACGATGACGAACCGGGCATCGTAGTTGTCCAGGAATTCCAGCCGGGCGAACTGCGAGGTGAACCCCGTGCAGCCCGAGCACTGCCACTCCTTGCCCGGGAACCACATGTGGTTGTAGACGATCAGCTGCCTCCTGCCTTCGAAGACGTCCGCCAGCCGAACCGGTCCGTCCTCGCCCTCGAGGGTGTAGTCCGGCATCTGCACCATGGGCAGGCGGCGGCGCTCGGCGGCGATGGCGTCGAGTTCCCGGGTCGCGGCCTTCTCCCGGGCCCGGAGTGCTTCGAGCTGACGCTGCCAGGTGTCGGCGTCGACGACGGGCGGTAGTGCGTTCGTGTTCATGGTCCCTCACTGATCGGGTGCGTACCTTGCAGTGCGTAGGGGTAGACCGGCCCCGCTCGTCGAATTCATCGGTGGCCGGGTCAGGGGCCGACGGGGCGTCGTCGCGTCCGTTCCCCAGCTGGACGGTGAGATGATCTCCGCCTTCAATGTTCACTACCCGTCCGCTAGACGCGGGCGCTCGCCCGACGCCATCGCAGACCACATCGCGGATCTCGGCTTTCCCTAGCTTCTCCGACGACCTTGACGAGGATGAGGAGGACGAGGAAGAGGATGAGGATATTTACGACACGCTGCGGAACGCAGTGTGCGCTCTTCATCTCGCTTCGCGGAGTTGAAGGACAAGGATCCGGCCGGGCACGCTGGTCCCAAGGTTGCCCGCCGATATCCCACCACTGCCAGAGGGACTGGACGTTGATCCTGAGCGCTTTCATGCATGGCAGAGTTCGCTACGCCGAGTCGTGGCCGGAGATGATGCGGTTGGTCATGGAGGTGGTCGAGAACCTGCCGGATCCTGAATCGGAGCCAGACCCAGAGCCGATACCAGAGGCCTTGGCCGCGAGCATCCTGGAGATCATCGACAGCCTGCCCGAGCCCAGCTGGCCGGCTGGCGGCATGACCGCCGAATTCGCCTTCATCAAGCAGCGGCAGGACCCGGACGATCTCCCGCACCAGTTCGACAACTACCTGGGCATCTCCGTGAACGCGGCAACCGGTTATGGCGCCCTCATGTGGTTCGTCACGGATGACACCACTCTGCCAGTCGCCCCGAGCATCGCCGAGCACGTGTGGGTCTCGGACAACCCGCACCCGCCCGCCTTCGACCCTCATGTGTTCTCCGACCCGGGCTTTCCCCGCTACCACTACCCGCGCAGCACCCTGCCGGTGGCCCAGATCCGTGCCGCTTTGGAGGAGTTCTGCCGCACCGGCACAGGACAGAGGCCCGAATGCATCGACTGGACTCCTGGCGACCTTGGCGGGGGACGCCTCGACACACCAGAACCGGAAGAACGGATCATGTATTGCGAGGATCCGTGGTGTGAGATGGCCGGCACCCAGCATCCGGAGCATCCCGCCGAAACCAGCCCGGACGCAAACTGGATCGGGACAGAACCGCCACTGCTGGACGATTACAAGGACCCCTCGGTCGAGTGAGGGCGGGATGGCCTGTCGCGCGGACAAGCACCCGCTCGGATCGCGAGCGGGGAGCACGCCCGTCACACAATGACGCCACTGGCTGTCTGGAATTCGACAAACGCGGTGTGACCTGCTCTTCCAAGTTATGACCGACAGAGAAGAGACCGATCTTTCCCTTCCGCAAACCTCTCCGTCAATGGATTCAGCACCTACACCTGGACCAGCAGGGTGTCGCGGCTCGTCAGCCTGCGACAGGGACGGCGTGACCGTCCTGTTGCATGTGGAACACCGTGCCGTAGAGCCCGAGTGGCGTCAGTCGCACCGCGTCATTCTCGACTACGGCGGCACCGTATTCGGTGAGGACCTGCAGGGTGTCGGCAAGTGGGTCGCCCTGCCGCGCCTCGACCATGTCCCAGGACCACTGCCCGGTCCGGCCTACGGCGACTCGGCGCAGCTCACTGACCGGCACACTGCCCGGTGCCCGGAGCAGTGCGACCAGCAGCACGGGGACGAGCTTATGGAAGGCGTCGTTGAAAGGGGGCAGGGCGTCCTCAGCGTCCGGGTCCTGATCGAGGAGCTCGTCGAGGAGATCCATCTCAAGTTGGTCCGTGACGTTGGCGACGAGTACTCCGTACATGCCTTTCGCCCACATCTCGACCGCCTGCGCGTCGGAGACCTCAGGCCAGGCGAAGGCGAGTTCCTTGGCGAAGAACCCCTCCCTGACCTCCAGGAAGCCTACGTTTGCAGCCAGCCAGAACACGCGGTTCTCCTCATCGGAGAGGTCGTCGGGCGGGAGGTCGTCCGGGTCATACCCGAGCTGCTCCGCGCCCCTGGCATACTCGACTGCCCGCGTCAACGAGAGGCTCTGACGCGCGTCCGCGGCCAGCTCACGCAGATCCGCTAGCCGTACGGGCGGCAGCGTGGCGAGCTCATCGGCGTCGAAGTCGAAGAGCCCAGGATCATCGTCAAATTCGTCAAGATCCATTCAGTCAACCTACTCAGCCACGCCCCGCCTCCGCTAAGGGTTTTTCACTTCTGAAGGGAACTGAAGGGGGAAGTCCGGAGGGAACTGGAGCCCCCCTCGCGGAGAGAACTCGGAGGTGACCGGCAAGATCGCCAGGCACCTCAGCCGATTCACCGCATGGTTCACCGCCGCCCACGGCCACGACCGCATCTCGTCCGTCACCCCCCGCGAAGTCGCCGCATGGCGCGACCATCTGGCCGCCCAAGGCAACCTCGGCCGCGACGGCGCCACAGCTGCGATGGCGCCCACCACGGTCAACAATCACCTCGCCCATCTGTCGGCGCTGTTCTCCTGGATCATCATGCACGCCCCCGCCGGGCTGATCCGCGGCGGCGACCCGACCAAGAAGGTCGACCCGCTGCGGCTCCCCGCGCCTCAGGTCCGGGCCTTGGCCGGAGCACAGGTCCGCACATTCAAGAACGTGCTGGATCGGATCGAAAGCTTCCACCGGCTGACCGGCCGCCGCCACCGCGGCGGTGACGAGACACCCGCCGTGCACCGGCATGCCCGGCCGCTGCGGGACCGGGCGATTGTGCACCTCATCCTCGGGACCGGGCTGCGCCGCGCCGAGGTCGTCGGCCTCGATCTGGACCAGCTCCACCCCGCCGACCCTGCCGAACTGCGGCAAGCCAAAAAAGCCAAGCTGATCAGCGTACGCGGCAAAGGACGCACCAGCCGGACGGTGTTCCTCGGCCGCGACGCCCGCCACGCTGTCGCCGACTACCTCGATGCCGAACGGCCTGGCGACATCGACGAGCACAGCCAGGCACTGTTCCTCGCGGCATCTTCGATCGGCGCCCGCCGCCCAGGAGGTCGGCTTTCACCACGGTCGATCAACACGATCGTCGGTGAGATCGGCCGCCTGCACGACGCACAGATCACCGACCGCGAACGCCAGCTCGGCGTCCTCCGCCCCCACGACCTGCGCCACACCTTCGGCTACCGGCTCTCGGAGACCTCCGGCCACAACCGCGCCGAGCTCGAGCGGCGCCTGGGCCACGCCAACGACCGCTACTTGCGGCTGTACACCAACCCCCCGACGACATCGCCGCCGGCTACGTCGAAGACCTATGACCACGAGACCTGGGCATCCCACCACGACGAAAGCGTGGCAGAAATAGCGACGCTAACTGTGGCACGTCACACCCCATGTGCGCCGATCTGGCCGATGTGCTGGAGAAGAACCCCGTCAGGCCGGCGAACGCCACGTTCTACGGGGTGAAGAGCAGGGAGTTCCAGGGCTGAGTCCCCGATGCCGCTCACCACGCCCCTTGTAGTCGTAGACGGCGCCTCTGGCGTGCATCCATTGGGGATGCGCTCGGGGCATCGGCGTACTGGCCACCGCCGTAGGCGGCATACCGGCTACATACCGCCGATCCCTAGCCTGAGGCCCATGATCCATCCCAGTCGACCGACTGGGCGCCTCAGAAAGGGGAAACAAGTTGTTTGGACGTAAGATCGGCACCTTGGCAGGGGGACTCATCGCAGCGGCTGCGCTCATGGGCGGAACCACCCCCGCGCTGGCATCTGCCGAGGTCTCATCGGGAACCGATGTCACAGCCGCTTGCGGCATTTCCGTCTCGAAGTGGTATACGGAAAATAACGGCCGCTACGTTGAGGTGAAGAACACCTGCACGACGTCCAAGACCTTCTGCGTGGACATCAACAACTGGCCCGACCCGGGGCCCTACACGATCTCCGGCGCGGACCTCTACAAGTCGTTTCGATACGCCGGCGCCGGGGCCCCTCGCGGCCGAGGAATCTACCTGGCATCGGACTGTGGTCCCGTATAAGGGCCGGTAAGAATCGAGCCGCCCGGCCCAAAGCGACGGTGTGTAACCCGGGAGCTTCCGGGCGGCTTGACATAAAGAAAGATATCGAGCACCACGGCCTGGGGAAACACGCTGGTGATCGTTATCGCGCCGGACTTATCCTGCCATGTTCGAGCCGTAACCCTTCCAGATGTCTGACTACGCCCTCGACGAGTGCGGCACCCAGCGCTGAGGGGTAGAGGCTGGTCTCTTTCCGCAGGTCGGCGAGGTCCCCGTCCGGATCGGCCAGGACCCGGCACATGGCGACCTCGCCGGCGTAGGCGTGGGAGTAGAAGCCCAGCGGGTGTCCGGCCTGGACGCCGACCTCATAGCGGCCTTCCTGGCAGTCGTCCCAGATCCGGTGAACATCGTCTCCGCCATCCGCCCGCGCAGCGCGTACAGGCTGAACAGGGTCTCGGCCATGGGACCCAACGTCGGCGCCACCCGCACCCGCGCCAGGTCGTCGGCCATGAAGTGAATCCTGTGCATCCGCCCCCCATACGCGTCGGCAGCGCCGTCACAGCATGCCGCCAAGCGGTCACGCAAGACCCTGAGCGGCACGGTTAAGCCAGGACTTACAAGTCTCGCGGCGCGTGATTTCTTCCTGCGACAGTGAGCGGGCCGACTTCCGCAGAAGGGACGGCTCGACCTGATGCCGGCCCACGGAATGAAAGGTTCACCTGAGCATGCGCAACCGAATCCGCACCATGTATCTCAACGTTCGGGCGGCATTGGCCACCCTCGCGACCGTCGTCGTCGTCGGAGCGTTCCTGGCTCCGGCCGCGGCGGCTGCCGTCGAGAAGGGCGAATACTGCGCGGTGATTTTGAGTAAGGAACGCGATGCCAACGGGGTCTCCAAGGTGCTCTCGAAGGAGTGCTCGACAGTCTCCGCGGCCGATGCGCATCGCAAGGCTGGAGTCGAGGGTGGTGTATCGATCGCGGCGGACACCAAGCTGGCGTCGCTGTACCGCCATCAGGACTACGGCGACCTGATGGTGGACCTCTACGGCCAGTACGGTCCGTGTGACCACGAGGGCTATACCTTCATCCTGGACGGCGAGTACGCCTACGCACTCTCATCGGTCATCGGCCACAACAGCTGCACCTGGTCGAAGCTCACGAGCGAGGGCGGGTACTACGAGTACCACGCGCTGCCGGTTCGCAATATCGGCGCGCTGAACGACAACACCAAGGTGATCCACCTCTGGCGCGGCTGAGCCATCCGACGCCGTACGACACCGAGACCGCCGCCCGGAGTTCGACCCGGGCGGCGGTCTCGATGTCTGTCTCAGGTGTGACTTGGATTGCTCTATGGCGTGATTCTGGGATCGCTATTTGGCGTACTTTTCGATCTTCAGAACGGTCTCGACCAGACAGAATCTGGATACTGTCCCCTTCCCGGAACAGCGTCCCACCAGGTCAACGCCCTGTCGCCAGCGCGGGTCCCAATCTGGCCCCATGCCGCGTACCACTGTCCGCAGCCGAAATCCCATCTGCGGGACGACACGAAGCGATGCAGAAAATGCGACATCGAGCGGTGCAAGTCACAGCCTTGGCCGATGCCGCCAGCGACCGGCTGGGCGCCGACATCGCCGACCAGACGGTCGCCGCCGTCCTGCGTTGGAGCCAGCCTTCCGGGCTGACCGAGCTCGTCCATGCGGGGCGGTCAACTTGGTATCGGATCCTGCTCAACCGGCATGGAGTGAGGCAGCTGGACTCACGCGCGCCCTCCTCTTGCTGATGCTCCTTTCCGACTCATCGCGCCGGATGCTGGGGGCCAAACAGTGGCGCCGGGGTCACGGTGCCGGCCGCCCGCCCTCAGAGGCAGGTCCTCCGGGCGCGGTCCGGAGGGCCTGGCGCCGTCTCAGGCGCCGGCATGCCCGGCGATCCTCACCCGTTCGGGCAGCCCGCCGTGCTTGAGCAGGAAATGGCTCTCCACCGCCTTGGTAACCAGATCGGCAGGATAGGTGTTGGACGGCCGGTGCGGAGACGGGCATCGGAAACACCGAAAGACCCTGCCGCCTCCCTGCTTGGGACTGATTTCGGCGTCCTGCGGCGCGATGTCGAGATCCCCGCCGCCGACGGGGTGCGACTGCTGGCCACCCACTACTACCCGGCCGATGTGGACAAGGCGCCGCTGGTGCTGCTGCGCAGCCCGTACGGCCGCGGCAACGCGCTGGACCAGCTGCCGAAACTGCTTGCCGAACGCGGCTACCAGGTGCTGTACCAGAGCCTGCGCGGCACGGCCGGCTCCGGCGGCCGCTTCGACGGCTCCACCATCGACCCGGCCGACGCCGACGGCACGCTGAGCTGGCTGCGCGCTCAGCCGTGGTTCGGCGGCGTGCCGGCCACCTGGGGAGCCAGCTACCTCGGCTTCACGCAGTGGGAACTGGCCGCCCGCGAGATCCCCGAGTGGAAGATCGCCCTCATCCAGGACGCCCCGGCCGAGTTCGGGCACCGTTTCATGTACCCGGGCGGGGCTTTCGCGCTGGTTCTTTGTCAAGTTCAGCGTGTTGAAGTCGGAGCGGGTCTCGGCGCGGGCCGCGGGGTGATGCCTAGCAGCTTCTGGGCGGAGGACTCCGGCGTGATCGAACGGCCCGGCATGGCACTCATCGTGCCGTAGCAGTCGAACGAAACGTATTTCGGCCGGAACTGGAGGGAATGGCCATGAGGATGCTCCTGCCTTTATTCTGGGAGTAACTGCCCGTGGTCGGGACTGGCTTTTCAGGAATGCCCATGACGGGCTTCACTGAGGTGCGCGACGACGTCGTCCAGGCTCACGGTCAAGGAACGCTCGATGTTGATCCAGTCGTCCTTGGCGTGATCGAGTAGGTACTCGCGCCGTTCGGGTGCGCGCTCCGCGCGCCAGTTCGAGATCAGCGCACGCAGTGTGAGCCGTGCCAATGCGGCAACCGGGAGCAGCGGGAGTTCCGAGGCCGGGATCGGGCGCTTTCGTTGGTAGCCTGCGGCGAAGGCGCAGGCGTCCCGCCAGGGATGATCCGGCGTCCTGCCGAGCAGGTTCGCCATGGGAACGGCGGGGTCGAAGATCACCGCACTGCGCACCGTGTCACCGAAGTCGATGACACCGGTGACGAAGTGATCGCTCTTCTCTGGGTCCACCACGATGTTGTAAGGGCTGAAGTCACCGTGGATCACTTGCGTTTCGAGATCACTCAGCCTCGGGACGACGTTTTCGCCAAAGAGTCGGAAGACCGACTGGGCCAACTGGCGGTGCTCGGGGCTCGGCGTGTGCTCGACCAGTTCGGTCATCTGGTGGAAATGCCGGATGTCCCATGCCAGACCTCGTCGGTCCGCCGGGTGCGTGAACGGCCTGAGCGCCACGTCGACCAGCCCCAGCATCTCGCCCGCCCTGGCGAGCCGCTCCGCATCCGGGTTCGCATCGGCCAGGACCGGGCCTTCGACGAAGTCGAACACCCGCAGGATGCGCGTTCTGCCGTCGTTCAGCCTGATCGTGACATGGTCGTCTCCGTCGGCGGTCAGCTTCACCCGCTGGACGGGCAAGTGCGCAGCGGCGGTTTCGAGGTAGCGCATCGCGGCGGTCTGGAGGGCGACAACCGCCCCCACCTCGTCAGGTGGTGAGACCTTCACGAGGTAGTTGCTCGAGCCCGTGCTGAGTCTGAACGTGTCGTCCTTCTCGGTCGCCAGTCGCCCCAAGCGCCCGGTGAGGCGGTAGTGCTCCTCAAGGAGAATGCTCACCAGCATCACGTCGATGGGCTCGTGGGACGACGTCAGGCCGCTCTCCTCGAGGAGCCGCTGAGCATGGGTCTTGGCTGGTGAGGTGTTCACGGTCAGTCCCTTCGGTCAGGCTGTCACAGACGTTTTTTCGCGACCTCGGCGAAGGTCTCCAGGAATCGGGTCACATCGGCGGAGTCGAAGGCCAGCGGCGGGCGGATCTTCAGGGTGTTCGCCGACTTGCCCGTGCCGTTGATGAGGATCCGGCGATCGCGCATGTCGTTGATGACGTCTTCGGTCAGCAGGCGGTCCGGCTCAAGAGTTTCCCGGTCCTTCACGATCTCCACGCCGACGTACAGACCGGCGCCGCGGACTTCGGCGACGTAGGGGGAGTCCTTGGTGATCTCCCGCAGTCCCGCGCGCAGAGCGTTGCCGCTCTCCAGGACGCGCTGCTGCACATTCTCCTTCTCGAGGACGTCCAGCACCGCCGCGCCGGCGGCCACGGGGATCGAGCTGCCGCCGAAGGTGTTGAAGTAGCGGACGTTGCGTCCGAACTCCTCGCTGACCTCGGGGCGGAAGACCACACCCGAGATCGGCATTCCGTTACCCATCGGCTTGCCCATGGTGACGATGTCCGGCAGGACGCCGTGACGGGTGAAGCCCCACATCGACTCCCCGAGCCTGGCGAATCCGGACTGCACCTCGTCCGCGATGTAGACACCGCCGGCCGCGTGCACCTCCTCCGCCACGCCCTGCATGTAGTCGACCGGGTCCGTGAAGATGCCGTCGCTGGTGTAGGCGCAGTCGGTGATCAGCGCTGCCAGGCGGTAGCCGTGGCGCTCGAGGTCGTCGATCGCGCCGCGTACCTGCTGCCGCATGTGCTCGTCGAGCGTGGTTCCCGGCGCGGCGAGGCGCGGGTCCGGCGGGTCGATGAGCCGGACGTTCGGTCCCAGCGGTGATCCTGCGGGCGTTGCGGGTCAGCTCGGCGATGATCTTCTCGTCGATGGCGTCCACGGTCGACCGTCTCCTTCGTCAAGTCGGTGGAGATGGCAGCCCCCCATGGCACGCGGATCACGGGTGCCATGGGGGCTGCGGAGCATGGTGCGGGGCCGGTGAGGAAGAACCGAGACTCCCCACCGGGCTGCCGTGGCTGCTTGACGTCCCAGACGCCTGCCCCGCCAACTGCTGGATGCCCTTTGCCGTCGGTGACCAGGAACTGAGAGGCAGGCGCCGACGGCAGGAACTGCTTCACGCCGCCGTCCTGTCGAAGATCCGCCCGGGCGGCCAGGCTGGCGACATTAAGGCGGCCGGAGACTGGCGGCCACCCTTGACCGCGCCGCTGGTGGACGTAGCGGAATGGACCGTCACCCCGGTCACTGCGTTGCCCCGCACGAGGCGGGAGAGGGCTCCGCTCGTGCCGGCTTGCTCAGCTGTGAAAGCCGGGCAGGGACAGGTACTTGAGCTGCTGGTACTCGTGGAGGCCCTCGGGCCCGCCTTCGCGGCCCAGGCCCGACTGCTTGATCCCGCCGAAGGGTGCCGCGACCTCGGAGACCAGGCCGCGGTTGATGCCGACCATTCCGGCCTGCAGACGGGCGGCGACCCGGCGGGCGCGGTCGATATGGGACGTCATCAGGTACGACGCGAGGCCGTGCTCGGTGTTGTTGGCCACCGCTATGGCCTCGGCTTCGGTGGAGAACCGGTGGATGGCGGCGACGGGTCCGAAGACCTCCTCGTGCATGATCGCGGCGTCGGCGGGGACGTGGTCCAGCACGGTCGGGGCGGCGTAGTGACCCGGCCCGTCGGGGATGTCCGCCTGGGCGACGACGAGGGCACCACGGGCCACGGCGTCCTCGACGAGGTGGCGGACCTTGTCCACCGCACGGTGGTCGGCCAGCGGGCCGAGCTCGGTGTCCTCCAGGTCCGGGGGGCCCACTCGGATGGCGGCCATCCGCTCGCCCAGCGCGTCGGCGAACGCGTCGGCGATTTGCTCCTGGACCAGGAACCGGTTGGCGCCGACACATGACTGACCGCCGAGCCGCATCCTCGCGATCATCGCTTCGCGGACCGCGAGGTCGAGGTCGGCGTCGTCGAAGACCAGGAACGGCGCGTTGCCGCCCAGCTCCATCGAGGTGCGCAGCACCCGCGCACCGCTCTGCTGAAGCAGCAGCCTGCCGACCGAGGTGGACCCGGTGAACGACAGCTTGCGCAGCCGGGGGTCGGCCAGCAGCGGCATGGTGACCGCTGCCGGGTCGCTGCTGGTGATCACGGTCAGGACCCCTGGAGGCGCGCCGGCCTCGCGCGCCAGCTCGCCCAGCGCCAGGGAGGACAGCGGGGTGAGCCCAGCCGGTTTGAGCACGGCGGTGCAGCCTGCAGCCAGGGCGGCGGCGACCTTGCGGGCGGCCATGGCCAGCGGCACGTTCCACGGAGTGATCAGCAGGCAGGGCCCGACCGGTTCGGCGACGGTGACGATGTGACTCTTGCCGTCCGGGGAGGGGGTGCTGCGAGCGTGCTGGCGGACCGCTTCCTCGGCGTACCAGCGGAAATAGGCTGCGGCGTAGTCGACCTCGCCCCGGGCTTCCGTGATCGTCTTGCCGATCTCCAGGGTGATGATCCGGGCCAGACGCTCACGGTGCCCGATCATGGCGTCGGTGAGCCGGTGCAGGACGGTCGCGCGGTCCCGCGGGCTGGTGAAGGCCCACCCGTCGGCGGCTGCGGCCGCCGCGTCCAGCGCACTCAACGCGTCTTGTGCCCCGCAGTCCGCGACGGTGGCTATGACTTCTTCGGTTGCGGGGTTGCGCACTTCGAAGGTGCGCTCGCCGGCGGCGGGTTGCCAGTCGTGGGCGAGGAAGCCACGAGGGATGGATTCCAGGACTGCCGACTCCCATGAGGGAGAGGTAAGCGTGTCAGTCATGCGCATGGCCTTTCGCTGATCGCAGGATGGTGTGCCACGGGAGCACGAGCGCTGGGTGGTCATTCGGCCTCGCCTCCGGGGGCGGCGATCCCGGTCGCGGTCTCGACCGACAGCAGCGCGTTCTGCCGGCCGGAGCCGAGCCAGCGCACCAGCCCGACCAGCACCAGGGCGAGGACTGCGAAGGCGATCAGTAGCGCGCTGACCGCGGTCACGCTGGGATCGATGTCGAACATCAGGGAGTTGTAGATCTGCACCGGCAGCGTCAGGGTGCCGACGGAGGACAGGAACTGTG
>NZ_JBEFAK010000022.1:0-176400 GCF_040137845.1 Nonomuraea sp. B19D2 | reverse complement strand
GAGCCAACGGCCACCACCACCGGGGCGGCGCGCCCATCCCGACGGCGTCGGCGGGCTCGATCGACCCCTCCGCCGCGCTGGCCACGCTGTCCGCGCTGTCGGGCGGCCGTTCCCCGGTGCTCCCTGGCAGCCTGGCGGGCACCCCGTCCACGCCGCCTCCGCCGCTGCCGAGTCCTTCCTCGGACCCGCGCCGCTGGCAGCGCATCGAGGTCACCCCTGAACACCTCCGGGGCGGCCCCGTGCCGGTGCCGGAGGGGTACGCGGCCCAGCTCGGCATGCGCCCCGGCACGCTGCTGTCGGTGACGGGCCCGGGCGACAACGCCATCGTCCTGGTCTGGCAGGGTCACCAGCCGGTCTTCGACTCCCTCCAGCCGGTGCTGATGCGCTTGAACGCCCGGCCCGGAGACCAGGTGTACGTCACGGTGGACGGCTATCGTCTCGAGGCCCAGCTGACCGGCTGACCGCCCCCGCCGCCGGCGTCCGCCGGTCCGTTACTGCCGCACGTCCTCCGTTGGGAGGCGCGCCGCCACCGCAACGCGCGCTATCGACACACCGCGGCCATCACAAGGCGGTGTCGAACAGCCGGAGGCGGTGGGCGGTGGCGGCGGCCTCGCCTCGAGTGGCGACGCCCAGCTTGGCCAGGATGTTGGAGACGTGCACGCTCACCGTCTTGACCGAAATGAACAGCGCCTCGGCGATCTCCCGGTTGCTCCGCCCGTTCGTCACCTCCCGCAGCACCTCCAGCTCCCGAGCCGTCAACCCCAGCGGATGCCCGTCGGCCGCCTCCTCCGAGCCCCCGATCCGGGCGCGCCGCGCGAAGACGTCGAGCTGCTCCAGCAGCGGCGCCGCACCCAGCCGCCCGGCGAGCTCCCGCGCACGGCCCAGCCGCGCGGCGGCCTCCTGCCGGTCGCCGGACGCCAGCGCCGCCTGAGCCGCACCCATCAGGGATTGCGCCTCGGCGTACGGCTGCCGCAGCGCCGCCCACGCACCCACCGCCAGGTCCCATGCCTTGACCTGCCACGCGACCGCATCGACGGCGTCGTCGCCCTGCGGCGACTCGGGGCCCATCAGCGCCGTGAACGTGAGCCGGTGCGCCTGCTGGAGATCGCCGTCGGTCCCGACCTCCTGCCCCAGCGCCCGGAGCCGGGCCATGAGTGACGCCGCGAGCCCGGACTGCGGCACCACGGAGGTGAGCAAGGAGGCGACGGTCACCAGCACCGGCCAGGAGTAACGCGGAGTCTCCAGCAGGTCGCGCTCCTCCATGACCTGAGCGGCCGCCTCCAGAGCCGCCTCCAGCTGCCCGCGGGCCTGCAGCAGCCGCATCTGCCTGCACAGATCCGGCAGCACCGTCTGATCGCGGAAGGTGCCGCGCGACAGCACGCTCCGCGATGACCCCAGCAGCTTGTCCGCCTGATCGAGCTCCCCGCGCGCCAGCGCGATGTCGGCGGCGAACCCCTGCAGGCTGGCCCGGTAGGGCGCGGGCGGGGTGAGGTCGAGCGCGTGCTCGATCACCTCCAGCGCCTCGTCCCATCGCCCGAGGGACACCAGCGGCTCGGCCAGGTTGATCGACAGGAACGTGCCCGAGGTGCGCGCCAGGCCGTAGAGCCCCGCCTCCTCGATCCCGTCGCGGGCCACCTGCGCGGCCCGCTCGTGCCGCCCGGCCCCCTCCAGCGCGTCGGACTCGGAGATGGCGCAGCGCATCAACGCGTTGTACGCCCCGTCGCGGTGCGCGATCCTGCGCGCCTCCGCGAACGCCTCCATCTGGGCCTCGATCTCGGAAAAGCCGAAGCGCGCCCAGGCGAGGTCGATCAGCGCGTGCGCCTCCACTGTGGCGTCGCCCACCTCGTGGGCGATCTGGATCGCGAGCCGGGCGGTGGCGAGCTTCTCCGGCCAGGACTCGCGCGCGTGGAGCATACGGGCCAGGCTCTCCAGGACCTGGCCGCGTAGTTTGTTCGGCTTGTCGGAGGGGACGAGCTCCGCCGCCTCACGCAGGTCGTCGATGTAGCCGGGGCGGCCGAGGGCGTAGCGGGTCAGGCCGCGCTGGCGCAGCAGCTTGGCCGACCTGATCGGGTCGGCGTCGCGGTCGAGCTCGCGCTCGAGCTCGGCGAGGGCGGCGCCGGCCAGGGCGATGGAGCGCTCGTACTCTCCGGCGAGGTGAGCGACCGTGGCCGTCTGTGCGAGCACGTCGAGCCGGTCGCGGCCGATGCGCTCGGCGGCGTCGGGCACCTGGTCCCACAGCTCGAGCACCCTGGAGAGCATCCCGAGCTGCTCGTCGTACGCGGTGGACTTGCGGGCGGCGGCGGCCGCGTGCCAGGCGCTGACCAGCGCCCAGGTGGAGTCGTGGGCGGAGTGCCAGTGGTGGGCCAGCTCGATCGCGCCGCGCGGCACGGGCAGGATCGACAGGTCGCGCTCCAACGCCTCGGCGAAGCGGGTGTGCAGGCGGGTGTGCTCGCCGGGCAGCAGGTCGTCGTGGAGCGCCTCGCGGATCAGCGCGTGCCTGAAGCAGTAGCCCTCGCCGTCGACGGTGAGCACGTTGCCCGCCACCGCGGGCCGCAGCGCGCGGGAGAGCGCGCTCTCGTCGAACCCGGCGACGGCGGAGAGCAGGTCGTGCTCGATGCGCTGCCCGCCGGCGCTGGCCACGCGCAGCAGCTCCTGCGTCTCGTCGGGCAGCCGCTCGACGCTGGCCAGCAGCAGGTCGCGCAGCGACTCCGGCAGCGCGTCAGGGCCGCCCGCGTCGCTGAGCAGCGCCTCCACGAACAGCGGGTTTCCCTCGCTGCGCGCGTAGATCAGGTCCATGTCGGCGGGGGACGGCTCCCGCTCCAGGATGCTCGCCGCCTGCGCGACGGCCTCCCTGCGGGTGAGCCTGCGCAGCTCGACCCGGCTCACCCACTCGACCCGGCCCAGCTCGGCGAGGAGCGGCCGCAGCGGGTGGCTGCGGTGCAGCTCGTCGGTGCGGTAGGTCACGACGATCAGCAGGCCCGCCGCGCTGCGCTGATAGCGGACCAGGAACGACAGCAGATCACGGGTGGAGCGGTCGGCCCAGTGGGCGTCCTCGACGATCAGCAGCGCGGGACGCTCCTCCGCCAGCCGCTCCAGCAGGCCCAGCACCTGCTCGAACAGCCGCGCCCGCGCCTCGGGCCCGTCCCTGTCGGGCTCCCCGAACTCGGGCAGCAGCCGCGCGAGCCCGCGCGTGGTGCCACCGGGGACGAGCGCCGCGACGCCGTCACGGCCCAGCTCGCGCACGAGCCCGCGCAGCACGGCGGTGAACGGCGCGAACGGCAGGCCCTCCGTGCCCAGCTCCAGACACCCGCCGACGAGCACCAGGGCGTCGGCCCGATCGGTGAACTCCTTGATCAACCGCGTCTTGCCGACCCCGGCCTCGCCACCGACGAGCACGGTGGACGACGCGCCGGCACGCGCCCTGGCCAGCGCCTCGCCGAGAGCGGCGAGCTCGCGGGCTCGCCCGACGAACCGGGGGCTGACGGCGTGGATACTCACGCCCTAAGAATGCCATCAGGCGATGACAGATTCCCCGCCGCCCACTCGGGAGGAGCACCCCCGCACCTCGGCCCCGCACACGCGGACGGCGGGCCTGAAGTGGGGGTCAGCGCAGGACCTTGCGGAAGAACGTGGCAGAGGCCTCGTAGCCCAGCGCGTGGTAGAACTCGGGCGCCCGCCGTGTGGCCATCGCCACATATCCGGCCTCCCGCGACCGCGCCCAGCGCTCGAACTCCTCCAGCAGGGCCCGCCCGATCCCCTGCCGCCGCGAACCCGACCCGACCATGGCCTCCTCGACCCACGCCACCGGCCCGTTCGCGAACAGCGTCAGATGGACGAACCCCAGCAGGTAGCCCTGGACGCGCCCGCCGACGACGGCTGTGAGCAGCAGGGCGTCGTCGTTCGCCAGCAGCTCGGGCAGGGCGGCGTCGAAGGCCTCGCGCTCGGGCCTGAACGTCAGCCCGAACTCGCGGGCCAGTGCGAACACCGCGTCCGCGTCCGCCTTCTCCGCCCTCCTGATGAGAAGATCGTCAGCCGTCATGAAAGACGACACTAGATCTTCCGCCGTTCCTCACGCAAATTGCTCGGTTTCTCCGCTTGCGTGGCGACGGTGTATTGAGATCAAGTGGGAGACCCGAGCACGCTCCCGTCTTCTGTGGTGCTCAGAGGTCGCCCAGGCCGAGCTGGCGGGCGATGAGCATGCGCTGCACCTCGCTCGTGCCCTCCCCGATCTCCAGGATCTTGGCGTCGCGGTAGAAGCGGCCGACCGGGAACTCGTTCATGAAGCCGTACCCGCCGAACACCTGGGTGGCGTCCCGGGAGTTGTCCATCGCCGCGTTCGACGAGACCAGCTTGGCGATCGCCGCTTCCTTCTTGAACGGCAGCCCCGCCTCCATGCGCTCCGCCGCGTGGTAGTAGGCCAGCCGGGCGGTGTGCGCGCGGGCCTCCATGTCGGCGATCTTGAACTGGATGGCCTGGTAGTGGCCGATCGGGTGGCCGAACGCCTTGCGGTCCCTGACGTACTTGAGGCATTCGTCCACGCAGCCCTGCGCCAGCCCGACGCTGAGCGCCGCGATGGCGATGCGGCCCTCGTCGAGCGTCTGCAGGAACTGCGCGTAGCCACGGCCGCGCTCGCCCAGGAGGTTCGCGGCGGGGACGCGGCAGTCGGTGAAGGACAGCTCGCGGGTGTCGGAGGCGTTCCAGCCGACCTTGGAGTACTTCTTCGACACCTCGAACCCGGGCGTGCCACTCGGCACGAGGATCGTGGAGATCTCCCGCTCGCCGGTGAGCGCGGCCACGCCGACGACGGCCGTGATGTCGGTGCCGGAGTTCGTGATGAACGCCTTCGTCCCGTTGATCACCCATTCGGCCCCGTCCAGCACAGCCGTGGTACGCATGCCGCCCGGCACGTCGGACCCGCCGCCCGGCTCCGTCAGGCCGAACGCGCCCAGTGCCGACCCCGAGGTCAGCTTGGGCAGCCAGTGTTCGCGCTGCTCCTGGGTGCCGAACCGGTAGATCGGCATCGCGCCCAGCGACACGGCGGCCTCCAGCGTGATCGCCACACTGGAGTCGACGCGGGCCAGCTCCTCAAGCGTCACGCACAGCGCGAAGTAGTCGCCGCCCATCCCGCCGTACTCCTCGGGGAACGGCAGCCCGAACAGCCCCATGGCGCCCATCTGCCGCACGATGTCGTACGGGAACTCCTCGCGCTCGTAGTACTCGCCGATCACCGGCGCGACCACCTCGCGGGCGAACGACTCGACGGTCTTGCGCAACTCTTCGTACTCGTCCTTGAGCATGATCAACCTTTCGACAGTGCCTGCACGACGCGGGACGGGCTGGGCCGGCCGAGCAGGCCCGCCAGCCAGGTGCTGGTGGAAACGAGCTTGTCCAGGTCGAGCCCGGTCTCGATGCCGAGCCCCCGCAACATCCAGACCAGGTCCTCGGTGGCGAGGTTGCCGGTGGCGGACTCGGCGTAGGGGCAGCCCCCGATGCCGCCCGTGGAGGCGTCGACCGTGGTCACGCCCGCGCGCAACGCGGCCAGCGTGTTGCCGAGCGCCTGGCCGTAGGTGTCGTGGAAGTGCACGGCGAGCCGGTCCGGCCGGCGGAACGCCTTGATCAGCGCGGTCACGTGCCCTGGCGTGCCGACCCCGATCGTGTCGCCGAGCGACAGCTCGTAACAGCCGAGCCCGAGCAGCCGCTCCCCGACCGAGACCACCTGCGCGATCGGCGTCGGCCCCTCCCACGGGTCGCCGAAGCACATCGACACGTACGCGCGCACCCGCACGCCGTTGTCCAGCGCCCTGGCCACGACCGGCTCGAACATGTCGAACTGGCTCTCCAGGCTCCGGTTCAGGTTCTTGGCGGCGAACGTCTCGGTGGCGCTGGCGAAGATCGCGATCTCGTCCACGCCGCGTTCGAGCGCCCGGTCGAGGCCGCGCAGGTTGGGGACCAGCACCGGGTAGCGCACGCCCGGCTTCCTGCGCAGGCGGGCGAGCAGCTCGCCGGCGTCGGCGAGCTGCGGCACCCACTTCGGGTGCACGAAGCTGGTCGCCTCGATCACCTTGTGCCCGGCGTCCGCGAGCCGCTCGATGAACTCGGCCTTCACCTCGACGGGCACGACAGCGGACTCGTTCTGCAGCCCGTCGCGCGGGCCGACCTCGTAGATCGTGACCTGCTGCGGAAGGCCTTCCAGTGGGTAGGGCATCACGCCTCCTCGCTCGTCACCACGGCCAGCACGGCGTCCATGTCGACCGGCTGGCCGGCCTGGACCGGCAGCTCGGTGAGCACGCCGTCGCGCGGGGCGGTGACCGTGTGCTCCATCTTCATGGCCTCCACGATGACCAGCGGCTGCCCCTCGCTCACCCGGTCGCCGGCCTGGGCCTTGACCACCAGGACCGTGCCGGGCATGGGGCTCCTGACCACGCCGTCGCCCTTGGCCGCGGCGCCGGGCCGGTCGCCCGGGTCGCCGATGAGGTGCCGGGTGAGCGCCCACGCCTCGCCGTCCTTGCCGAGCCAGATCGTGTCGGCACGGCGTACGTGCAGGTAGCGGTCGGTACGGCCGCCTATCGTGACGGTCAGATCCGCGCCGCTGCGCTGCAGGCGCGCGGGGGCGGTCTCATCGTTCATCCGGATCTCGGCTGACTCTTCGGGCAGGCCGCGGACCTGGACCGCGTGCACCCCGTCCCTGGACTCCAGCCGCCACGTCGTCCAGGCGGGCGCCCCGATCCGCCACCCGTCGGTGACCTCCCACGGGTCGTCGCCCTGGGGCATGGCGTGGAAGGCCAGCGCCGCCGCCGCGAGCACCTCGCCGGGCACCTCCACGGACGGGACCAGTTCCGGAAGCAGGCGTTCGACCAGCCCGGTGTCCAGCTCACCCGCTCTGACGACCGGGTGTCCGGCGAGGGCCCGCAGGAACGGGATGTTCGTGACCACGCCGAGGACGGCCGTGCGGGAAAGGGCACGCTCGAGCGTTCTGAGCGCCGACGCCCGATCCGGGGCCCAGGCGACCACCTTGGAGAGCATCGGGTCGAACTCGCTGCCCACGACCCCGCCTTCGACCAGCCCCGAGTCCACCCGTACGCCGTCACCCGGCTCGCGGAGCACCAGGACGCGGCCGCCGGTGGGCAGGAAGCCGCGGGCCGGGTCCTCGGCGTAGACGCGGGCCTCGACGGCGTGCCCGTCCAGCAGCACGTCCTCCTGCCCGAACGGCAGCAGCTCCCCCGCCGCCACGCGAAGCTGCAGTTCCACCAGGTCGAGCCCGGTCACCAGCTCCGTGACGGGGTGTTCGACCTGCAGCCGGGTGTTCATCTCCATGAAGTGGTGGGCCCCGGTGGTCCCGTCCACGATGAACTCGACCGTGCCCGCCCCCACGTACCCCACGGCGCGCGCGGCCTCCACCGCCGCCGAACCCATGCGGGCGCGCGTCTCGGGGCTCACGAAGGGTGAGGGCGCCTCCTCGATGATCTTCTGGTGCCTGCGCTGCAGGCTGCACTCGCGCTCGCCCAGGTGCACGACGTTGCCGTGGGTGTCGGCCAGGACCTGGATCTCGATGTGGCGCGGGCGCTCGACGTACCGCTCGATCAGCAGCGTCCCGTCGCCGAACGCCGCCCGCGCCGTACGGCGGGCCGACTCGAGCGCGTCGGGCAGCTCGGCGGCCGACCGTACCAGCACCATGCCCTTGCCCCCGCCGCCGGCGGAGGGCTTGATCAGCGCGGGGAAGTCGCGCCAGGACTCCAGCGAGTCGCCCGGCTCGGCTCCGCCGGGCACCACGGGCACGCCCGCCGCGGACACGGTGGCCTTGGCGCGGATCTTGTCGCCCATCGCCTCGATGGCTTCGGCGGGCGGGCCGACGAACACCAGCCCGGCCTGCGCGCACCGCCGCGCGAACGCGGCGTTCTCGGCGAGGAACCCGTAGCCGGGATGTACGGCCTCAGCGCCCGCGGCCTGAGCCGCCCCGATAATCGCCTCTATATCCAGATATTTCGGCACCTGCAGGGCGAGGTCGGCCTCCAGCACGTGACGCGCGCCGGCGTCCGACGGCGTGTGCACGGCCACCGACGTGATGCCGAGCGTGCGCAGCGTGCGGATGACGCGTACGGCGATCTCGCCCCTGTTGGCGATCAGAACACGGTCGAACAACATCGCGTCACATCCGGAAGACGCCGTAACCGGCGGGCTCGAGCGGGGCGTTGGCCGCCGCGGACAGCGCCAGGCCGAGGACGGTGCGGGTGTCGAGCGGGTCGATCACGCCGTCGTCCCACAGCCTGGCCGTGGAGTAGTACGGGTTTCCCTGGTGCTCGTACTGTGCTCTGATCGCGTCGGCGTCGGCGGTGCCGACGGTGGTGAGCACGTTGGCGGCCTGCTCGCCGCCCATGACCGAGATGCGGGCGTTCGGCCACATCCACAGGAACCTCGGCGAGTACGCCCGCCCCGCCATCGCGTAGTTGCCCGCCCCGAAGGACCCCCCGATGACCACGGTGAACTTGGGCACCCGCGCGCAGGAGACGGCGGTGACCATCTTGGCCCCGTGCTTGGCGATGCCGCCCGCCTCGTATGCCTTGCCCACCATGAAGCCGCTGATGTTCTGCAGGAAGACGAGGGGGATGCGGCGCTGGTCGCACAGCTCGATGAAGTGCGCGCCCTTCATGGCGGACTCGCTGAACAGGATGCCGTTGTTCGCCACGATGCCCACCGGATGGCCCTGGATGTGGGCGAACCCGGTCACGAGCGTCGAGCCGTACTCGGCCTTGAACTCCAGGAAGCGCGAGCCGTCCACGATCCTGGCGATCACCTCGTGCACGTCGTACGGCTGGCGCGTGTCGCCGGGCACGATCCCGTACAGGTCGCGCGGGTCGTGCCTCGGCGGCTCCGGCGCGACCGTGTCCCAGGGGCGCGGGGCGCGCGGGGCGAGCGTGGAGACGATGTCGCGGACGATGGCCAGCGCGTGCGCGTCGTCCTCGGCCAGGTGGTCGGTGACGCCGCTGACCCGCGCGTGCAGGTCGCCGCCGCCCAGCTCCTCGGCCGTGACCTCCTCGCCGGTGGCCGCCTTCACCAGGGGCGGGCCGCCCAGGAAGATCGTGCCCTGGCCGCGCACGATGACGGCCTCGTCGCTCATCGCGGGCACGTACGCGCCACCCGCCGTGCACGAGCCGAGCACGGCGGCGATCTGCGGGATGCCGCGGGCCGACATGGTGGCCTGGTTGTAGAAGATGCGGCCGAAGTGCTCGCGGTCGGGGAACACCTCGTCCTGCTTGGGCAGGAACGCCCCGCCCGAGTCCACGAGGTAGACGCACGGCAGGTGGTTGTGCAGGGCCACCTCCTGCGCGCGCAGGTGCTTCTTGACCGTGATCGGATAGTACGTGCCGCCCTTGACGGTGGCGTCGTTGGCGACGATCACGCATTCCCGGCCCGAGACCCTGCCGACGCCCGTGATGATCCCGGCCGCGGGAGCCTGGTCGTCGTAGAGCCCGTTCGCGGCCAGCGGCGACAGCTCCAGGAAGCGGGAGCCGGGGTCGAGCACGCCGTCGACGCGGTCGCGCGGCAGCAGCTTGCCGCGCTCGACATGCCGCTTGCGCGATCGCTCGGGGCCGCCTCTGGCGGCGACCGCCAGGCGTTCGAGCAGGTCGGCGGCGAGCCGCTCGTTGAGCTCGGCATTGCGTTTGTACGCCTCGCCGCCAGGATCGGCGGCCGACTTCAGCACGGGCCAGTCGCTCATGACTCCCCTCTCATGGCACGAGATGTTAGTCATCATTAACGTACTCGTCTAGCATGTGAGACGTGACCACTACGTCCTCATCTACCCGCAATCGCGGCAACCGGCGCAGGGAGATCCTGGAGGCGGCGGCCCGGCTGTTCGCCGCGCGCGGTTTCCACGGGGTCTCGATCGAGGACATCGGCGGCGCGGTCGGCGTCTCGGGCCCCGCGCTCTACCGGCACTTCAGCGGCAAGGACGCGCTGCTGTCGGAGATGCTGCTCGACGTCAGCTCGCGGCTGCGCGAGTCGGCCGCCGCGGTGGTCACCTCGTACCCGGATCCGCAGGAGACGCTGGACGCGCTGCTCAACGTGCAGATCACGTTCGCGCTCGAGCAGCCGGCGCTGATCACGGTGCACGACAGGGAGCTGGGCAACGTGCCGGAGCCGGAGCGCAGGCAGATCAGGCGGCTGCAGCGGCTCTACGTCGAGGAGTGGGTGACCGTGCTGGCCGAGCTGCACCCCTCGTGCCCGGCCGCGCGGCTGCGGGCCGCGACGCACGCCGTGTTCGGGCTGCTCAACTCCACGCCGCACAGCGCGGGCGAGCTGCCCGCACAGGACATGCGGCCGCTGCTGCGCGCCATGGCGCGGGCGGCGATCGACGCCTCCGTTAACGCTCACTAACTACCAGAGGTATGCCCGACATGCCCTTGCTCATGCCAACTATCTAGATATATCGTCAAGATATCTCGATAGTTGGAGGCAATCATGCGCGATCCTGACTTCTGGGATGGTCCACCACCCCCTCCGATGCGCCCGCCGGGACCGGGCAGGTTCGGCGCGCCCCCGTTCGCACCGCCTCCTCCGCCCCCGCACGGCCCCGGGTTCGGCACGGTCGCGCACTGGGAGACGCCCGCGCCGCGGGTCCGCCGCGGCGACGTCAGGGCGGCGCTGCTGGTGCTGCTCCTGGAGGAGCCGCAGAACGGCTACCAGATGATCCAGAGCATCGAGGAGCGCAGCCGCGGCGTGTGGCGGCCCAGTCCCGGCTCGGTCTATCCGGCGCTCCAGCAGCTCGAGGACGAGGGCCTGGTGTCGGGCGGCGAGTCCGGCGGGAGCCGTACGTACAGCCTGACTCATGAGGGTCGCCGCCATGCGGCCAGGCACGCCGACGAGGCGCCGTGGGACGAGGTCGCCCGCTCGGTGCCGCAGGACCACCACGAGCTGCGCGCGCTCTGGGGCCAGCTCAACGAGGCCTTCTCCCACCTGGTCCGCACGGCCAGCCCCCGTCAGGTGGCGCAGGCCAAGGAGCTGATCAAGAAGACCCGCAGGTCCATGTTCCAGATCCTGGCGGAGGACTGAATGACGGCCGACGCGGCGATAGTCGTTCGCGAACTGCGGAAGGCGTACGGGAAGGTCGAGGCCGTCAAGGGCGTCGACTTCGAGGTGCGCCCCGGCGAGGTGTTCGGCTTCCTCGGCCCGAACGGCGCCGGCAAGACCACCACCATCAGCATGCTCTGCACGCTGGTGAACCCCACCGGCGGCAGCGCCACCGTGGCGGGCCACGACGTGGTCAGGGACCGCGACGAGGTGCGCAGGAACATCGGCCTGGTCTTCCAGGACCCCACCCTCGACAGCTACCTGAGCGCCGAGCAGAACCTGCGCTTCCACGCCGAGCTGTACGGCGTGCCCAAGGGCATGGTCGACGACCGGATCCGCCAGGTCATGGAGATGGTGGCGCTGTGGGACCGCAAGGACGCCAAGGTGATGACGTTCTCCGGCGGCATGAAGCGGCGTCTGGAGATCGCCCGCGGCCTGCTGCACTCGCCGCGCGTGCTCTTCCTGGACGAGCCGACCGTGGGGCTCGACCCGCAGACCCGCTCGGCCATCTGGGGCTACATCAACCAGCTCAGGCTGCTCGAGGACATCACCATCTTCATGACCACCCACTACATGGACGAGGCCGAGTACTGCGACCGGATCGCGATCATCGACCACGGCGAGATCGTCGTCATCGACTCGCCGGAGGCGCTGAAGGCCAGCATCGGCAAGGACCGGGTGCAGATCCAGACCGCCGACGACACCGGGGCGATCAAGGCGCTGCGGGAGCGGTTCGGCCTGGAGGCGGCCGTGCACGAGGGCTCGGTCACGTTCGCGGTGGCCTCGGGCGAGGAGTTCGTGCCCAGGCTGTTCGCCGAGCTCGGCATGCCGATCAAGTCGGTGAGCGTCTCGCGGCCGTCCCTGGATGACGTGTTCATGTCGTACACCGGCTCCACGATCCGCGACGCCGAGGCCGGCGCCGACAACAAGGCGTGGATGAGAGCGATGGTGAGGCGATAGCCATGGCGACACAGACCGTCGGCGTCCGCGTGCCGGCCCGCGGCGCCGGGCACGACCTGCGGGCGATCAAGATCGTGCTGCACCGGGAGATGCTGCGCTTCCTCAACGACCGCACCCGCATGCTGTCCATGCTCGTGCAGCCCGCGCTCTGGCTGTTCGTCATGGGCACGGGGCTGGGGTCGCTGGTACAGGGGTCGATCCCGGGGGTCGACTACCGCACGTTCATGTATCCCGGCATGATCTCCATGACCGTGATCATGACGGGGATGTTCTCGGCGGGGTCCATCGTGTGGGACCGCGAGTTCGGCTTCCTCAGGGAGATGCTGGTCGCGCCCGTCTCCCGTGGGGCGATCGTGGTCGGCAAGTGCCTGGGCGGCGCCATCGTGGCCACCGGGCAGGGCGTCGTCATCCTGGCGCTGGCCGGGCTGGTGGGGGTGCCCTACTCGCCCGCGCTCTTCGCGACGCTGCTTGCGGAGATGTTCCTCGCGGCGTTCACGATCACCGCCTTCGGGGTGATGCTGGCCGCGCGGATGAAGAACATGCAGACGTTCTTCGGGCTGATGCAGATGGCGATCATGCCCATGATGTTCCTGTCCGGGGCGATGTTCCCGCTGGCCAACCTGCCCTCGTGGCTGCACGTGCTGACCGTGGTCAACCCGATGACGTACGCGGTGGACCCGATGCGGGAGGCGGTCTTCTCGCACCTGGACGTGACCGCGCAGGTGAACGCGGTGCTGAACCCCGGGGTCCGGTGGTTCGACTTCCAGGTGCCGGTGCTGCTGGAGATCGGGGTCGTGGCCGCCCTGGGGCTGGCGCTGCTGGGAGTCGGGATCGCGCAGTTCAGGCGGGCGGACTAGCCGCCGCAGAGCTGAGGCCCGGGGGTGGTGTCCCCGGGCCTCAGTCGTCGATCAGGCGGTCAGCCGGTCAGCGCTTCACGCGGACGTAGTCCGAGCTGCTGGTGTCGCCGTAGGCGTCCTCGTCGCCGGCGAACACGAACCGCCACCGGCCCGAGTTCCACGCCTTGACCTTGGTGTAGAGGCGGCCGCTACCGTTCGACCAGGTCGTCTTCACGTACTGCCACTTGTGCGAGCCCGCACGCTTGAAGTACAGCGCCACCTTGCCCCGGTAGCCCTCCCAGGTGCCCTCGTCGTCGATCTGCAGCTTGCCCGTGAACCTCGCGTACTTGCCGCGCTTGACCGGCTCCGGGTAGGCGTTGAACTTGATCAGCCGCGTGTCCGCCTTGGCGGGCGGCGGGGCGGGCTGGTCGACCCGCACCCAGTCGGCGTCGCTGACCGAGCCGCGCACGCCGCGGGTGCCCGCGTACTCGGCGCGCCACCAGCCCGAGGTCTGCGCGGTGGCGGAGGCCCAGAAGCGGCCGTCGCGGCCGGTCACGTCACTGGTGACGTACTCCCACCTGTGCGAGCCGCCAGCCCTGAAGAAGATCGACACGCGCTCGCCGGGCACGCCGCCGCGGCCCTCGACCTGCAGGGCGCCGGTGAACGTGAGCCGGTCGCCCTTGTCCACGGGCTCGGGCCGGGCGTCGAAGCCGGCGATCCTGCTGGCGAGCTCGCCGCGCCTGACGTCCACCCTGTCGGCGTCGCTGACCGAGCCCTTGGCCGCGGACGTGGCCGCGAACTCGGCCCGCCACCAGCCCGTCTCGCGGGCCCGTACGCCGGCGCTGAACGAGCCGTCGGCGCCGGTCGTCACCTTGGCGACCGTACGGTAGGCGTCAGTGCCGCGCGCGCGGAAGGTGAGCGCGACGGACTGCCCGCCGTACCCCTTGCCGTCGGCGAGCAGCCGCCCTGAGACCTTGATCAGGTCGCCCCTGTCCACGAAGTCGGGGTTGGCGTCGAAGTCGACGATCTTGGTGTCGAGCACCTTCTTGACGACGACCTCGAACGTGCCGCCGCGGGAGGCGCCGCCGGCGACGGCGAGCCAGCTCCACTTGCCGACGTTCGTGGAGTCGAAGGACCTGGTGCCGGTCCACCTGGTCCAGTCGCCGTCCTTGGTGGGCGTCAGGTCGAGGGGCTTGCCGACGCTGACGTCGCCCGGGGGCTTGAGCTGGAGCTCGGCCTTGTCGGTCCCCTTGGTGGCGAACCGGAACGTGGCCGTGACCGCGCCGTTCGTGACGTCGATCGGCGGGCCGGGGCTGATCCCCACGCGGGTGACGACGGGGTCCGCGGCCGCCGTCGCGGCGGTGGGTGCCAGGACGAGAGTCCCGGCGCCCAGCGCGACGGCGAGAGCGGCCACGCGGAAGCGTTGCAACATGCGGGTTCCTTTCTGGATACCCCAGGGGTTGAACGCGGCATTGAGGGTGCCACGTATGTCGTCTCTGTAGACGTGCGCATCAGCCCGAAAGTTGTGGAATGTGACAAACCGTTATAGATCGTGGCCAATAGGACCGGTCCACAAGATGTGGGCGGCGTCCAGCAGACGTCAGCGCCGAACGAGGACATAATCGGTGGTGTGGCGCGGGACACAGTTGAGACTCATTTCATCCAGGCGGTTGCGACGCTGAAGGCGGGCCCCGCACGAGATCCGGGGCGGCCGGTCCGCGAGGGCACCTCCCTGACCGGCGAGCAGTGCGTGCGGCTGTTCCAACGCCAGGTCGACAGCCGCCTGCTGGACATCGCGGCCCGCTGGCTGCGCGCGCGGGACGAGGGCTTCTACACGATCGGCTCGGCCGGTCACGAGGGCAACGCGGCCGTCGCCGCCGCCCTGCGGCCCACCGATCCGGCCCTGCTCCACTACCGCTCGGGCGCGTTCTACCTGACCAGGTCCGAGCAGGCCGGCCGGCTGCCCGAGCAGGGGCTCCGCGACGTGCTGATGGGCCTGACCGCGGCGGCCGACGAGCCGATCGCGGGCGGCAGGCACAAGGTGTTCGGCCATCCCGAGCTGGCCGTCATCCCCCAGACCTCGACGATCGCCAGCCACCTGCCGAGGGCGGTGGGCGTGGCGTTCGCCATCGAGCGCGCCAAGGCGCTCGGCGCGCCGAGCGCGTGGCAGCAGGCGGACGCGGTCACGGTGTGCAGCTTCGGCGACGCCTCGATCAACCACGCGAGCGCCCTCAGCGGCCTCAACACCGCCTCCTACGCCACCTACCAGGGGCAGTCGCTGCCGATCCTGTTCGTGTGCGAGGACAACGGCATCGGCATCAGCGTCCGCACGCCCAAGGGCTGGGTGGAGTCGGCCGCGCGGCGCCCCGGCATCGAATACTTCGCCGCCGACGGCTGCGACCTGGCCGAGGCGTACGACGCCGCCGTCCGCGCGGTCCAGCACGTACGCGAGCACCGCTCCCCCGCGTTCCTCCACCTGTCCACCGTGCGGCTCATGGGGCACGCCGGGTCCGACGTCGAGCAGGCCTACCGCACCCAGCGGGAGATCAGGGCCGACCTCGAGCACGACCCGCTGGTCCGCACGGCGGCGCTGCTCGTGCAGGCCGGGCTGAGCACGCCGGAAGAGCTGCTCAGCGCTTACGAGTCGCAGCGCGAGCACGTGCTGCGGATCGCGCTCGAGACGACGCGCAGCCCGCGGCTCGGCTCCGTCAAGGAGATCATGGAGCCGCTCGCGCCGCGCAAGCCCGAGCTGATCGCGAAGATCAGCCCGATGGCGGCCACGACCGCGGCCAGGGAGAAGGCCTTCGCCGGCTCGCTGCCCGAGCACGACAAGCCGATGACGCTCTCGCAGGCCGTCAACCGCACGCTCGCCGACGCGCTGGCCGTCTACCCGGAGATGACGGTGTTCGGCGAGGACGTCGCCAAGAAGGGCGGCGTCTACGGCGTGACCAGGGGGCTGCAGAAGAGGTTCGGCGCCGGGCAGGTGTTCGACACGTTGCTCGACGAGCAGGCGATCCTGGGACTGGCGCTCGGCTCAGGCGTGTCGGGGCTGCTGCCCGTGCCAGAGATCCAATATCTGGCCTACCTGCACAACGCGCTCGACCAGATCCGCGGCGAGGCGTCCACGCTGTCGTTCTTCTCGCGCGGCTCGTACACCAACCCGATGGTGGTGCGGGTGGCCGCGTACGCCTACCAGAAGGGCTTCGGCGGGCACTTCCACAACGACAACGCGGTGGCCGCGCTTCGCGACATCCCCGGCCTGGTCGTCGCCTCGCCCGCGCGTCCCGACGACGCCGCGGCCATGCTGCGCACCTGCCTGGCGGCGGCGCGCACGTGCGGCTCGGTGTGCGTGTTCCTGGAGCCGATCGCGCTCTACCACACGCGTGACCTGTTCGAGGAGGGCGACGGCGGCTGGCTCGCGCCCTATCCGCCGCCCGGGCGCTGGGCGGAGACGCACGTGCCCATCGGGCGGGCGCGCTCCTACGGCGACGGGCGCGATCTGACGATCGTGACGTTCGGCAACGGCGTGCGGATGAGCCTGCGGGCCGCCGTGCGGCTGACCCAGGAGAACGTCGGATGCCGCGTCCTCGACCTGCGCTGGCTGGCGCCGCTGCCGAAGGAGGACCTGCTGCGGGCGGCGGAGCTGACCGGCAACGTGCTGATCGCCGACGAGACCCGGCACACCGGCAGCGTGTCCGAGGCGATCGTGGCGGAGCTGGTCGACGCCGGGTTCACCGGGAAGATCGGGCGGGTGACCTCGGCCGACAGCTTCATCCCCCTCGGCAAGGCGGCCGACCACGTGCTGCTGTCGGAGGACGAGATCGAGCAGGCGGCGCGCAAGCTACTGGGTTGAGCGGACCACGGCTCCGCGGACGCACGCCGGCTTGGACGGTCGCGGTGGCGCCCTGGCCCAGAGCGGTATTTTCGAGGTTAGAGAGGATTCATGAGGTACGCCCCGAAGGCCGCGGACACGACCGATACCAGCAGGAAGAAGAACACGTAGAACCCGCCGGGCAGGAACGTCAGCCTGGCCAGCTGATCCGCGTCGGAGTCTCTCGCCTGCCGCCTGCGCCGCTTGCGCTGTAACTCGATGATCGGCCTGATCCCGCCGAACAGCAGGAACCAGACCGCGACCAGGGCGACGGCCTGCTGGACCTCGGCCGGCGCGTACATGATCAGAGCGAAGACGGCGCCGCCGGTGGCCAGCAGGATCAGCGCGCCGTACAGGTTGCGGATCAGCAGCAGCATGCAGACCAGGAACAGCAGCACGCCCCAGATCAGCAGCGTGATGTGCCCCATCTCGGTCAGCCAGGCGGCGGCCAGGCCCAGCAGCGGGGGCGCGACGTAGCCGGCGAGCGCGGTCAGCACCATGCCGGGCCCGGTGGGCCTGCCCCTGGTCAGCGTCACGCCCGAGGTGTCGGAGTGGAGGCGGATGCCTTCGAGCTTGCGCCGGGTGACCAGCGCCATCAGCGCGTGGCCGCCCTCGTGCGCGATCGTGATCAGGCCTCTGGACACCTGCCAGGGCATGCGGAAGCCGACGAGCACGAGCGCGGCCAGAGCCGAGACCCCCACGACCCAGGGGTCGGGGTCAGGCTGAACCTTGATCAGGTGGGCCCAGAGCTGTTCCATCGAAGAAAAACCCTATCCGGGTAAAGTCTCATCCGTGGCCACAGAACAACATTCTGACGCGCAGGTGCCGGACTGGTGGCGGGGGCTGGGTCTGCCCGGCCTGATCGACCTGCACGTGCACTTCCTGCCGGAGCGGATGGAGCGCCGCGTGTGGCACCACTTCAGGCACGGTGGCCCGCTGATGGGGAACGGCTGGAAGATCGAGTACGAGTGGCCGGCGGAGGAGCGGGTCGAGCGGCTGCGGGCGATGGGCGTACGGAGGTTCCCCGCCCTCGCCTACGCGCACAAGCCGGACATGGCGGCCGACCTCAACGCCTGGACGCTGGATTTCGCCAGCCGTACACCTGAATGCCTTCCTTCGGCGACTTTCTACCCCGAGCCTGGGGTCGTGGAGTACGTGCGCCGGGCGCTGACGGACGGCGCCAGGATCTTCAAGGTGCACCTGCAGGTCGGCGCGTTCGACCCGCGGGCCGCCGAGCTGGACGAGGTCTGGGGGCTGCTGGCGGACACGGGCGTGCCCGTCGTGGCGCATGCCAGCTCGGTGCCCGTGCCCGGCGGATACATCGGGGCGGGGCCGATCGGCGAGGTGCTGCGCAGGCATCCGCGGCTGCGGGTGGTGATCGCGCATCTGGGGATGCCGGAGTACGACCCGTTCTTCGAGCTGGCCGCCCGCTACGAACGGGTCGCGCTGGACACCACGATGGCCTTCACCGACTTCGCCGAGGCGGGCATGCCGTTCCCCGCGCGGTTGCGGCCGGCGTTGCTTGATCTGGGCCTTTCCGGGAAAGTGGTGCTCGGCACCGACTTTCCGACAATTCCGTACCCCTACTCCCATCAACTGGACGCCCTCGCCCGGCTTGAGCTGGGCGAGGACTGGTTGCGGGCCGTCTGCTGGGACAACGGCGCGGCCGTGATCTGATAGGAAGGTGAACGATCGGCACGTGGCGCTCATCGGCGCTCTCTTCGACGCTCTGGACCGCGCGGACCTCGCGGCCATGGAGCGCTGCTATCACCCTGACATCAGCTTCGGCGATCCGATCTTCCAGGAGGTCGAGGGGCGCGCCAGGGTGATGAGGATGTGGCGGCTGCAGCTCGGCGTGCGCGACGGGGTGAAGTCCGCATATCGTGACGTGACGGCCGACGACCATACCGGGGCGGCGCACTGGACGGCGCGGTACACGTTCTCGAGCACAGGGCGCGAGGTCGTGAACGAGATCGACGCGCTGTTCAGGTTCGAGGACGATCTGATCGTCCGTCATCACGACGAATTCGACTTCAGGCGCTGGTCGAAGATGGCGCTCGGCAGGCCGCACGGGCTGCTGTTCGGGTGGACGCCGATGTGGCGCAAGACCATCAGAGACCGCGCCGTACAACGACTCGACGAGCTCGCGTAGTTCCAAGGAGTAGGGCAGGCATGGCCAGGGTGAAGGGGTTCAGGCGCAGCGGTGACGTACGTGAGGAAGCGCCCGAGCATTCGATGGACCCGCGCGCCGCGGAGGAGCGGCCGTACCGGCCGACCGTCATCGACAACGCGATCTACCTGAGTGGCCAGCGTGTCGACAACCCCGGCTCGCTCGGCGACGCCTTCGAGCGGCTCAAGCAGATGCCGGACAGCATGGCCTGGATCGGCCTCTACCGGCCGAAGGAGTGGGAGCTGGTCAAGCTCGGCGAGGAGTTCGAGCTGCACGAGCTGGCGCTGGAGGACGCGATCGTCGGCTCCCAGCGGCCCAAGGCCGACCGCTACGGCGACACGCTCTTCGTGGTGCTGCGGGCCGCCCGCTATCTGGACGACGTCGAGGAGGTCGCCTTCGGGGAGGTGCACGTCTTCGTCGGACCCAACTTCGTGATCACCGTACGCCACGCGGAGGCACCCGACCTGCAGGCCGTCCGCAAGCGCATGGAGTCGGACCCCGAGCTGCTCCAGCAGGGCCCGCAGGCCGTGCTCTACGCCATCCTCGACGCGGTGGTCGACGGCTACGCGCCGGTGGTCGCCGGACTGCAGAAGGACATCGAGGAGATCGAGGTCCAGGTCTTCGGCGGCGACCCCTCGGTGTCGCGGCGCGTCTACGAGCTGTCCGGCGAGGTGATCGAGTTCCAGCGCGCCACGGCGCCGCTGGTGGGCATGCTGCACGGCCTCATCGCGGGGGCGGCCAAGTACGGCGTCAACGACGAGCTGCAGAGCTACCTGCGTGACGTGGCCGACCACGCGATCACCGTGGCGGAGCGGATCTCGTCCTTCCGGACGATGCTGCAGAACATCCTGGTCGTCAACTCGACGCTGGTGACACAGGCGCAGAACGCGGAGATGGCCCGGATGACCGAGGCGAGCATCCAGCAGGGCGAGGAGGTCAAGAAGATCTCCGCCTGGGCGGCCATCCTCTTCGCACCGACCCTGGTCGGGACCATTTACGGGATGAACTTCGACTTCATGCCGGAAACGCACTGGGCGTTCGGTTACCCGTTCGCGATCGTGCTGATGGCGGCCGTCTGCTTGACGCTTTATGTGGTCTTCAAGAGGCGGAACTGGCTCTGACGCCGGGCTGGGATCAGGCGAAGAGCTCCTCTGCGGTGGTGACTTTGAGCGGCTGGAGGAGCCGGCGGTCAAGAATGTCGAGATCCTTGCACCACCGAATCTCCCACCGAATCGCCTCCGTGACAGGCACGCTACGCTCCTCCAGGATCATCAGCACGGCCTTCGACTTACCACGGATCTCTCCTTCGGCCTGCCCCTCGGCCCGCCCTTCGGCCCACCCCCCGACCCAGAGCTTGCGGGCGGCCGTGGAATTGAATCGATGATCCCACGCGGGCATCAGGCGTCTCCCTCGAAGAGCTCCTCTGCGGTGGTGACCTCGAGTGACCGCAGGAGCCAGCCCTCCAGAAGGGCATGATCCGTGCATGCCATGATGCGCTCCCGAGTCGACTCCGTGACCGGCACGCCACGCCTCTCCAGGACCTTCAGCACGGACCTCGCCTCGCCACGGGCCTCGCCCTCGGCCCGGAGCATCTCGGCGAACTCGGACTTGAAGCGGTAGTTCTGCATCGTCATCAGACGCCTCCAGATCTGTCGGGCATGGGTGTCCCCGAGACCTATTTCCGTTTGCTCGGCGATGTACTTGGCGGTGTCGGTGTCGATCGTGGTCAGCGCGACGTCCAGGGCTTTCAGTATGGCATCGACCTTGGGCGATTGCGCGTGTGTCAGCGCCGAGTACATGGTGAGCACCGCGTCCGTGCACGCTTCGGCGGTATCAGTGATCGCGGGCACGATGTCGGGACCGAGCGCGATGGGGCGCACGACCAGAGAGGGATGACCGGCCAGGCCGATCGGCTTCGGCTCGCGGGCCCATCTGGCCGTGGCCGCGTCCTGACATATCACCATGAGCGTCACCGAACAGCCGAACTTGATGTGCGCGTGACTGATGTAATAGGCCCACGCGGAGATCTTGCGGTCGTCTCTCTGTGATTGCGACTCACTGATGACGACGTGCTTGCGACCCCACAGGGACGTGAACATCATCACCGTGTCGGCGCGCCGCTCGATCGGCGATATCTCCGTCAGGTCGGTATCGACCACTGCGACTTCCTTCGGGGTCGGGAAGTCGATGTTGAGCATTTTGAAGGCATGGGCATAGAGCTCCGGTTTGTCGCGGAATATGCGATGGAGCGCCTCGTGCTGCGAGGAAGGCATGTGCGAAAAGTTACCACTCGATGACTCTCTGTTCGCACGTGTTTCGAAAAACCGGTCACCACAAAGCCGCGATCAGGAGGCCCGTCACGATCAGCGCCGCGAGGGCGATGCGAAGGGCAGCGAGCGCGCGGCCAGCGCCTTTCACGGGAGGCCCTCAGGAGTTCAGGCCGACATGCTGCTCCAGGCGTTCCAGGCGCTGCGCGATCGACTGCAGCTCGTTCCTGACCACGGTGGCCAGCGCCGCGAGCTGATCCCCACCTTGGGTGGCAGGCCCGCCCTGCTGGGCCTGCGCGCGCAGGTGGACATAACCCGCCAGGGCCGCGACCACGGCGCGGCGGGTGAGCCTGGGCTCGGCGCCCAGTGCGCGCAGGACCTGGCCGGCGGTCCCGTCCGGCTCGGCGACCAGGCCCAGCAGGAGGTGCTCGCAACCGACGTAGTTGTGGCCCAGCGAGGTGGCCTCGGTCACGGCGAACTCGAGCGCGTTGGCCGCGGGCCCGCTGAAGCTTCGAGGTGCCTCCGTGCCCGCTGCGGGCTGGTGGCGGTGGGCGAGGTCGCGTTCGACCTGTTGGGGGTCGATCTCCATGGCGTGCAGGACGCGCAGCGCCAGGTTGCCGCCCTCGCTCAGCATGCCGCTGAGCAGGTGCTCGGTGCCGACGCTCGCGGCACCCTCCGCACGGGCCTGGTCGGCGGCGAGCTTGAGCACGGTACGCGTTCTCTCCGTCAGGTGGGTCAGCGCCCCCGTCGGCTCCTCCAGGTCGAGATCCGCCAGGACGGTCTCCCTGATGGCGGTCACCCGGCGCACCGCCTGCTCCAGTGCTCGCTGGCAGACCGCCGACACCGGCACGCCGGCCTGCTTGACGGCCTCCGCCAGTTCATCCGGCAAATACACATTGATCTTTGGCATGCCCCCACTGTAACCCCAAGGGGGTTACATAGCAATGCGCTAATCGGGGAAGCCGGCCAGGGCCTGTTCCGCCTCGGCGACCGCGCGGCGCAGCTCCTTCGCGAACGCCGCCACGCGGTCCGTCCCGAAGCGCGCGGACGGCGCCGAGATCGACAGCGCCGCCACCGCCGATCCGCTCCCGTTGCGCAGTGCGGCGCCGATGGCCGAGACGCCCTGCTCGGTGCCTTCGACGTTCAGGGCGTATCCGAGTATTTCCCGGACCTCGTCGAGCTCGCGCGCCAGCGCGGCGCGCTCCGGGTCGGCGAGGTCCGGGTAGAGGTCCCAGAGCTGGTCGGGGGTCAGCGTCGCGAGCAGGACCTTGCCGCCGGACGCCAGCCGCGCCGGCAGGATCGTGCCCCGCCGGTCGCCCACGTGCAGGATCTGCGACGACTCCGCGCTGTCCAGGAAGCGCACCTCCGTGCCGACCCTGACCATGAGGTTCACGGTCTCCGCGGCCCGCGCGCACAGCCCCTCCATCGCGGGCCTGACCCGGGCGCGCAGCTCGCGCAGGCCCGTGCCGCCGGGAGTGGCCTGCGTCGAGGTGAGGAACGGCCCCGGCAGGTACGTGTGGTGCTCGTCCTGTACGGCGAAGTCGCGATAGACCAGCATGGCCAGCAGGCGGTTGACTGGGACCGGGCGCTGGCCGCGTACCAGGAGATCCGCGCGCCCCGGACGGCGCGCGTGCAGACGACGGCGCGGCTGTGGGGCGACATCTGGCATGTGGACGGCGTGGCGAGGGTGCTGCGCAACGAGCTGTTCCGCACCAGGGACATGTCCAGCTACACCTACGTCGACTGGTTGTACCAGGGGTGAAGCGTGACGGGGCCGTCCGGGGTGTGGACGGTCAGGGTCTCGCCCGACACCGACACGCGGGGATCGGCGGCGCCGGGCACGATCACCGTGAGGACGTCCGGCGCGGGAGGCGACAGCACGGTCACCACCTCGGCGGTACGCAGGTAGCCGGTCGAGATCAGCCCGGGACGCACCCCCATCCCCGATCCGGGGAACTGCAGCAGCGTCACCCGCCAGTCCCCGCCGTCCCCGAGCACCACCGCGCCGTCGCGTCGCGAGACCACCTTGAGCGAGGGGTCGAGGTGCCAGAGGCTGCGCAAGGTCCCGCCGGCGACCGAGTCGTGCACGGCCATCAGGTCGGGCCCGTGGTTGACGAGGACGCGCCGGGTCCTGTCCGGCCCGTAGGCGTCGTCGGCCAGCTCGAAGCACTGGCGTGACGACCCGACGGACGAGGCGGCGAGGCGGGTGGCGGTGCCGGGACGGAAGGTCCCTTCCACGACGGGCACGTTGTGCGCCTCCGGCGAACGGGTCCACTCCACGTAACCGGTCCGCTCGTAGGAGTGGAACCCGGCCTCGACCAGGATCCGGCGGCCCTGGGCACTGTAGGTGACGCCCAAGTGGTCCTCGTGCCCGTGCAGCCGCCGGCCGGGGCCGAACCTGATCGAGTAGTAGGCCGAGCGCGGGTCGTCCCAGGCGGTCCTGCCGAAGACGTAGCCGCCGTCGAACACCCGCACCACCGGACCCTCGTGCGGGAAGCCGTCGCCGCGGACGTCTGCGGGGCTGTCGCCGATGGGGGCGAGGAAGCCGTCGGGCTGGGTGGCGTGCGCGACGTACGCCTCCAGCGCCGCCCGCCGGGCGATCAGCCCCTGGGGCGGCTCGGCGCCGCTCTCGCCGATCGCCCGCAGCGCCACGCCGAGCCGGCGGTGCACGTACAGGCCGTAGCGGGGAGCCTGCTCCTGCAGCACCCCCTGCTCGTCGACGGCCAGCTCGGCGGAGGCGGTCATCCTGCGGACGGCCAGGTCGCGCCAGCGCGCCCGGCCGAGCCGGCAACCGACCACCAGCAGCGCGATGTCCTGGTCCAGGCCGTGGTTGTGGCCCGCGCGGTAGAGGGCGGGGTCGGCCAGGATCTCGCCGTGCTCGGCCAGGCTGTCCCACAACAGGCGGGTCCGTACGTGCTCGCTCAGGCACACGAGCACCGGGGCGCGTAACGCGACCGCGTGCTCGGCCCACGCCCACGGGCTGACGCCGGGGCCGCCGCGCGGGTTCGCACGGATCCACTGCTCGGCCAGGTCGGCGGCCCGGTGGAGGTACGCCTGCCCGCCCGAGCGCTCGTACTCGGCGACCAGGCGGCCCATCCAGCGCAGCGTGTGCAGGTTCAGGGCCCAGGAGCGGTTGCCGTGCGGGTTCGCGGTCCAGTCGACCTCCGCGCCCAGCTCGACCGCCGGCAGCCCGGCGAACGTGACCCGCCCGCCCATCACCTCCTCCACCTTGATCGCGGGAAACTGGCCGCTCAGGCAGATGGCCCTGCCTGAGGTCGTGCGGGCACGCCAGAACACGTCGTGGCTCCTGTTTTCTGGCAGCGCGAAACCCACGCGCCGCCGTCGGGAAGTTCTAGCGGGGACCTCGGTCGGTCCAGCCCGCCTCGATCACGCGCTCAGTGCGCGGGGACGGCCCGCTGTCGGTGCAGGAGAGCACCTGCGAGGTCGCCGGGTCGATGACGAGCGTGCGCCGCGTGCCGTCGGGCAGCACGTACGAGAACGCCTCGCCAGGAGTGCTCGCGCCCAGGTAGCGCACTTCGGGCAGGTCGGCCAGCGCGCGGTAGGCGGCGGCGCGGACCGCGGGCGGGGACGGCTTGGTCCACAGCAGGCCGCTGAGCGCGTCGGCGAGCAGGCCCTGCGACGGCAGCATCGCGGCCACCCGCTCCTTGAGCGCCGCCGGGTCCGCGGGCAGGCTCTGGATCTGCTCGAACGTCAGGTCGCGCCCTGCCATGCTGAACGCCGACCGGCCGCTGACGGGCGAGACCCGGCCGCCGTCCGAGGTCCACGCCCGGCCGTCCCTGGTCGCCCAGAGCTCGGTCACCTCGGACCGGTCCCGCACCTTCTTGATGTGCCAGTACGTCCCCTCGGCGGCGGGCCAGGAAGCCGCACTGGTGGCGGCCGCCAGCAGCACGGAGCGCCCGGACACAGGCGGTTCGTGCACCACGAACGCCAGCGCGACGGCCGCCGCGACGACCGGGACCATCAGCCACGACAGCCGCCTGCGCCGGCGCCTGGCCGTCACCCGCCGCCACACCCTGGCCTGGGCGTGCGGGTCCGGCTGCGGCGTGCCGTACAGCTCCTTGACGCGCTCCAGGTCATCCATGGACGAGCACCTCCCCGAGCTGGGCACGCAGCTTCTTCCTCGCCCGGCTCAGGCGGGACCCGACGGTGCCGTACGGGATGCCGAGCGCGGAGGCGATCTCGTCGTGGCTCAGCCCGGCGAGCGCGACGAGCAGCAGGACGTCGCGGTCGCGGCGGTCCAGCCCGGCCAGGGCGGCGGCCAGCTCCGGGCGCAGGCTCTGGGCGCTGACGCGGACCGCGACCGAGTCCTCGTGCCCGGGGGACTCCGGCTCGGGGCCGCAGCGTGCGAGCGCGCGCAGGGTGCGGGCCTCGAGCCGGCGGTGCTTGCCGATGAGGTTCGTGGCGATCCCGTACAGCCAGGCACGCACGCCGGCGCGGGACGGGTCGTAGTGCGCGCGTTTGCGGAACGCCGTCAGGAACGTCTCGGCGACGACGTCCTCGGCGTTGTCCGGGCCGAGCCGCTGGGCGACATAGGTGTGGATCTCACCGAAGTGGGCGTCGAACACCTCCGCGAACGCGTCGTCGTCCAGGGCGCCCGGCGCGCGGGCCGCCCAGGGCACCGGTGTCGCGATCGTCTCCCCCGTCATGTACAGCCCTCCGACGTATCAGTGGTCATCTCTTATCACCCGATACGCCGGATCACTTTCACGCCGCGGTCAGCTCAGGAAGCGGCGGACGTCGGCGACCTCGGCGTCGAGGAGGCCGCCGGGAAGCTCGTCGAACGGCTGCACGCTCACCTGCGCGCCCTTACGCCCCCACACGCCCCTGATCACGCCGCCCACCAGCACGACGGGCCGCAGGATGCCTCCGCCAGGGAACACCTTCCTCTCGTGCTCGGCCGCCAGGATCGGGTCGCGGCTGCGCCAGCCCATCAGGTATTCGTCGAAGGCGGGCGCCAGGCGTACCACGGGCTCCTCCTCGACGGGCGGCGGGCCGGCGGCGCCGAGGCTCCAGGCGGTGCGGGCCTCGCCCAGCGGCAGGCCCGACCAGGCGGCCAGGTCCTCGGGCCCGGCGGGGTGGTGGGCACGGCGGTAGCGGGTGGCCAGCTCCTTGAGCGCGCGGTCGCGGTCGGGCTCGGGGGTGATCGGGGCGCCCAGCCAGTCGGCGGCGTGCACGTACGTGGGCTTGCCCGCCCTGAGCGGGCCCAGCACGGCCAGGCCGTGGCAGGCGGCCAGCGCCACCAGGTGCACGACGCCCTGGCCGCGTGCCCGGCCCGCCAGGCGCTCCTCCAGCTCGGCCTTGGTGAGCGGGCCCTGGCCCTCGAGGGCGCGGCCGATGAGCGCGGGCAGGTCGTCGCCGGTGACGCCCTCCTCGCGGAGGCGGCGCAGGGTGTTCGTGGCGGACCGGGTGAGGGCGTGCAGCCAGGGGAGGTCGTCGGCGTGGACGAAGTGGAGCGTGCCGCGCGGGCCCCAGGTCCTGACGATCTCGCGTGCGTGCCAGGCTGCCTCGACGTCCTGCCTGGTGAGGGTGGCGGAGCGGGCGCGGAAGGCGAGCAGGGCCGCGGGGACGTCCTGGGCCTGCATCGCCGCCAGCCGCCTGACGACCTCGCCTGCCGCCAGGCCTGGCGGGCGGTGCAGGAGCTGGGCCTCGACGCTTCTCATGCGGGAATCTTGAAGTGCTCCCGTGGGCTGCACGAACTCCGCCTGGCCGGGGGTGAGGTCCAGGCGGTGCTTACGTCCGACCGGCATCCGCGATCATGACCTCCATCTCCACCAGCCAGGCCCCCCGCCAAAGGCACACTGGAAGGCGATGTCGCTGTCCGCGGGCATCACATTAGCGGTCAGTGGTCTCTTGTGCGGACGTAGCGTAGGTCTCTTGTGCGTACGTACTCGCTGGTAGCGCACTTGGGGTTGCTGTGGCGTGGCGAGACTGTCGGTGAGAAGCCGTACCTTAGTGCCCGTGTCCGAACAGCCCCTGACCCTCGACGCCGTCCTCACCGACGAGGCGGTCCTGTCGACCTACCGCCGCATGTTCGCCGCGCTGGCGCGCGACAGCGGCGCGGTGGTCGACGACCCGGCCCTGGTCGACATCGCCGAGACGCTGTTCTCGGCGTTCGCGGAGGCGGGCGAGGAGTGGCTGACGCACGAGCAGATGCGTTTCGCGTGCCGGGCATATCCGGCCGACCAGTTCGACAACCGGCTGCGGGTGCTCAAGGGGCTGGGGGCCGTCCGCGAGGTGTTCCCCAAGCCCAACCAGCTGCGTTACCGGGCCTCGTTCACCAGTGTCGTCGGGCTGATGTTCATCAGGCGGATGATGTCCGACGGCGGCCAGTCGGAGATGCACCGGCTGCTGGCGCTCGAAGACCTCAACGTCGCCGATCCGCGCACCACGATGGAGGAGGCCAGGCAGAGCGCGGTCAATCTGGCGCGGGCGTTCCGGCTCTGGGCGCTGGAGCTGATCACACTCACCATGGGCACGATCGAGGAGCTGCGCGAGCAGGCGCCCAAGCTGTGGGGCACCGAGGAGATCGCCCGCCGCGCCCAGGGCCTGCACGGCACCATCCTGACCCGGTGGCCGGAGCTCGACCGCGTCTGCACCGACCTGCGGGCGGCGATCTACGCCTACAGCGACGCCTCGCGCCGCGCCGCCGGCCGCCTGGCCGACTCGGCGGGCACCACGCGCAACCTGACGTTGCTGCCCACGGAGACGTGGCGCACGTTCGCGCAGACCGCGTCCCGGGAGCGGCTGGCGGCCGTGCTCGACGGGTTCGTGTTCGACGCGCCCGCGCCGTGGCACGACCCGGCTGCCATCGCCCGCGCCGTGGACGAGGCCCCGCGCCCCGCCCCCGCCCAGCCCACTCCCCCACGCTCCCACCTCCCCGACGCCGGGCCGGACTCCTCCCTTGACGCCTCGCCCAGCGCCGCCATGGAGCGGCTGCGAGAGGTGGCGGAGTCGCTGCTGGGTGACGCTTCGCGGGTGGCCCTCGCCGACGTGCTGGGCTCCGACTGGCCCTCGGCGCGCCGCGTGCTCGCCGACCTGACGACCGTGGACCTGCGGCCCGAGCTGCCTTACCGGCTGACGTGGTCCGACGGGCTCACGATCGACCCGGACCGCGAGCCGGCCTGGCTCTCGCACGGCTACCTGGAGCGCACCTGATGGCCATCGAGGAACGTCACTTGGCAGGCGAGCGACCGTCGGCGCAGGCGGGGAGTCGCTCGAAGGGTGTCCTGCGGGCGCAGGCCCAGCCCCCGGCCGTGGCTCATGTGCGGGCGCGGTCGGGTGGGCCGCTGTGGCTGGACGCCGGGGTGCCCGCGCCGCCCGGGATGGTGCGGCTGACGCGTCCCGACTCCACGGGGCAGGCGCTGTCGGTGTGGCCCGATGGGGTGACGCCGTCGTTGCTGGAGGAGTATCAGGTGGCGCCCGTCCCGGTGGAGCGGTCCGGGGAGACCCGGCGGGTGCTGGCCGCCGTGCTCAAGTGCTGCTGGACCGACCTGTCCGTGGACCCGTGGCCCGGCGAGCCCGCGCCCATGGAGCTGGTGCTCGACACATACCGAGCGCTGATCGGCCGCACCGACGACCTGATGCGCAACTGGGCGATCGGCGCGCTGCGGCGGTTGCACGACTCGGCGTGGGTCTTGATGGACGACGGCGTGGTCGCGCTCGGCCCCCGGTGCGCCTTGTGGCCGGTCGAGTCGCATGCGCAGCTGCAGGAGCTGGTACGCCGCCTGCCCGATCCCGAACGCCCCGAGCTCACCGTGGTGGGTGACGCCGACATCGTGGCCGCCGCCGAGACCGATCCGGTGGGAGCCGGCGGACGGGTCGAGGCCGCTTCTCCGGCGGAGTTCGACGATCTGCTGGGAGCTTACGACGAGCGGCGGCGGGCGGAGCTGGTGGCGGCGTTCATGGCGGTGGAGTACGCCGCCGAGCCGGTGCAGGAGGCGCGTTTCGCCGCCCTGCGGGACCCGGCGCTGCGCCACACGCTGGGCGAGCTGCTGACCAGGCGCGGCCGTACGCTGATCCAGCACCGCGACCGCTGGACCTCCGGCTATGACGACACCCACGCCGCCTCCCTGACGAGGCTCGAGGCCGAGGCCGCGCACGAGCCTCCCCCTGGCACCGGCTCGACCCCGTCGGACGAGCCCTCGCCGACCGGCCGGGGTGGTGGCGGCACCCCAGACGCAGCGTCCGCAGCCGTCGAGGCGGCCGACCGGGCGAGCGAGATCGATGCAGCCGAGACGGGCGATGCCACCCGCGCCGCCAAGGCGGGCAATGTGCCCGGCACACCCACTGCGGGCGACGTGGCCGGCGCAGCCCCAGCGGGCGACGCAACGGGCGCGGCTGCCGGCGCTTCCGGTTCGGACGGCGCCCCGGTCTCCCGGCAGGCGGCCCGGCCGTCAGGCGCAAGCGGTGGCGGCTCGGCGGGCGCGCGGCTGGGGGTGAGTGAGCGGGCGGTGCTGACGCTCGTACTGGTGCACTCGGTGGCGATCCCGAGGGCTGAGGGGCTGCTGCCCGAGGACTCCTGGCTGTCGCCGCACCCCACACCGGTGGACGAGCTGCGCCGCCACACCCAGCTGCCCATCGGCGAGCTGGAGGCGGCGTTGCGGGCGTTGCGGCACTCGGGGCTCTTGAGCCAGGTCAAGGCGGGCGAGGAGGCGGGCGGTTACGTGCCGGGGTCGCAGTTCCACCGGCTCACTCCGGCGGCCAGGCGGCGCCTGCAGGAGGAGCTGATCCTGGCGGCCGGGCCGAACACGCCGCTGGCGGCCGCCGTACGAGCTCGAAGATCGGCGAAGTGATCACAGCCGGGTGCGGCGAGTTCAGCGTCAGGACGAATGGAAGGACTACGGGGGTCAGAGGTGTCACAGGTGGAGAACGTCGTCGGAGACCGGGTGTTGATCGCCATGCAGGCGGTCAACATTTCGCGGCTCTCCACCCATCCGGTGCCCACCGTCCCCGGCACGCTCATCGTCGTGGCCGGCGCCGGGCCGAAGGACTCCAACGGCGCGGGTAAGTCGTCGTTCATCGCCTCGATCACGGCGCTGCTCGGGGACGAGCAGTGGCGCTTCGCCTCGGGCGCGAAGGCGGTGTCCGAGCTGCTCTTCAACGCCGAGCTGGCCAGCGGCGCCGGAGCCCGCCAGTGGGCGAGCGCCGACCACGGCTACATCGTGGGCGTCTTCGGTCCGCCCGGCATGGAGGGGTTCGCCCCCTATGACCTCGACCTCCAACGACCGGACGACGCGGCTTCCGTGCCGCCCCCGCAGGCGGGCGATGCTCCCGCCACGGCTTCCGAGTCGCCGGACGACGCGGAGGAGGCCGAGTTCGCGCTCGAGAGCCAGGTGGCCGGGGGCGAGCTCAGCGGGGAGCTGTTCGAGGTGCCCGACACCTCGGGTGGGGCGCTCACCGTGTGGCTCAAGGTCAACCAGGAGGCGCCGCACCTGGAGATCCGCTGGCGGGAGGGGGTGCACCTGGCGGCGTCCCCGTCCGAGGCCGAGCGGGTGGCGCGGGCCGACGAGATCTGGGCGTCCCTGCCGAAGTCGGCCGGTCGGCGGGACGTGGTGGCACGCGACCTGACCAAGGTGCTCTACGGCGACCGGGTCAGGTGCGTGTCGTTCCTGTCCACGTCCGTACGGAGCAAGGTCGCCACCAACCTGCTCTCCCAGCCGCTCAACGAGATCTCCCCCGAGCGGGTCTTCGAGGCCATCGCCGCCCTCACCGGCCTCGACGCCGAGCTGGAGCAGGAGCGGGAGGCCCGCCGCGACGAGCACGCCAAGCGGGTGCGCGCGGCGCAGGCGGCCGAGCGGCTGGCGGAGTTCGAGTCGGAGTCCAAGGCGCTGCTGACCACGTTCGACCGGCGTGACCAGGCGAGGGTACGGCTGGCGGACGCGTTGCGGTGCTGGCGGGGCAGGCAGGCGCGCAAGCTGGCCGACGCGGCGGCGAAGGACGAGGCGCTGGCCGCCGACCTGGAGCGGCACCACGCGGCCGGCGAGGCGGCCGCCGAGGCGATCGCCATGGTCAAGGCGGAGATCGCCACGCTGCGGGAGGACACCCTCGACAGGCAGGTCTCGCAGGCCCGCAAGGAGCTGGCGGCACTGCAGGCGAGGGCGGCCAAGCTCGACGCCGACCGCGCGGTGGCCGAGAACTCCGCCGACGAGCTGCGCGGGCTGATTCCGGCGCTGGAGGAGAGGCGCAGGTTCGCCGACGGGCGTGACGTGCCTACGGCCGAGCGGGAGCTGGGAGAGGTCCGGCTGCGGCTCAACGAGGCGCTCAAAGCGCTCGGCGTGGCCGACCAGGAGGTGGCCTCCGCTCAGGCGGCGCTGGACGACGCCGAGGGCGGTCCGGCGGCGGCGCAGCTCAACGCGCTGGCGGCGGCCGGGGTCGGCGCGACCGGCCTGCTGGACGCCCTCGACGTGGCCGAGCAGGCCCGCGACGCCGCCCATTCCTCGGGACACGACCAGGCACTGCGCGGGAGGACCGCCGGTGCGGATGCCGGCGGGGCGGGTGACGCCGAGGCACGGGACGTCGAGGCGCGGGACGTCGAGGCGCTGGGCGCGGCCCTCAAGGCACGCTACGGAAAAGCGCCGGGCGGCGTCGGCGGGCCGTCGGGTGGGCTGGTGCTGGGCGATCTGCGGGGGTGGCCCAACGAGCATGCGGTGATCGTGGATGCGGCGCAGCTCGATGCCGCCGCTGCCGCGCTGGCCGCGTTGCCCGGTTCCGTGCTGGTCAGCTCGGCCGGGGTGAGCGTCGTGGGGGCGTTCGACGGGGTGGCCACCGGGCGTGAGGCCCGGATCAAGGCCGCCGAGCAGCGACTCAACCGCGCGAAGGACGTACAGGAGACGGCGGCGCAGGCCGTACGCGATGGGGAGGAAGCCGTCGCCGAGGCGCAGCGGCGGCTGGAAGGCGCCAGGGCCGGGGTGCGCCTGGCCGAGCTGGAGGCGAAGCTGGCCGAGCGGCGGGCCAGGCTGGCCGAGCTGAACACCGCGATCGAGGAGGCCGCGCCGAAGGTCGCCGAGGCCGAGCGGCAGACCGGAGCGCTGGACTTCCGGGCCAGGACCAGGGACATGGAGATCGAACGCCTGGAGGGGCGGCGCCACCGGCACGAGGCCGAGCGGGCGCAGGCCCGCGACCGGGAGGCCAAGGTCGGCGCCGAACGCGAGTCGCTCAAGCTTGACGCGCTGGCCGCCGACTGGGGCGGCACGGTGGAGACGGCCCGCGAATGGCTCGGCGCGCTCCCGGAGGAGGAACGGCCGCGCGCGGCCGAGGAGTGGTGGCGGATCGCCGAACGCCACTTCGACCAGGCGTTGCGCGACACGTTCCCGGAGGAGGACGCGGAGATCCCGGAGGAGCTGCGGTTCCTGCTGAGCGAGCGGGGCGGGAGCGCGGCGCGGGAGCAGGCGACGTTCGCGGCGGTGTGCGGGGCGCTGGCCTCCTACCTGCGGGGCCAGGAGGAGTACGAACGGCACCAGCGGCGCCAGATCGAGGCCCAGGTCGTCTCCAGGCAGCGTGACCTGGCGGCGGCGGCGCGCGGCGCCGAGGAGGCGGCGCAGTCGACGGCCGTGCACCGGGCGGCGTTGACGGCGGCGATCAAGGCGCGGCTCACGCGGGTGGCCGAGGAGTTCGAGAAGCTGGACACCTCTTACGGGGGTTACGGGGCCACGCTGGAGTTCCCCGTGCCGCCCGCGCCCGCCGACCCCGAGCAGCGCTGGCAGTGGCGGGTGACGCCGAAGTGGCGGCGCGGCGAGGGGCAGGGGTTCGTGCCGTACAACCGGCGGGCCAACACCGCGCTCATGGACGAGAAGGCCGTCAAGCTGGTGTGCGCGGCGGCCATCGCCTCCTCCGGGGGCGGGCATCTGTGCCTGGTGCTCGACGAGCTCGGCCGCAACCTGGGCAAGGAGCACCGCAGGGAGGCGGTGGCGCTGTTCAGGCGGATCGGGGAGACGTACGGGATCACGGTGATCGGGGCGCTCCAGGACGACATGGAGCCGTACGCGATCGACGCCTGCGGGCAGTACATCAAGCTGCGGCGGTCGTCGGACGCGATGCCGTACAACGAGCCGCCGGTGATCGTCGGGCACGACCAGCACGCCGAACGGGTGCGGGCGCTGGCCGCATACGTCGACAGGACCGGCGCCGCGGTCACTTGATCGGCGGGCCGGTGTAGGAGGCGCGGAGGCGGAGGAGGGTGCCTCGGCCGTACTCCTCCATCGCGTGCGCCAGCCAGCCCGCCACCCTGGCCACCGCGAAGATGGCCTCGCCCGCGCCGCTCACCATGCCGCTCACGGCGGTGAGGATGGCGAGGGCGAAGTCCGTGTTCCGCTCCGGGAGGCGGCGCCTGCGCATTTCCTCCAGTACGGCCGTTCCGGCGGCGAGCCGCTCGTGCCCTGGCGCGGCCGCACTGACCAGGTCGAGCAGGAGGCCGCCGCGACCGTCGCCGTTTTTGTAAATGCTGTGGCCGAAGCCGGGGATGCGCTCGCCGCGCCGCACCCGCTCGCCGATCTCCCGTGCGGCCTGGTGCGGCTCGGCGACCTCGGCGAGCAGGCGTTCCGCGCCGTACGACGCGCCGCCGTGCAGCGGGCCGCCGAGCACGCCGAGCCCGGTCAGCACCACGGCGTACGGGTCTGCCTTGGCGGAGGCGGCGACCCTGGCGGCCAGGGTGGAGGCGGCGAGCTCGTGGTCGGCGAGCAGCACCAGGGCGGCCTGGAGGGCGTCGAGGAGGGCGGGGGTGGCGGGCCGCGGGCACAGGCGGGACCAGAGGCGCTCGGCGATCGACTCGCCCTGGGGCTCGCTGAGCTGCGGCAGGGCGTCGACGAGCCCCGCGATCATGCGGCGGCCGGTGGCGGCGACGGAGACGGGGTCCAGCTGGTAGCGGAGGGAGTCTGACGCGCCGAGGACCGTGGTGATCACCTGGAGGCGGTCGAGGGGCAGGAGGTCCTCAGGAAGCCCGCGCTGCGCGGCCACGGCGGCCGCCAGCGCGTCCGGCTCGCACCGCCACGGCACCGGCCACGGGATGCGCGCCCCGCTGCCGCTCGCAGGGTCGGCGGTCCAGAGCCAGGAGGCGACCGTTTCGAAGTCGCTCGTTCGTGCCAGCTCCAGCGCGTCGAGCCCCCGATAGTAGGGTCGGTCCACCCCGAGGGCCGTGATGCCCGACTCGATCACCAGCTCAGGCGGCTGGTTGCGGGGACGCCCGCGCCGGGCGAGGCGCTCGACCTCCTCCGCCGAGAAGAGGCTGCGCCGGCCGTCCTCGCTGTGCCGCCGCTGCAGCACGCCCCGGCTCACGTACGCGTACAGCGTGGCGGGCTTGACCCCAAGGCGTGCGGACGCCGTGGCTGCGTCGATCCACTCCACCATGACCCCTCAATGTTGATGAAAATCAATATTGATCCATGTCGAGAGAGCGTGTCAACGTGAGGGCATGCCAAAAGTTCACTTCCTCGATGTGACCAACCGGGACGGCGTGCAGACCGCGCGCACCGGCCTGTCGAAGTTCGGCAAGACCATGGTCAACTTCTATCTGGCCAAGCTCGGGGTGGCGCAGTCCGAGATCGGATTCCCCTTCCTGTTCCACGAGGTCCCGTACGTCAAGGCGCAGGTGGCGCTGGCCGAGGCAGGGGCGTTCGGCGGCCTGCGGCTCTCCGGATGGTGCCGCGGCGTGCCGCAGGACGTGGAGAAGGCGGCGCCGCTCGGGCTCGAGCACTACAACCTGTCCATCTCGACGTCCGACTACATGATCCAGAACAAGTTCCGGGGACGGCTGGACAGGAACGCGATCATCAGGGAGATGACGGCCGCCGTGCGCACGGCCAAGGCCGCGGGCGCGCGGACCGTGGGAGTGAACGCGGAGGACGGCTCGAGGACGGACGGCGGCTTCCTGCTGGAGTTCGCGCTGGCAGCCAAGGAGGCGGGCGCCGACCGGGTGCGCTACTGCGACACGATCGGCGGTGACACGCCCGACAGGATCCGCGAGCGCTTCGCCAAGCTGGCCTCCGCCGTCGCGATGCCGGTCGAGACCCACTGCCACAACGACCTCGGCATGGCCGTGGCCAACTCCGTCTCGGGCGCGCTCGGCGACCTCGAGGCAGGGCAGGACGCCTGGATCAACACGTGCGTCAACGGCATCGGCGAGCGCTCCGGCAACGCCGACCTGCTCTCCACGATCCTGGCCTTCCAGCACGGCTTCGGGCTCAACGCGGAGATCGGCGACGCGCTCGACCTGTCGTGGGCCCGCAGGTTCGCGTTGTGGGCGAGTTACGCGTTCGGGCAGCAGCTGCCGAACAACCAGGTCGGGGTGGGGCGGAACGCGTTCGCGCACGAGAGCGGCATCCACGCCGACGGCGCGCTGAAGGACCACGGCAACTACGAGCTGTACGACGAGGCCACGCTGGGCCCGTTCCCCGAGGACTGGCACGCGCGGGACGGCCGGGTCGTGCTGACCGGCGAGTACGGCGGGAAGGCGGGCTTCCGGCACGTCATGGACGGGCTGGGGGTGGAGGTCCGCGAGGAGGACCTGGCCTTCCGGCTGGTGCAGCTCTGCAACGCCATGACCGGCCGCCCGCTCACCGACGACGAGCTCCGCCTGATCGCCACGTTCCCGCGCGAGTTGTCCCTGTTGTTCCCCGGCTACGAGAACCCTTAGAAGGTGTCGTCGCCCGTCTCGGGCAGGGCCAGCAGGCAGAGCAGGCTCAGCAGGGCCATCGCCGCGACGTACCCGCCGACGGCCGTCACGCCCAGACCGCCGGCCTGCATGCTGGTGGCGACCAGCGGCGGCACCGCGCCGCCGAGCACGCCGCCGAGGCTGTAGGCCACCGAGGCGCCGCTGTAGCGGTACTGCGTCCTGAACAGCTCCGGCAGGTACGCGCCCATCGGCCCGAAGATCAGCCCCATCAGGCCCAGCGCCCCCGCCAGGGCCAGGCCGACAAGGACGACCGACCTGGTCTCCATCAGCGGGAACATCACCAGTCCCCACACGACGGCCGCGCCTGTCCCGGCGATGAGGGTGCGGCGGCGGCCGAGGCGGTCGGAGACCATCGCGGAGACCGCCGTGCCCGCGCCCATGAACACGACCCCGATCATGGTCAGGGCGAGCATGGTGGTCTTCGGGATCTTCAGCGTGGTGGTGCCGTACGCCAGGCAGTAGGTGGTGGCGGTGTAGAAGAGCGTGTAGGCGACGGTCATGGCGCCGGCGCCGAGGAGCACGCGCCGCCACTGGTGCCGCATGAGGCCCGCGAACGGCACCTTGGCGATCCGGTGCTGGTCCATGGCCGCCTGGAAGACCGGCGTTTCGGAGATCTTGAGGCGTACGTACAGGCCGACGATCACCAGCAGCAGGCTCGCCACGAACGGCAGCCGCCACCCCCATGACCCGAACTCCTCGTCACTGAGCGCCTCGCCGAGGATCAGGAAGAGCCCGTTCGCCATGATGAAGCCGACCGACGGGCCGAGCTGCGGGAACATCGCGTAGAGCCCGCGCTTGCCGGGCGGCGCGTGCTCGGTGGCCAGCAGCGCCGCGCCGCCCCACTCGCCGCCGAGCCCGATGCCCTGCGTGAACCGCAGCAGCACGAGCAGCACCGGCGCCGCCACGCCGATGGCCGCGTAGCCGGGCAGCAGCCCGATCGCGACCGTCGAGAGCCCCATCACCAGCAGCGACACGACCAGCATCGACTTGCGGCCGACCCGGTCCCCCCAGTGCCCGAACACGGCCGAGCCGAGCGGGCGCGAGATGAACGCCACCGCGAACGACGCGAACGCGGCCAGGCTGCCCGCCACCGGGTCCAATTTGGGGAAGAAGGCGGCATTGAGCACCAAAGCCGCCGCGGTGCCGTAGATGTAGAAGTCGTAGAACTCGATCGCGGTGCCGATGAGGCTGGCGGCCGCGATCCTGGACCGGCTGGGGGCCGCGATATCGGGGGATGTTGTCATATTGGTCTCACTATGCGGACTTGCGTCTTGTAAGGCGATACAGAGAAGCTATCACCCGCGAAATATCACCTTGGGAAGGAACGGGTTTGGCTGTCGATCTGGTCATCTTCGACTGCGACGGGGTGCTCGTGGACAGCGAGCCGATCTCCGTACGCGTGGGCACGGCGGCGCTGCGGCGCCTGGGCTGGTCGATCGATGAGGCGGAGTACGCCGAGCGGTTCGTGGGGTGCACGAACGAGTACTGGGACGAGCAGGTGGGCGAGACGCCGCCGGGCTGGCGCGAACAGCTCATCGCCGATTACACGGCCGCGGTCAAGGCCGAGCTGTGCGCGGTCGACGGCATCGAGGAGGCACTCGACCGGCTCACCGTGCCGACCTGCGTGGCCTCGAACGGCCGGCACAGCACGATCCGCCGCAGCCTCGAGCTCACGGGACTGACCGAGCGGTTCGCCGGGCGGGTGTTCAGCGCCGAGGACGTGGCCAGGGGCAAGCCGGCGCCGGACCTGTTCCTGCACGCGGCGGCCACGATGGGGGTGGAGCCGGAGCGGTGCGTGGTGGTGGAGGACAGCCCGTTCGGGGTGACGGCGGCGATGAGCGCGGGCATGCGCTGCCTGGCCTTCGCCGGCGGCCTCACCCCCGCTTCCCGCCTCACCGGCCTGGGCGCCACCATCTTCCACCACCATGCCGCCCTGCCCGGCCTGATCAGCTCTCTCGAGGGCGATTAGGCTCTCTCATCACCCCTGACGGGCACGCCCGTTCTCGTCCAGATAGTCGCGCCAGGAGCGCTTCGGGTTCCAGCCCAGCAGGCGGTGGGCCTTGGCGCAGGAGATGCCCGAGGCGTCCTTGCGGGCGAGCGGGCGCAGCTCGATCCGGTCGCCGTAGTGCTCCCGCAGCGCGGCGGCGAAGTCGTGCCCGCCCGCGTTGTCCGGCGACGCGATGTAGAACACCTCGTGACCGGGCAGGTCGGACTCGGTGGCCAGGACGATCGCGTCCGCGAGGTCGTACACGTCGATGTAGCTCCACAGGCCCGCGCCGATCTCGGAGACGTCGCGGACCTGCGGGCCGAGGTTGCGCTCGTAGTTGCCCTCGTGCTGCACCCAGCTCGGCCGCAGCGAGATGCACCTGATGTCCGAGCGGCGCACCGCCGCGTCCATGAGCTGCTCGCCGAAGTGCTTGGCCAGCGCGTACGGGTCCTGCGGCCGGATCGGGTGCTCCTCGTCCACGGGCGCGTAGTCGGGCAGGAAGGGGCGCTCCGGGAAGAAGAAGCCGGGGACGGTCTCGCTGGAGATGTTCACGAAGCGGGAGACGCCGAAGCGGACCGCGGCCTCGATCATGTTGAACGTCGCCATCAGGTTGTTCTGGAAGACCACGTGCGGCGGATTGGCGGTGGGGTCGGGGATGGCGGCGGCGTGCACGACCGCGTCGGCCCCGCGGACCACGGCGAACGCCTGCCCGGCGTCGGTCAGCTCGGCCTGCTGGTAGCGGGGCCGGCCGGGCTCGGGCCGTTCGAAGACGGGGCGCGTGAGGTCCACGCCGGTCACCTCGTGACCGGCCGCGGCCAGCGCCTTGACGGCCGCACGGCCTACCTTGCCGTGGGCTCCGGTGACGACGACGTGCATGAGCTCTGCTCCTTTACGGGGTTCGGTCCGAGCAATCTAGCGCGGGTCCCTCAGCGCACCCCGGCCAGGGCGAGGGTCGACCCGGTGCGGGTCTTGGTGACCTTGAGCTGGGCGCTGATCCTCGACCGGAGCTCGGCGACGTGGCTGACGATGCCCACGGCCCGCCCTCCGTCGCGCAACCCGTCGAGGATGTCCAGCACGCCGTCGAGGGTGTCCTCGTCCAGGGTGCCGAAGCCCTCGTCCACGAACAGCGTGCCGAGCTCCGTGCCCCCGGCCTCGGCCGTGACGACGTCGGCCAGCCCCAGCGCCAGCGCCAGGGAGGTGATGAAGCTCTCGCCGCCGGACAGCGTGGCCGGGTCGCGATCGACGCCGGTCCACCCGTCGGCCACCCGCAGCCCCAGCCCGCCGCCCGAACGCCCCCGGGACCCCGCCGTCTTCCGCAGGTCGTGCCGTAGCAGGTAACGCCCTGACGACATGTGGTCGAGCCGTTCGTTCGCGGCGTCCACCACCTGCCGCAGCCGCTCCCCCAGCACGAACGACGACAGGCTCATGCTCCACTGGTTGTCGCTGGACGTGCCGCTGGCCAGGGCCGCCATCCGCTCGGCCAGCCGGTGCCGCTCGGCCGCCGGGCGCCACTGCTCGATGCGGCCGGCCAGCTCGCCGTGCAGCTCCTCCAGCCGCTGCGCCCTGGCCACGGCTCGGTCGCGCTCGCTCGACAGCCGCGTGTACGCCGCCTCCAGCCGGTCCCGCTCGCCCTCGATCGCCGCCAGGTCGGGCGCGGGCTCGGCGGCGGCCGCGATCAGCTCGGGCTGGGCCAGCACGCTCGTGACGGCGGCCTGCTCGTCGTCCAGCCGCCGCAACGCCTCGGCCTTGCGCTCCCGTTCGGCCGGACTCCTGAACGCCGCCTCCGCCTCCGCCACGTCCGCGAACCCCGCCTCGACGGCCGCCTCGGACGCGGCCTGCCCGGCTCTGACCAGCTCGTCGCCGGCCGCCATCGCCGCCTGCGTGGCCTCCAGCGCCTCCCGGAGCAGCTCGGCCTCGTCGTGCAACCTGGACAGGCGCGCGGTCAGGGTGGGGTCGTCGCCCCGCGCCGCGTCCAGCCGCGCGCTCAGCCGCCCGGCGTCGCCGCTCAGCTCCTCATGCCTGGTGCGGCAGGCCGCCAGCCGGGCGGCGACCCGCCGGCCGCGCTCCTCCAGCTCCAGCCGTTCCCGGCTGAGCGCCGCCGCCTCCCGCGCCAGCACCGGCTCGTTGCCCGCCGACGCCCGCAGCCTGCGCAGCTCGCGCTCGGCGCGGTCCAGCACGGCGGGCCCGTCCAGGTCCCCCTGGCCGGAGCCCTCTCCTTCGAGCGCCTCGCCCTGCGCATCGCGCGCAGCCGCCCCCGGCACCGCCGCGCTCGCATAGTCGAGCTCCCGGAGCATCGCGTCGGCGCCGTCGGCTGGGACCGGTGCCTGGGTGAGGCGGGTCAGGAGCCGGGCGCGTTCGGACTCCAGGTGGGTGCGATGGGCGCGGTGGGCGGCGAGGGCCTCGGCGACCTCCCTGGCCTGATCCCGAACCCGTTCGCGCTCGCTCTCGATGCGGTCGAGGGCGGCGGCCAGGGCGGGCTCCCGGTCGGCCACCGCCTGGAGACGGGCCAGCTCCTGCTCGGCCCCCAGAACGTGCGCCTGCGCCGTCTCGACGTCCAAGCCCTCGGTGGCCTCGGCCGCGTCGGCGTGCCGGGACTCGAGGGAGGCGAGGGCGCGTTCGGCGGCCTCGCGTTCGGCCAGGGCGGCTTCGTGCGCGCTCTCGGCTGCGTGCTCGTCCTCCGGCGAAGGGGCGCTGGGGGCGGGAGAGGCGGGGTGGGGGTGGTGGTCTGAGCCGCAGACCGCGCAGGGCCGGCCCTCGGACAGGTCGCGGGCCAGCTCCGCCGCCATGCCGTCGATGCGGGCCTGGCGCAGGTCCAGCCAGCGTTCGCGCAGGGTCTGGGCGTGGTCCACGAGCGCCTGGTGGGTGGCGACGGCCGCCTCCAGCTCCACGGCCAGGGCTTCGCGGCGGTGAGTGGCCTCCAGCGCGGCCCTGGCTGTGTCGAGGCCGGCGGACGCCGCCGGGATGGCGGCCGCCTGCGCCTGCACCTCCGCCAGCGCCGCGCCGGCGTCGGCGATGCGTCCGGGCAGCTCGGTCTCGGCGGCCGACACCTCGGCCTCGCGCTGTGCCAGCGCGTCGAGCTCCACGGCCAGCCTGGCCAGCTCATCGTCGATCTCGATCAGGTGGGCGGCGGCATCCCGGACGGCCTGCGCGGCCGGGATCCTGGCGGCATCCATCCGCGCCTCGGCCAGCCTGCCTTCGGCCTGTTCGATGAGGCCGGGCAGAACCGCCAGCCTTGCGCCGACGGCCTCGTCGGCGCCGACCAGCTCGGCCAGCTCCTCCGCCACGCGCAGCAGGTCGCGCCGGACCACCGACAGCCTGGCCTCCTCGGTGAGCAGCTCCGACAACCGCGCGATCTCCGCCTGCCGCTCCCGCTCCAGCCCCGCCAACTCAGCCGCCGCGGGACCGCCCGCCGAGGATGACGTGCTTGAGTGACGACTTGAGGTCGGCGAGGGGCCGGTGGCCTCGCCCGGCTGCCGTTCCGCCTGGCGGGCCAGCAGGGGGCGGGCTCGGGCGAGGGCGTCGGCGGCCAGGGCGCGTGCCTTGGTGGCGGCCTCCGAACGTTGCCTGGCCACCGTGATGAGAGGCAGCACGCGATCGGCCCTGGCGGCGTCGTCGAGGATGGCCTGCAGGTCGGCCCGCTCGTCCGCCCGCTCGTCGAGGGTGTGGCGCAGGGTGAGCGCCTCGGCGTAACGGCGCTGCCGGTCGGCGAGGGCGGCGGCTGCTCGAACCGCAACCGCGCCGCACGCAACGCCTGCCCGGCCAGCTCGTGCTGCTCATCGGCCCGCGTCACGACTGCCCGCGCCGCTTCGCGCAGCGCTCCCGCCCAGCGCAGGGGGTCCTCCTCGGGCGTGGGCGCCTCGGCGTCGGCCCCGTCCCGGCCCGCGGCACCATCGCCGGCGGACACACCGCCGTGCAGGTCGTCGCCCGCCGCTTCCTCCACCCGCTTGATGGCGAAGTCCACCTGCTGCCGGAGCTCCTGCGCCGCCCGCCACGCCAGCTTCCGGTGCTCGGCCAGCCACGACTCGGCCTGGGTGAAGACCTTCACCGTGAACAGCCGCTCGAGCAGCTTGGCCCGATCATCCCCGTCCGCCCGCAGGAACTTGGCGAAATCCCCCTGGGGCAGCATCGCCACCTGGCAGAACTGCTCGGCGTTCATGCCCAGCAGCCCGCCCACCAGATCGCCCGCCTCGTCGAGCCTGGTCGTCAGCCCGTGCCACTCGGCCCCCTGCCACTCGGAGACGACGACCTTGGACTTCTCCTCCGTGGAACCGGTCCCGCGCAGCTTGGGACGGTGCCAGGCCGGTGAGCGCTGGATGCGGAGTAACCGGCCACGGATGGACACCTCCAGCGTGACCGAGGGCCCGGCCGAGGGCGGGGCGTGGTCGCAGCGCAGGCTGCGGGCGCTGTTGCGCTGACCGGGCACCTGGCCGTAGAGGGCGAAGCAGAGCGCGTCGAGGATCGTGGTCTTGCCCGCCCCCGTAGGCCCGTGGACCAGGAACAGGCCCGCCTCGGCCAGCGCGTCGAAGTCGACCGTCTCGGAGCCGGGAAAGGACCCGAACGCCGTCAGCGAGAGCCGGTGCGGCCGCATCTACGCCATCGTCTCCTTCACCCTCGACGCCTCGATGGCCTGTCTTAGCAGGTCTTCCTCCTCAGGTGCGGCAGGCTCGCCGCGGACCTCCCTGACGAAATCAAGGGCCACCTCCGCCTCCGGCCGCCCGCTGAGGCGTACGGGCTGGGCGGCGGTTGCCGCGCCGACCGGGTCGAAGGAGAGGGCGAGGGTGTGGGGGAAACGGGCGCGCAGCCGGTCCATGGCGGATTTGGGGCGGACGGCATCGGTGAGCGTGACCTGCAGCCAGTGGTCCTCGACAGCGGCATGTCGCGGATCTGTCAGCAGCGCCTCGAGCTCTCCCCACAGCCGCCCGACGGGCCGCGGCACAGGCGCCGGCACGAACTCCACATCCTCCACCTCGGAGCCGAGAGTGACCAGCCACGACCCCTTGACCTGCCCGACCTCCGAGAACGAGTAGGCCAGCGGCGAGCCCGAGTAACGCACGGTCTGCGACATCCGCTGCCGCCCGTGCAGATGGCCCAGCGCGGCATACGACACCCCGTCGAAGGCAGGCAGCGGAACGTGCGCCACGCCGCCCACGCTGATGTCGCGCTCGCTGTCGCTGGCCTGCCCACCGGTGACGAAGCAGTGCGAGAGCACCACCGAGGCGCGATGGCGGACGGAATCGGCCCTGATGCGGTCCATCGCGTACGTGAGCGCGGCCGTGTGGCTCCGGTCGGGCAGCTCCCAGGCGGCGCGGACCAGCTCGGGCTCGAGGTACGGGATGCCGTAGAAGGCCACGTCGTCCACCAGCACCGGCTCCCAGGCGAGGTCGGGCGAGGTGCGCACATGGACCCCGGCTGCCTCGAACAGCGCCGAGCCGAAGCGCAGCCGCAGCGCCGAGTCGTGGTTGCCGCTGATCAGCACCACCCGCGCCCCGGCCGCGCGCAGCCTCGCGAGCGCCTCGTCGAGCAGCGCCACCGCGTCGACCGGCGGCAGCGCACGGTCGTAGACGTCGCCCGCGACCGCCACCACGTCGACCCCTTCGGACCGCACCGTCTCCACCAGGTGGTCGACGAACGCCGCCTGCCCGGCGAGCAGGCTCTCCCGGTGGAAGGAGCGCCCCAGATGCCAGTCGGAGGTGTGCAGGATCCGCATGTCGCAGGAAGCTAACAGCTCTCACCGACAAATGCGGCCTCACCTGTCTCATGGGCCGGGAGTAGGCTAGAAGATCGGCGGGCAAACCAACCCACATGGGGAGGCCGATGCGCACTGGCCGTGGCACCTTGAGCGTCGCCGCCGGCCTGGTCCTGGTGGCTCTTGCGACGGTCGGATACGTCCTGCCACCCGCGTTCGATCCGCCGCCGCTCAAGGCGGACCCAGTCTTCCAGACGATTCCGGCGCAGCCGCCGAGCGAGCTGCGGCCGGTGGTGGCAGTCGATCCCATCCGCAGGGAGGAGATCTCCATCGCGGCGGAGGGCCAGCGCCTGGACGGCACGCTCCGGGTGCCGCTGACGCCGGGGCGCCATCCGGCGCTGGTGTTCGTGTCGGGATCGGGCAACGGGTCGCGGACGGAGTTCACGCCGCAGGCGGAGTTCCTGGCCAAGGCGGGCGTGGTCACGATGGCGTTCGACAAGCGCACGACCGGCTACGACTTCCGCCACAGGGACTTCTCGCTGCTCGCCGACGACACGCTGCGCATGGTGGAGTTCCTGCGCGCGCGTCCCGAGGTGGACCCGGCGCGGATCGGCCTGTGGGGGGTCAGCGAGGGCGGTTGGGTGGTGCCGATCGCGGCGGCCAAGAGCACGGCGGTGGGGTTCGTGATCCTGGTGTCGTCCCCCAACGTCTCCCCGCTCCGCCAGGTCGCCTGGGCGCTCAACGAGCAACTGCTCAGGCTGCACGCCCCGATCGGCGCCCGCGACCTGCTGACCAGGGCGATGGGCGGGGTCGGCTTCAACTTCCTGAGGTACGACGCGCAGCCGGCATTAAGCGAGATCAAGCAGCCGGTTCTGGCCTTCTACGGCACGATGGACCCCTCGATCCCCTTCGTCGAGTCCACGCAGGCCCTCATCAAGGGACTGCACAGAGCGGGCAATGACAACTACACGATCCGGTTCATGGCCAAGGGCGACCACGCCATGCGGGTGAACGGCGGCGAGTTCACCAAGGGCTATCTCGAGACCCTCGCCAACTGGATCACCGGACTGCCCGGCACGGCCAGGCCCGCGCTGCACATGGCGGGCGCCACGCCGGTGCAGCGGTTCGAGGCCAGCGACGTGCCGGCCGCCCCCTGGTACGCGGGCGGCACGATGCTGGGGCTGACGATCTGCCTGGCCGCCGTCGGCTACGTGGCGGGTCCGGTCGCGGCCATGGTCGTCCGCCTGCGCGGGCGCAACCAGGTCCGCGCCGAGACCAACGCCGCGCTGTGGCCGCCGATCAGACGCAGGCTCAACCGGATGGCCTGGACGGGCCTGGGCCTGCTGGCGTCGGTGGTGGCGTTCATCACCTTGCTGGTGCTGTTCTCCGTCAACCAGGCAGGCGCCTGGCCGGCCGTGCTGGCGGGCTGGCTGGTCGTGCGGCTGCTGGCCGTGCTGATGCTGATTCAGGAGGTCACGGCGGTGGCGGCGTTCGTGTCCGCGCTGCGTGAGGGCATGCGGCCGGGCCGCTGGCAGCACGTGGCCGTGGCGGGCGTGCTGGGCGGCACCGGGCTCCTGCTGGTGGCGGCCGCCTACTACGGGCTGTTCTCGTTCCCCTGGTGATGTAGGGGTGCCTTATTGGGAATCTGGGCGAATCCAGGTTGTCACCCATGGTGGAGATCATTTCGGGAGAAGTACCCCTGGTCGCCGGGCAGGAGCAAGCGCGGCGGTGTTCGACCTGCTCACCGCCCGCGAGCGATAGGTGCTCCACCATCTGGCGCGGGGGCTCGGCATCGCCGGGATCGCCTGCTCCGGGCCGAACGGATTGTCGGCTCGCGGTGAGTCGGTCACGTTCCAGGAGGTCACCAGGCACGTCACCCCGGTGCTGCGGTCAGGGCGAGGTCGTCCACGGTCACCGTGACGGGGGTGTCGGTGGCCTTACGGGACAAGAAGGTCAGGACGCCGGCCCCACCCGGGACCTGGAGTCCGGAGGTCGCGTCCGTGACGGAGAGCAGCCAGTCCGGCTCGGGCGCGCCGATGGCCCAGACCTTGCCGCGGATCGTGGTCGGTGACGTGCCGGTGACCTGGACGCGTACTCGCATCGCGATGCCCGCGCCCGCCGTCAGCCCGGGGACCCGCAGTGGCTGTGCGAGGTCGATCTCACTGCGGCCCGCCTCGAAGCGGATCAGCTGGAACAGGACCTTGCCGTTAGGCCGCAGGCTCACGTGCGCCCGGTAACCCCCCACTGTCGGGACCCTGCGTCCCACGGCGGACACGTAGATCCCGCCGCCGGTGGGGGGCTTGTCGCCGGCGAAGGTGAAGCTGAGGTCGGTTCTGGTCTCCTTCACGCCGTCCAGGTACGCGCTGGAGCCGGCTCCGGAGGTCATCGTGATCCGGCCCTTCTTGCCGTCCACCGAGTAGCCGCTCGCCGGAACGCCGACCAACCAGTGACGCTCCCCGTCGTCCGTCGTACCGAATCCGGTGCTGACCGTACGCCCGAACGTGTCGGACACCCGCAGCCCCCCGCCCCGGACCGCCGACGCACCCGGACTCGCCGACCCGCTGGGCGAGACCTCCCGTGAGCCCGACGGTGAGGCCGATGAGGGCTCGGCGGAGGTGGGGGCGGAAGCGTCGGGACGTGAGGCGGCCGAGGAGCCCGGCTCACCGGTACCTGAGGACGCCTGGGACCCCGTCCCGCCGAACGGCCGTAACCAGGCGAGCGCCCCCACCACGACCACGAGCAGCGCCGCCGCCACGGCGAGCGCGGCACGGCGGCCCCGCGCAGCGGTCCACCCGATGAGCACCGGGGCCCGTGAGGAGGGCGGGGCCGTCGGCTCCCCGGCCGGGCCCGCGGTGCCCCCACGACCGATGGGTTCCGCGGTGCCCCCACGACCAGTGGGTTCCGCGGTGCCCGCACGACCGGCCGTCCCGGCAAGATCCCGACCGCCGGCCGGGTCCGGCGTTCCCCGATCGCCGGCCGGTTCGGCGGCGAGGCGGCTGCCCAGGCTGGTGAGCTCCACGATCGACCGGCCGCGGCCACCGGAGAGCGGGTCGATCAGGCGGGACAGCAGCTCGCCCGCCGCCGGCCGGTGCGAAGGGTCCTTCTCCAAGGCGGCGGCGATCGAGCCGCGCAACGGCGGCGGGACCGCTGACAGATCCGGTTCGTGGGTGACGATGCGGTTCAGCACGTCCGCGATGCCCGCGGCGGCGAACGGGGAGGTGCCGGTGGCGGCGAAGACCATGGTGCCCGCCCAGGCGAAGACGTCCGAGGCGGGCAAGGCGGGGGCGCCGCTCAGCTGTTCGGGCGCGAGGTAGGCAGGGGTGCCGATGAGTCCGCTGGTCATGGTCGTGACACCGTCCGCGCGGGCGATGCCGAAGTCGACCACCCGGGGACCGTCCGGGCCGAGCAGCACGTTGCTCGGTTTGAAGTCGCGGTGCACGACGCCGGCCGCGTGGATGGCGGCCAGGGCCGTCGTGGTGCCGACGGCCAGCCGTTCCAGCTCGCCGCCGTGCAGGGGGCCGTGCTCGTGTACCCGTTCCGCCAGCGTCGGCCCGTCCACGAACTCGCTCACCACGTACGGCCGCGGCCCGTCCGGCACGGCCGTGAGCACGCGGGCGGTGCAGAAGGGCGCCACGCTCTCCACCGCGGCCAGCTCGCGGGCCAGACGGGCGCGGGCCTCGGCGTCGGCCCTGATCAGCACCTTCACCGCCACCCGCTGCCCACCTGCATCGCGGGCCAGGTAGACGATTCCCTGGCCGCCCTCACCGAGTCGGCCCAGCAGCTCGAACTCACCCAGACGCGGAGGATCCTCAGGGGCAAGAGGGGCAACCATGCTCCATACGGTACTGATCCGCTCAACCAAGCGTGAGGCGTCTAGGCCGTGCTCCTGCGTCCAATGTGACGAGCTCGCCCTTCCTCGGGAACGCGGCGGCCACCACCCCGCCGAACCGTGATGTCGTACGTCCCCGCGCATCGACGATCTCCGCCGTCCCATCGTGGACCAGCGCGAACCGGCGACCGTCCGGATCGGCGGCGACCGTCGCCTCAGTGGCGAGTTCCCTGGCCCAGATCTGACGCCCGTCCACACCGACACCCCGGACGGCCGTGTGCCGCACGCCCCGCTCGTCCACCCAGCGGTCCAGCACGACCGCGCCGTCCCGGCCCGCCGCGCACTCCGCGGCGACCCTCAGGTCGGTCCGGAGTGGCACTGTGCGGCCGTTCACCAGCATCCGCGCGCCGGGGCCGGTGAGCACGGTCAGGTCGCCGCCGTCCGCCAGGCAGGCCCCCCACACGCCCGCCGCGGGCGCCGTGCGTCCAGTCGGCCGCCAGCCGTGCCGGTCGCGCCGGAACCAGCGGATGTCGGCCCCCGCGACGTCCGGGTCGTCGTACGCGATGAGGGCGGCCGACCGCGCCGGGTCCTCCACCCAGAGGAGCCCCGCCGCGCTGGAGATCGGGACCCGCGTTCGTTTCACGCCGTTCCTGAGCAGGGTGAGCCAGCCGCCCTTCCCCGGCGCGCTTTCGGCCAGCACAGCGTCCGACGGCCCCCGTACGCTGAGCACCCGCTTCCCTGCACCGCCCACCAGCGTGGCGCGCCCCATCGGCCGCCGCCAGGTCGGGACGTCGCCCGCGGGCGCTGACAGCACGGCGTCAGGGCAGCGCGCCGCGCAGACGGCGTCCGCGTCCTGGCGGTACGCTTCCCGGTCCGTCCAGCGCAGCTCCCCGCGCGAGGAGTAGCCCCGGTACGATCCGCTGCCGGGATCCGCCACCACCACACCATCGGACGAGACCGCGACGATCATCGGGTCGGTCCTGTACGGGGCGGGCGACGGCTGAGCGGACGGACGGGCCGGCTCCACGGCGGCACAGCCACCGGCGAGAACTGCCGCGACCATGAGACCGGCGAGCGCCACCCGACGACGACGCATGAGAACCTCCCTCGACCGGCCGGGGCCGCGCCCTGGAAGACACGGCCCCTGCCTCAGCGAACGGGATCAGACGTTGCGCGTGTGACCGGCGCAGCGCGGGTCGGTGCCCCTCTTGTCGAAGACGGCCTTGAACTCCACGTACGCCGCCTTGTTCTTCGGCACCCTGATGCCGCTCTTCGGGACCGGGTTCCCGCCGTTGCGCGTGCCGGAGTTGACCTCGGAGTACCCCTTGCGGATGTTGTCCGGGGACTTCCAGGTCCAGTAGATCGGGTCGTGGCCGAGTCGGTTGTCGTGCTTCACCCGGAACTCGACGTTGTTCTTGTTGCCCACGCCGCTCCCGGCGATCGTCCAGGAGAACTTGGTGAAGACGTGGTACCGGCTGCTGTTGTGGTAGTGCGCGGTGAAGTTGATGTACGCGCCGCCCTTGCCGCAGGAGCCGGAGGCGGTCCCCATCGCGGACGCCGAGGTCGCCTCCGAAGCCGCGACGGCAGGGAGGGCGGCGAGACCGGTTGTTGCGGCCGCGGCGACAGCCAGGGCGGCGATCGAGGTGCGGAAGGTGATGAACGCCATCGTGATCTTCCTCTCTCATGTGTCCATTGGACTGACGAGAGGAAGCTAGTGCGGGTGATGTTGAGGCCGTGTTGAGGCGGTGTTGAGCCGTCAGAGCAGGTCGTCACGCCAGGTCGTCACACCAGGTCGTCACACCAGGTCGTCACACCAGGGCGGCGAGTAGGTCCAGCGCGGTCGCCCTACCGGGTTCGTCGGCGATGCCGTCGAAGATCTTGAACGCGTCCTCGGCCAGCTCGCGCGCCGCGTCGCGGTCGCCCTCAGCCTGGTTGACCCGGGCCAGCGCCAGCAACGCGTGCGCGTCCAGCAGCCGGTCGCCGAGCCGTACGGCGATGGACCTGGCCCGCTGCGCGCAGTCCCTGGCGCCAGGCACCCGCCGCTGCGCCAGCCGTGCCGCGGCCAGCTCCAGCAGGGTGTCGGCGTGCCGGTGCCGGTCGCCTACAGCATCGAAGAAGCCTGCGGCGGCGGCGAGCCGGTCGGCTGCCTCGTCGGGGCGGTCGGCCCGCCGCAGCACCGCGCCGAGCGCCTGCTGCGCCTCGGCGCCGGCCCTCCCGCTGCTGAAGGCGTGCAGAGAGGAGGTCAGCTGGCGTTCTGCCTCGTCCAGACGGCCCTGTTCCAGGTACACCTGGCCGATCCTGCGCCGGACCTGCGCGGCCTCCTTGCCGCTGGACGTACCGAGGCTCGTGAACGCCCCGAGCGCCCGGGTGAGCAGATCCAGCGCCTCCGCCCACCGGCCCTCGGCCCGGCACAGGTCGCCCTGGTCGCGCAGGAGCAGGGCCTCGGCGCGAGCGTCACCCGTGCGCCGCGCCGCCGCGAGGCCGGTCTCGGCGACCGGCCGCCAGTCGTCCAGGAAGCGCCGCCGTTCCAGGAACGGGCCCTGCAGATGCGCGAGCCGCCACGCGCCCTCGTCGAGCCCGGCCCCGTATAGGTCGCCGACCAGGGCGGCGAGGAACGCGCGCTCGGCGACGAGCCACTCGGCCGACTCCTTGATGTCCCTGGTAACGAAGCTGCGCATGGTCGGCTCACCGGAGACCAGCGGGAACCGGGACGCCTGCACCCGGGCGATCACGACGGCCTGGAGCCGCGCGAGCGCGTCCCGTACCGCATGCACGCCCTCCTCCTCCACCAGCCGCTCACGGGCGTAGAGCCGGGTCAGGTCGTGCATGCGGTAGCGGACCTGGCCCGCCACGTCCACGGTGTGCGCCTCCAGCAGGCCGGCGTCCACGAGCGTGTCGGCCTGGTCGCCGAAGACCTGGGCGGCCCAGTCGGCGACGTCGGGGGCCGACAGCGCGCCCAGCAGCCGCACCATGCGGCGCGCCGGCGTGGGCAGGCCCTCGTAGCCGACCGCGTACACGCTGCGGACCGTCTGGTCGCCCGAGTGAAGGCGGTCCAGCCGCCCGCGCTCGTCCTTCAGCAGGCCCGCGAGGTAGCCAGGGGTCCAGCCTGGTCTGGTGGCCAGGCGGGATCCGGCGATGCGCAGCGCGATGGGCAGCCCGCCGCAGAACCGCATCAGCTCCCGTACCCCGCCGTCGTCCGCCCGTTCCTCGCCGATGAGCTTGACGAGCAGGTCACGGGCCTCGTCGTCGTCCAGGACGCCCAGCGGCAGCCGTACGGCGCCGGTCAGCCCGCCGAGCGCCGACCGGCTGGTGATCACGGTGGGGCACGAGGTGAGCAGCGGCCGTACCTGGGACTCGTCGGCGGCGTCGTCCAGCACGACGAGCATGCGGCGGTTGGCGGTGTAAGTGCGCAGCAGCCGCTGCCGCTGGCCCTCCGATGCCGGTACCGCCTGGGCCGGGCAGCCGAGCCAGCGCAGGAAGTCCTCCAGGATCGCGCCAGGCCGGGTGGACTCGCGCAGGTCCGCGTACAGGATCCCGTCGGGGAAGCGCTCCCTGTGCCGCCAGGCGGCGCGTACGGCGAGCGCCGACTTCCCCACCCCGGCCGGGCCGTGCACGACGACCAGGCCGGAGAACACCTGGTCGAGCAGGTCGGCGCGGCCAGTGAAGTGGGCGACGTCCCGCGGTAAGAGCACCGGCGGGCCCGCGGAGACGTGCAGCATGACGTCGTCGTGCAGCATGCGGTGATAGAGCAGCTGCAGCTCGGGGTCGGGCTCGATGGCGTGCCCGCCGTCGAGCTCGTCGCGCAGCGCCGTGTACGCAGCCAGCGCCTCCACGCGCCGCCCGCTGCGATAGAGCGCCAGCATGAACTGGCCGCGGAAACGCTGCCAGAGCGGGTGCTGCGCGACCAGCCTCCGTACCTCGGACAGCAGCTCGCGGTGCCGGCCCGCGTCCAGGTCGAGCTCGATCCGGCGCTCCAGGGCGAGCAGGCGAAGCTCTTCGAGCTCCTCGCGCAGCCGCCCGGTCTCGGCCCAGCGCCTCGCGTCAGGATCCACGTCCGCCAGAACCGGCCCGCGCCACAGGCCCAGCGCCTCCCGCAGCTTCCCGCCGTCACGCCCGGACAGCCCTTCCTGCACGAGCCGGCGGAAGCGACCGACGTCGAGCTGATCGTCGTTGACGGCCAGCGTGTACGTGCCGGACACGGTGGTGATGACGTCCTTGCCGATCAGCTGCCGGAGCCGGCCGATGTAGCCGCGGATCAGCGAATCTGACCGGTCGCCCTCCTCCAGCGGCCACAGCAGCTGTCGCAGCCGCTCGACGGTGAGCGGGCGGCGGGCGTTGAGCACGAACATCGCCAGCAGGTCACGGTGCTTCGGAGCGGTGGGGGTGCGATCCTCGGCGCCGTCACGTACCGACAATGCCCCCATAATCCGAAATTCCATGACAAATCCCCGGGTGCGGCGGGCAGGACGTGGCGTCAAAGCCTCCACGATCCCACAGCTCCACCGCACCTCGCGCCCGGGATTCCACGCCGTTCCCGGCCAGTGAGCAGGTGTCAGTTTCCGAAGTGGAGTGCACGGATATGCGTTCCACGTCGGCCCGGTCCGCGATCACCACCACCGGCTCACCCCGGCCCCGCTACGGATCACCTGTGCCGGACACGGGCGCAGCCCCCGCTGGGGCTGCCCGCACCACTGAACGTGACCGGTCTCCCACGCGTGCGGTCACTTGACGTGTGGATAGGCGACCATGGTGCTGGTGGAGTCGTCCCAGAACAGACCGTATCCGGAGTAGTCACCGAAGGGAGCCACAACATAGTCGCCGAGCTGGACCTGGCCTGTGGCGAGATCGACGGTGACCCGAGGATCGGCCTGGTCGGCAGTCGAGGCGCCGATACCGAAGGCGACGCCGTCATCGGTCACACCGGTCAGATGCACCGGCTTGTCCTGGTCGGTCTCCTCGAAGCAGTGGCCGGTGCCTTCGTCCAGGTCGAAGGCCGTGTGGCTGCGGACGAGATAGCGCCCGTCAGCGGACAGGGAGGCTCCCTTGGAGTCGTCGGCCGTCACGCGCTGATCCGGCGCACAGTCGACTTCGGCGCGGACCTTTCCCGTGGCGGGGTCCAGAACGGCCCACGTGTCGTTGGCCGCGCCCTCGTCGCGCCACTGCGCGACGAGGGAGTCCCCGACCGGCGCGACGAAGATCTTGCGATCGGCGTCGGTGGTGAGAGTCCCGCCTGACCAGGCTCCCGGCACCCAGTAGTGACGGCGGGGCTGGGTGTTGGTGGACAGCAGCGGCCCGCGGGGAGTGACCGCTACGGCCTTGGTCGACGCGAAACACAGCTTGCACTCGCTGGCTGGAGGTTTCATCTTCCTCAGGTCGTACGTCTTCGTCGCGCCTGTGGCCGGATCCACGGTCACCACCATGTCGTTGTCCTGCTTCACCAGCAGTCCGCCACCGCCGTTGCTCACCGCACCCTCGCCGTCCAGTTCGAGATGGTGAGCCGGCTTGACTCCGTCTCCAACGGCACGGGCGGGGAAGATGTCGATCGTCGTGACCTGCCGGCCCTTGCTGACCACGTCGGCGCCCTGAAAGCCGGACGCGGAGGCGACCAGGTAGTCCTTTCCCTGCACGGTGACCGAGAACGCTGACATCAGGCCGGGGCCCTTCACCTCGGTCTTCCACAGGGTTTGGCCGCTGGTCACATCGAGCACGGTGATGGTGCCGTCGTTCTTGCCACCCTGCCCGAAGACGGCGACCGCCCCGGAGTGCGGCAGGGTGAGCTGGTCCCCCGGCAGATCTGACTCCCAGCCGCGGGAGGTGTCATAGAGGCTGGGCACCGACAGCTGGGTTTTCGGTGCGACACGCTCAGGGGAGGCGGACGAGGACGGCTTCCCCGTGCCGGTCCGGGACGCGTGCGGTCCTCCCGAGTCATCGCTTCCCGCACCTCCTCCGCAGGAGGTGAGAAGGCCGGCGACCACCATTGCCGCAAGTACGCACCTGGGCCGATTCACACGAATCCTCCATTCAGCAGAACGCATCGGTCGGTTCGACTGCCGAGATCGCCGCGAAGTTCGGCGACGTTTTCGACCTGAACAGGCCGTGGATCTGGCATGGTCGCTCTCATCAACCGCCTCCCGTACGAACGCGATCAATCCCTGATGGCTGTGACGCACTCGCCACTGGCCGGCCGCAGCACCTGAGCCAGTCGACGGTGCGCCGGTAGGCCTGATCTTCGGCCGGGGCGAGCACGACGTCGGCGACGGCACCGGCGGCCAGGCGCTCGCGCAACCACATCGTGTCCTCGGCACGGCGCGGCGGTCACTGGTCGGCCGCTGGTGTCGTTGGCGGACCGTCTTGAGCCCGGTGTGCCAGATGTACCTGTGTCCCCCGCCGCTCAGGTTCCAGACTTCGGTCCAGTTCCAGACGGGCTTGTTGCCCCAGCAGTAGCCGTGGAACTTGGCGCCCTTCTTGGGCCACCCGGTAGCCAGAGCTGAGGCTCTTCTCATGACTGGAAATGTAGGTCTACAGGTGTTGAGGATATGTTGAGAATCCGTCGAGCTTCCTGGACTGCGCCGCACGCCCGAGGAAGACGCCGTCCACACAAGGCTCCAGACGCCTCCGGCCGCACCCGCGCGGACGGACTGGAGGCGATGGCGGGCTCAGCCCACGCCGTGCTCGGCCCGTTCTGGGCCGAACTCCTCACGGAGAGCCACGGGGGGCAGACTCCGCTACCTGTCTTGGTCCGCCGAACGCGGACCAAGATACGCGTTCATCCAGCGGTCCAGCTCGGCGAACACCTGCTTGCGCACCGGCTCGGCCGACAGCACGAGATCGTGGATGCCGTCCGGGATGCGCACGCAGGTGACGTGCGGCCCCAGCGCGGTGGACCAGCGGGCGATGTGCTGCGGATCGAGCACGACGTCGGCGGAGCGGGCCTCCGGCACGAAGTCGCGTACCCGGAGCCCGTTGGTGGAGGCGAGCACGAGCACCGGCACGTCCACCGCGAGCCCCGCGTGCAGCCGCCGCTGCGCCCTGCGGATGGCGGCCAGCCACATGGCGTGCACGGAGAAGCCCGCCAGCGGCTTGAGCGTCAGGTCGTAGTCCCACTCGCCGCCCTCGCTGCGGTGCAGCGTCTGCCCGTAGACGGTGCTGATGCCCAGCGGGAGCGCCCTCCTCGTGTACGAGAGCGGCGTCTTGAGCAGGTCGGCGGCCAGGCGCAGCGGGGCGGGCACGTTCAGGTCGAAGAACGGGCTGTTGAGCGCCAGCCCCTGCACCAGCCCCCGGCCGCGGACCCGGTCGGCCCACAGGGAGGCGACGAGGCCGCCGGTGGAGTGGGCGTTGATCGTCAGCTCGTCGTGGTCCTGCCGGATGAGGCGGACGGCCTCGTCGATCTCGGGGAAGTAGTCGGTGACGCTCCTGATCAGGCCCCTGGTCTGGTGCGGCAGCAAAGAGCGCCCGTACTTTCGCAGGTCGAGCGCGTAGAAGTCGATGCCGCGCTGGATGTAGTGATCGGCCAGATGGTCCTGGAAGAAGTAGTCGGTGAACCCGTGCAGGTAGAGCACCGCCCTGCGGGATCCGACCGTCCTGGAGACCAGCGTCGCGACGACCTCGCCCTCGAAGTCGTGCGGCATGGGCAGCACGGTGATCTCGTACATGCTAGACACCATAGAGGCACATGTTAGACATCGTCGGCGTCGGCGAGGTCAAGCGACTCGATCAACTGCCCGCGCATTGCAAAGGTGACGGCGTTCAGCCGCTCCGGACGGTTCAATGTGACGGTGGCGATCTCGGTGATGACTGTTCGGCTACTGATGTTCATCCGCCGATAAAGACATATTTCGTATTTGGTGCGTAGGCTGCCGCCTCTATTGATGCCTGAGGTGGGCCTGGCCTAGCGCTGGTAGCGGCCTCGATCGGGCCTATGTGGTGGAGCTCGGGGAAACGGGGAAGGCGTGCGGCAGGCAAAGGAACCGGCGAGTGCCGGAGCGGTCCTCGGCTGGCTGGTGCTGGCGGCACTGGCGCCCGGGGCCGCTCATCTGCGTGCCGGTTGGCGCAAGACCGGGCTGGTCCTGCTCTCCTGCTACGTCGCCGGGCTGCTGGCGCTGCTCGCGCTGGCGCTGACCACCGACAACCTGATCGGCTCGCTGACCGAGAACTCCTGGCTGACGGCGATCCTGGTGGGCGCCGCCGTGCTGGGGGTGGCGTGGTTCACCCTGATCGTGCACTCGTTCGTCGTGCTGCGGCCCGGGCGGCTGCCGCAGTCCGGGCAGATCCTCAGCGGCACGCTGGCCGGGCTGCTCGCCGTCGTGGTGGTGTTCCCGTTCGGCTGGCTGACACAGGCCGTGTGGACCTCGCGGCAGACGCTCAACGACATCTTCCAGGAGACGCCGTCCGACTCGCCGTCCGCCGCGGCGGCGGAGAAGCCGGAGGAACCGTGGGCGGGGCGGCAGCGGGTCAACATCCTGCTGCTCGGCGGCGACGCCGACGACCACAGGATCGGCGTGCGTACCGACAGCATGAACCTGGCCAGCGTCGATGTGGACACCGGCAACACCGTGCTGTTCAGCCTGCCGCGCAACCTGGAGAACGTACGCTTCCGCCCTGGCACCCCGATGGCGCAGCAGTTCCCCAACGGCTTCCGGCTCCCGCCCGACCCCGGCGGCGGGCGCAGCGACCTGCTCAACAGCGTCTGGGAGTACGCCGACGCGCACCCCGAGATCTTCGGCGGCAAGCAGCACCAGGGCGCCAAGGTGCTGATGGACACGATCGGCTACACCCTCGGGGTCAAGGTCGACTGGTACGCCCTGGTCAACATGTGGGGGTTCGCCCGGCTCATCGACGCCATCGGCGGCATCACGGTCACCGTCGAGCAGGACGTGGTGTTCGGCAAGTACAACGAGGGGCTGGTCAAGGCCGGCACGCGCAAGCTCAAGGGCGCCGACGCGATGTGGTACGCCCGCTCGCGCACGTACAGCGACGACTACACCCGGATGCGCCGCCAGCGCTGCGTGCTCGGCGCGCTGCTCGACCAGGCGGACCCGGCGACGGTGCTGTCCAGGTTCAACCGGATCGCGCTGGCCACCAAGGAGCTGATCAGGACCGACATCCCGCGGTCGATGCTCAAGAACCTGGTGCCGCTGGCGCTGAAGGTCAAGAACGCCAAGGTGACCAGCGTGCAGTTCGTGCCCCCGCTGATCAGCACCGGCTATCCCGACTGGGAGAAGATCCGCCTCATCGCCGACAAGGCGATGCGCGACTCGGCACGTGGGAGCTCCCCGGTCGCCGCCTCCGCGAGCCCGTCACTCTCGCCATCGGCCACCGCGTCGCCCTCGCCCTCGCCCTCATCTTCGCCTTCGCCTTCGCCTTCGCCGAAGAAGTCGGCCGTCAAGAAGAACGGCCAGAGCCCGGCGAAGGGCCTCACGGAAGGCTGCGGCGGCCCGCTCTGAGCTGCGGGCTCACGCCGGCTTCGCGACGATCCGGCCCACCGGGACGCCGCCGCCCAGCACGTCCACCCGTTCGAAGGCCGCGGCCGGCGCGACGTCGCAGCCCATGCGGCGGAGCACCGCCAGCGCGATGGCCGTGGTGGCGCGGGGGCTGCCGTCGATGACCTTCACCGCGACCGAGTGGCCCGACTCCATGGCCACCACCAGCACCCCCTCGGCGCCTCCCTTCGCCAGGGCGCCGGGGAGGGCTCGCATCAGCTCGGTGTTCTGGTGGCCGGTCCCGCCCACGTACTCGGGGTGCGCGCGCATCGCGTCGGCGACCTGGCGTGGCGCGGTGCCCGGCGCGGCCAGGACCAGGCCTTGAACGGCCCGGGCCAGTCCGGTCAGCGACAGGCCGAACAGAGGCGCGCCGCAGCCGTCCACCGCCACGTGAGCGGCCTTCTCCCCCGCCAGTTCCTCGGTGACCGAACGCACCTGGAGCTGCAGGGGATGGCCGGCCGACAGGTATGAGGGCACGTCCCAGCCGTTGGCTACGGCGGCGACGAGCATGGCGGCGTGCTTGCCCGAGCAGTTCATGCGCTCGCGGGAGGGCTCCGCGCCCTGCCTGATGAGCCCGTACATGGTGGGGCTGTCCTCGGGCCACGACGGCGGGCAGGCCAGCGCGCCGAAGTCCAGGCCGTAGTCCTCGAGGATCTCCTGCACCAGCCGCACGTGGAAGTCCTCGCCGGTGTGGCTGCCCGCCGCGATGGCCAGCCGCGGCCCGGCCAGGGCCGCGCCCGCGGTGAGGCAGGCCAGCGCCTGGAACGGCTTGGCGGACGAGCGCGGCAGCACCGGCGCGTCCACCTTCCCGAGCGTCACCTCGGCACGCCCGGACGGGTCCAGGCCGACGGCGCTGCCGTAATGGACACTCTCCACGAAGCCGGAGCGGATGACCTCGGCTAGCACGGCGTAGTCAGGCACGTGCGGCTCTCCTTCTCAGTGAGGCTGACTGGCGGGCCTCCAGCGTGCGGGCCAGCTTGGACAGCGACGCGTTGACCACCAGGTAGACCAGCGCGACGACGAGGTACGTCTGGATGAGCAGGCCGTTGTAGGCGGCCAGGACCTTGCCGCTGTAGAGCAGCTCGCCGTAGCTGACGACGAAGCCCAGCGAGGTGTCCTTGAGCAGGCCGACGGACTGGCTGACGATCGACGGCAGCACGCGGCGGATCGCCTGGGGCAGCACGATGAGGCGCATCGTCTGGAACCGGGTGAGCCCCACGGCCAGGCCCGCCTCGGTCTGGCCGCGTTCGACGGAGTTGATGCCGGCGCGGAAGATCTCGGCGAAGGCGGCGGCGTTCGACGCCGTCAGCGGCACGCACAACTTCCAGAACAGCGGCAGGTCCAGGCCGTAGCGCGGCAGCGCGAACAGCACCACGTACACCAGCAGCAGCGCCGGGATGACCCTGACCACCTCGACGTAGGCGGCCGCCGGGAGGCGCAACCACCGCCGGTCCGAGAGCCGTCCGAGGGCCAGGAGCAGGCCGAACGCCATGGACAGTGCCGCCGACACGACCGCCGCCAGGAACGTGGACCACAGACCTGTCAGGAGATATCGCCACATGGGCCAGGTCGCGTACGGCTGCCAGCGGGCGGCGTCGAGCTGCCCGTTCGCCGCGAACTGCCGCACGGCCAGAGCGACGAGCGCGACGGCGGCCAGCGTGCCGAGCACGGTCGCGACGCGGATGCGCCTGCGCGCCTTGGGCCCGGGCTCGTCGAAGAGGACCGTCACCGGAGCATCACCAGCCTGCGTTCGAGCCTGCCGGTGACGAACCCCGCCACCGAGGCGATCAGCGCGTACGCCAAGCCCGCCCCCACGAAGATCGGGATGGGCTGCGCCTCGATGAGGTTCACCCGGTTGGCGGCGGCCGTCAGGTCGACGACGCCGACCGCGGCGGCGAGCGCGGTGTTCATGGTGGTCGCGATGAAGATGTTGCCGAGCGGCTGGACGACCGTGCGCAGCGCCTGCGGCAGGATGACGTGCCTGAGCGACTGGCTGAACGTCAGCCCGATCGCCCGCGCCGCCTCGCCCTGCCCCTTGCCCACCGAGTTCACGCCGGAGCGCAGGGCCTCGCCGACGTACGCGGCCTCGTACACGGCGATGACCACGATGGCCGTGACCAGCGGCTCGGCCTTGATGCCGATCTCCGGCAGGCCGAAGAAGGCCAGGACGAGCAGCACGAGCAGCGGCAGGTTCTGGAACGCCTCCACGTACGCCGTGCCGATGGCGCGCAGCACCCGTACCGGGCTGACCCGCAGGGCGCACACCAGCGCCCCCAGCACCGCCGCGCCGGCGAACGACGCGGCGGTGAGCTGGAACGTCACGATCAGCCCCTGCCACAGCTCGGGCAGGTGATCGAGCAGTACGGACATCAGGACCCCGGCACGGAGCCGATCTGCGGCGGCTGTGGAGCCTCGCCGGTCACGACGGTGCCGATGAACTTCTTCCAGATCCCCTGCCAGACACCGGCATCCTGGGTCTTCTTCAGCCAGTCGTTGAGGAACTTCTTGAACTGGTCGTCACCGTGCTTGAGCCCGATCCCGTACGGGTCCACGGTGAACGGCTTGGTCACGATCTGGATCGACGGGTCCTTCTGGGCGTCCGCGATCAGGAGCGTCTCGTCCTGCACGTAAGCCACGCCCCGGTCCTGCTTGAGCGCCTGGATGCACTCGGGGTCGCTGCCGAACGTGATGATCTCCGCCTGCGGCGCCAGCTTCTTGATCGCGGGGATGGCCGGGGTGTTCGCGCCCGCCAGGACCTTCTTGCCGTTCAGGTCCTCCGGCTTGGCGATGCCCGAGGTGCCCTTCTTCACGGCGATGGTCAGCCCCGAGGTGTAGTACGGGCCCGCGAACGACACCTGCTTCGCCCGCTCCTCCGTGATCGTGTACGTCTGGAAGACCACGTCCACGGTGCCGTTGGCCAGCAGCGCCTCCCGGGTCTCCGACGCGGAGTTGACGATCTTCACCTTGGGCTCGCCCAGGATGTACTTGGCCAGCGCCTTGCCCATCTCCGCGTCGAACCCCTCGACCTCGCCGGTGACGGGATTCTGCTGGGAGAGCAGAGGCGCGTCCAGCGAGCCGCCCACGAGGAGCTCACCGCGCTTCTTGATCTTCTCCATGGTCGAGCCGGGCAGGATGTCGGCCGCCGCCGCGACGGGCGCCTTGGCGAGCACGTCGGTGCCCTTCTGGGACGGCTCCCCCGGCACGGCGGGCACGGCGGGGCTGCTCGACTCACCACAGGCCGCCAGCCCTAAGACCGAGGCGGCGACAACGGCGACAAGTCTCTTCATGAACGGTCACTTCCTTCGATTTCGAAGATAGGCCGGACCGTAGTGGGTGATTTCGTAGCAAGTCAATACGTTGTCGTCGCAAGTCCGGACATGGTAGGTATCTCACATGAATCAGCGGCTGCCCGTGCAGGGGGCACAGGGCGACCTGCTGCGACTCGTCGCCACCGGCAAGGCCGAGTCACGCGCCGACCTGGCCCGCTTATCGGGCCTGGCCGCGTCCAGCGTGTCGCTGCGCGTGGAGGAGCTCATCGACGCGGGCCTGCTCGCCGAGGAGGGCTCGGGCACCTCGCGTGGCGGCCGCCGCCCCCGCCGCCTGCGCCTGTCCCCGGACGCCGGCGTCCTGGCCGTCGCCGATCTGGGCGCCCACCACGTACGGCTCGGTCTCCTGGACCTCAGCGGCACGCCGCTCGTGATCGAGGAACGCGGCTGCGAGATAGCCGACGGCCCGCAGGTCACCCTGGACCGCATCGCGGACGCGTTCGACGAGCTGCTGGCCACCCACGTCCCCTCCTCCGTCCCGCTCAGGGGGGTCGGCACCGGCATCCCGGGCCCGGTGGACCCGTCCAGCCAGCGCGTGGTCACCCCGTCCCGCATGCCCGGCTGGAACGGCTTCCCGGTCGCCGACCACCTGGCCACCCGCTACGACCTGCCGATCCTCGTGGAGAACGACGCCAACCTGATGGCGGCGGGCGAGGCGAGGTGGTGGCCCGCCAGCGAGAACCTCATGGTCGTCAAGGCCGGCACGGGCATAGGCTGCGGCGTCATCGTCAACGGCCACCTGCACCGGGGCCGGGGCGCGGCCGGCGACATCAGCCACGTGCGGGTCCGCTCGGACTCCTCGATCGTGTGCGCCTGCGGCCACCCGGACTGCCTGGAGGCGTACGCGAGCGGCGCCGCCCTGATGTCGGCCCTGCAGGAGTCCGGCATCGAAGTGAGCCGCCCGGCGGACATCGTCACCCTGGTCGACGACGCCATCCCGGAGGCCACCAGCCTGGTCCGCACGGCCGGCCGCCGCATCGGCGAGGTCCTGACCGTCCTGGTGAACTTCTTCAACCCAGACGTGGTGGCGGTGGGTGGGAGCCTGTCGGCGGCGGAACCGTTGATCACGTCGATCAGGGCGGCGGTCTGGGAACGCTGCCTGCCGCTGGCGACAAGGGACCTGGAGATCGCCCCGGCGCGGGCGGGGCGGGACGCAGCACTGCTCGGCGCGGGCACCCTCCTCCTGGAGGCCGCCCTGAAGGTCACATCTTGAAGATCGAGGTGTCCAGCTCGAAGTCGATCGGGGCGGGCAGCATGATCGGTGCGCCGATCTGCTCGGTGATCGCCACCTCATAGGCGTCATCTTTGATCTCGCTGAACACGGTCACGCTCGGCTCGTCGGCGATCGGATCGATCAGCACGTAGATGGGCACTCTGCCCAGCGCGTAGGTTCGTCGCTTCTCCACGCGGTCTGTGTAGACGCTGCTGGGTGACACCACCTCCGCCACCATGACCACCCCAGACGCCAACAGCTCCCATTTGCCCCAGCGTGGGCAGTCGCTGGGGGCTACGACATAGTCCGGCGCGGGGGAATCTCGTGGCCCTTCCACGCAGAGGTTGAGGCCCATCGCTGCCTCCCATCCTCGCTGTGTCAGCAGTGGAAGGAGGGCGTTGTGCAGGCGTGTGGCCATCCAGCCGTGCTCTGGACTGCCCATAGGACTCACAAGCATCTTCCCTTCGATGACCTCAACCCGGAGATCCGGGATGGGGGGTAGGGCATCGAACAGCTCACGAGCGGTCATCCCTGTACGCGTGAGCTTCGCGTAGGTCGATTCCGTCTGGTGCTTCTCTTCCATCATGGCGACCATGAAATCTTTCCCTTCGTGTTCGAACGGACACTCTAAGTATTCCGTCTCGGAGGTGCGTCCGCCACCCAAAACCAATTGCCGTAACGGGCGCGGCCGGTCAAGGATGGGCGGCGATGAGCAGGACGAAGATGCACGCCGACGAGGTCCACACCGATGCCGCGCTAGTCCGCCGGTTGCTCGCGGGACAGTTCCCGCAGTGGGCCGGACTGCGGATCGAACCCGTCGACTCCTACGGCACAGACCACGACATCTACCGACTCGGCGACCACCTGTCTGTGCGCATGCCGCGCATCGCCTGGGCCACCGGGCAGGCGGCCAAGGAGGCGCAGTGGCTGCCGAAGCTGGCACCGCACCTGCCGCTGGCCGTTCCGGTGCAGCTGGCGATGGGTGATCCGGCCGAGGGCTATCCCTTCAGCTGGTCCGTGTACGAGTGGCTGCCCGGCGCGAACGCCAACGGCACGATCGCGGACCTGGAGCAGGCGGCCGTCGATCTCGCCGCGTTCGTGAAGGCGCTGCGGAAGGTCGACCAGACCGGCGCGCATCCGCGTCCCCGCGGCGCTCGCGGCGGTCCGCTGGCTGAAGGGGACGAGTTCGTCCGCCGGTCGATCGCCCAGCTCGGCGACCGCATCGACGGCGCCGCTGCCCTGCGCTCGTGGGAGGAGTCGCTCAACGCCCCGGCCTGGGACGGTCCGGAGGTCTGGGTGCACGGCGATCTGCTGCCGGGCAACCTGCTGGTCGTCGACGGCCGCCTGTCGGGGATCATCGACTTCGGCGGCCTCAACGTGGGCGACCCCGCCTGTGATCTCCAGCCCGCGTGGAACGTGTTCGCCGGCGAGAACCGCCTACGCTTCCTGGCCGAGCTCGGCGTCGACGACGCGTCGTGGCTGCGCGGCCGCGGCTGGGCGCTCTCCCAGGCCGTGAATGCGCTGGCGTACTACTGGGACACCAACCCGGGGATGGTCCGCCAGGCCTCCAACGCGCTGGCACAGGTCCTCGCCGAGAGCCGGACGCCCTGAGCCCGGGAGCCTGCCCGAGAACCTGAACCCCAGAGCATGGGAGCCTGCCCGAGCGCCGACGCGGTCCCATGCTCGGCTGGCGGCCTCAGCCAATCTGCTGCTCAAGGTCAACTCCCCCGTCTCCCAGGGCCGCCTGATCGCCACGCGGGGACATGGGCGCCAAAGGCGCCGCCCCATTCTGGAGCGACGCCTTAGGGATCCAGGGTTTCGCTGTGGTCGGAACGCTACGGTTACCCGAGCCCGCCTTGGACCGCGACCTCGTGGTCGGCTCGTGCCGCAAGGGAGGCGGCGTCTCCAGCCCACTGGATGGTGTATGTGTACTGGCCACCCTGAGCGGGCGTGTCCGTGAAGCTGAAGGATCCGTCACCAGCGGGCGTCACAGCCGGCAAGGTAGTGATGAGGGTTTCCTTGCGATTGGAGAAGGTGCGTTGCACGGTAAGCGAGGCGCCCGGTGGGGATGTCTGGGCGCCGGTGTCGAGTGTGCCGCTGAACTGGAGCTGTTTGCCGGCAACCCCTTCTGCCGGCCCGGACAGAGTGAGTGACGACTGGTGCTTGGCCACGTTGACGGTCGCCGACTTCCTGCTCCACCGAACGTCTGAATCACCGTCCCAGAGCACGTCATAGCCGATCGCGCCGCTTACAGGCGGGTGATCGGTGATGGTGAACGTACCGTCCTCGGCGGTAGTCGTACCAGGGAGCTTCGCGCTGGTGCCGTCAGGCAGTCGCCGCGTCACCACGAGCGGCTGCGTCCCCGGAGCCGACCCGTCGGGCAGCGTCAGCTGGCCGCTCATGGTGAGCGGTTCGAACGCGGTCCCCGCGGAGGGAGCCGTCAGGGTCATCCCGGACGCCGGGAGGGTACCACCGTGCAACCGCCAGAGGTGGAGCCGGTCGGTGTATGGGTCCCACAGCAGGCCGAAGACATCGGCATCAGAGAAGGTGAGGCTCCCCGCTACCAGATCACCGGCCGGGTTACCGTACGCGTAGTTCTTCGCCGTCGTCTCTATGTCATAGAGAGCGATGTCCACAGATTCCCTGGAGGACACCCATCCGCCCACGACCTGGGCACCGTCCGGGCTGATCGCGACAGCTGCCGGATAGCCGGGGAAGGTCGGCTCGGCACCGTAGGTACGGACTCTGGTCAGGCTGGTGGTGTCCCAGCCGTCGAACTTGTATGGGCTGCTGACCGCCGGGACGACCATCGAGCCGTCCGACGTGATGGCGAGATCTCTCAGTCTCGAGAGGCCGTACGTTTGACCGGAGATCACGCCGCGCAATGTGGCGGGGGTGGCGCTCGTGTCGTAGACCATCAGGTCGACCGCGCTTCTCCCCGGATCGCCGATCACCAGCGTGTTCCCGGCGGCGACGACCAACGGGGCGTCGAGCATGGTGCCCGTCTCGATCTGGACCGGCTGCGGCGCCGTCACCGACAGATCGAGGCTGACGACACCGCCGGTCTGGGTGGTGGTGCCGCAGCCGTACCCGACCCACAGCCGGTCGCCTGACAACGACAGATTGTACGGGCACGGGTAGGACGTCAGGTCGATCCGCCGGGTGATCGAAAGATCGGCGGTGTCGAATTCGGCTACCTCGTTCGAAACGCTCAACGCCGCGTACAGGCGGGTGCCGTCCGGCGTGATGGCGAGGTCCGCGGCTCTGGACAGACCGGTGATGGCGCCGGTGACCGTGCCCTGGGTGTCTGCGACGATGATCCGTTCCCGCGCGGCGATGAAGACCTTGCCGCCGCCCACGGCCACATCACCCCCGCCGCCCGGGAAGTCGCCGAGGTAGGTCGTGGAGTCGTCGGCCGACGCGGCGGATGCCACGGCGATGCCAAGGCCGGCGGCCATGACCAGCGCACCGCCGAGCGCGACCAATCGACGGGTCAGCCGGGCGACCAGGGTTTCGCTCGATCCACCATGGTGCAGGCGCCGGGCCGGGTGGACGTAATCTCCGGAGCCGATCAGGAACCGGCTGCCGGAAATTACCTTGCGTAACTCATTTTTCACCAGAAGATGTAGCCACAGACTGTGGAACCAAGTCAAGAGCTTTTTAGAACTCAGCTTCGATTCCGGGGGCAGCGGGAGTTGCGGAACCACGAGCAGGTCGCCCAGTCTCGCATCGTGCGATGCGAGGGCGCTCCCATCCGCAGCCGCACGGTTCCCGGCGGGCGGTTCAGCATCTTGACATGCCGACGGCTGAGTGGATCAATTACGGACTTGTGCGCATCCTTGCCGGAACACTGGTGGTCGCCACCATGGTCGCCGGGTGCTCGAGCGACCCCGTCGACGCGGCACCGCCGGTCGCGCTCGCGCCTCCTTCCGCCACGGCCGCGAGCCCCGAGCCGCGCGTGGAGACCGTAACTCCTTCACCGCGGGCGACGCCGAGCCCGGTGCCGCTGACCCTCGACCAGGCGGCCGGGCGCTATCTGGGCATCGTACGGCCGTACAACATCGCGCTCGAGCGACTCGAGCAGGCGATCAACGGCAGCCAGCCTGTCGCGGTGCTACGCCGCCGGGCAGCGCAGGTCGCCACCGCGAACAGGACGCAGATCGGCCAATTGACCGACACCCCCTGGCCCAGGGCGCTGCGCGGGCTGATGCGGCAGCTCAAGGCCGAATCGCTCAAGGCGCAACGGCACTGGCTCCTGGCCGCGCGTGCCCGTGACCGCGACGCGCTCATCCAGGAGGTGCTGAACGCCGCCCGCCACGACGGGAAACCGGCGGCGGGAAAGATCCGTACCCTACTCCACCTGGAGCAGTACGACGAAGACGACTACTCATGATCGTCCAGTACCCACCACCCGAACGTCATGCTGCGGCCATGACGTCTTCGGATGAAGTGCGCCAGCCACCACTGGGCATACCGTCTGATCTTGCTGAGGCGCCGGCCGGAGTGTCCGTAGCGGAAGTATCCGGCCCAGCCGCGCAGGAGCCATTGAGGTCCTGCACGATCACCTCCGGCGCCAGCAGCATCCGACGCCGGACGGTGATCTATCGGATCCGGTCGCGCGCATCCTGCATCGCCCTGTCCGCGGGCCAGCGAGCCAGGAACACCACCCGCGCCCTTCCCGAAGCCGACGAGGTCACGAATACGCCTCCCCGCTGGGACGGCCGCTGATCGACGCCGAACTGTATCTACCGATGTCCTGGACCGACGATCGAGTCCGCTGCGCCCGCGCCGGCATCCCATCGACTGGTTCAACACCACCATCGCCCCGGCCGTCGAGCATCCGCTCATCGGGGAGGATCCCGAGGGAAAGATCAGAGCCCCGCGGCTACGCCCCACCCTGGCCTGGCACATCGTCCGCCGTCCCGGCGGCACCATCGCCGGCGCGACCCAGTACGGGCATCTCCACGCCCACATGGTTCAAGGCTACGCAGGCCGCGCGGACGCAGGATTCCTCGACGAGATCAGCTTCGAGCAGTTCCTGCTCCGCGCCGAGACGATCCACGACGATCATCAACATCTGCTCCAGAGTGAACACGTCTCCGGCCCCGCGGCCGATACCTACCGGGCGAGAGTCAGCGCCGGAAGCCGCTTCGCGGGCCTGGCCATCACCACCACCAGCCAGGTCAACAACGCCCTTGCCCATCCCGACCTTCAAGTCCACCACGGCGCACTGCTCACCTGCGTCTACCGGCCCGCCACGGCCGCCTGCCGCGACGACACCGGTGACGACGGTCCGTCCTGGTCCCAGTGCAGGCTGACCTGCCGCAACGCCGCCCGCACCGACCGAGATGTCACCGCGCTGCGCCGTCACATCCATGGTCTCCAAGCCGATCTGACCACCCTGGACATCCCCGAACCGCTGCGCCAGCGAGTCCAAGCACGCCTCGACGAACACCAGCGAGCCCTGGCCGAGCACGAGACCACCAAGCCGCCAGCCACGACCGCTCAGCAGACAGGGAGCAGCCATGACCTCCGTTGACCGCCACGCCCGGCACGAAGACGAGCAGCGGCGACTGGGCCAGGCCGCCCGACGACTCCTGGACGGCACCCGCAGCGCAGCGACGGCAAACTCACCGTCGCCACGCTCGCGATCGAGGCTGGCCTGCCCCGTCACCGCCTCTATGAGCATCACACCGAACTCGTCTCGGAGTTCAAGACCTCCACCGGGGGCGGGCCGATCTCTCCCAACATTCAGGCCCTGCGACAGCAATTGGCCAACGCACTCCAGCGCATCCAGCAGCTCGAAGAGGAGAACACCACGCTCAACGGCCGGATCACCGCGCTCTGCGCAGTGATCAGCGAACTCACGCACGAGGCCCAAGGCCACAACATTGTTATGCTGCCCGCGCACCGCACAAGACTGTGACTTGGATCGTTTAGCGAGCTATTGCCAGGCAGAGAAGCGCCCGACCGAAATCCGCCGTGGCTACCCTCGGGGATGAATTCCTTTGAACGAATGTTAAGGCAGGCGGACTCGTAGTGGAATGGTAGAGCCTCGGTGGATGTGGCGATGAAGGCAGGGCCGCTGCGCGTGCGGCCCTGCCTGGGGTTAGTCAGCTCATCCCTGTCGCGACAGTTGGTGCATAGCTAGAGAAGGTAGTTGTCCGCGTCCACTAAGTCACCAGATCGACCGGGTCTGAGCTAGTCACCGAAGATAGCCTTTTCTACCTCCATTAGCTCCTTACCTGTCAGTTTAGGCGGCACTCCCCGGAGGGCCTGAACCCTCTGGACGAATTCATCCGGCAGCGCGACGCCATAGTTGACTACATAGTAGCCTAGATCGCTGGGCCATATCCAGCACCCATCTGTTTGCGTAACGAGCGGCCCTATATAATGAGCCTCCGCTGAGATTATGTCGCTAACCATGGCGCCAGATACGGCGAGCTCTGTTCCGTTCTGAAGGTATTGGGCTATGACTTGCCTGTCGGCATGAAGCTTTTCGATGCTCGAGAACAAACTGGGTCCATCCGGATTCCCGTGACCCAACTCTCGAAAGAATCCTATTTCTTTCATTTCGCTACGCCGCCATCCCGTCCTCACCGGTGAAGGCGATCGACCCATCCGCCTGGGCCTGTGCCCGCAGACCACCGGCCTTGACGGTGAACGCCAATGACGTCCCTGCCGCCGGCGGCTTGGCCAGGACCAGATACTCCTTCACCCCCTCCGGGGTGACCTGGTAGACCAGGTCCGCGCCGTCCCACACCTCCGCATACGTGACGGTCGAACCGTCCACCTTCGGGGAAATCTGCCGCACCTGTCCCGGCACGCCCAGCGTCAGTTGCTGCCCCTCGGCCTTGACCTTGACCAGCTTGTCGGAGGCGTCGCCGAACCGGCTGGCATACCCGGCCTTGTCGTTGCCGTGGACGAACCCCTCCTCAGAACTGGCCTCGATCCGGGTGTCGATCGGCTGCCACTTGCCCTTGTCGTCCTGGAAGTACACCGGACGACTGGAGACCTCCGCCTGCAGCCGCCCGTCCTCCAACTCGTAGACGGTGCCGAACCTGGAACGCTTGCCCGGCACCTCCTTGACCCGCTTACCCGGCGGCGCGGCCACCTGAAACTCACAGCAATCACTCGCACGACAATCCCCCTTCGGCACCACTAAGGCTGGTGCGGGCCAGCGGTTCCTCGTGGGCTCTTGACCGGTGTGACCATCTATGTGTAGATCGAAAAGGTTTGCCGCTGCCCATCCCGCACCCCAGGAGGACAACCCATGCCCGCGGCCGGAACACCCGCACGGTGACCACCCAGCCTCGCGAGACGATGACGGTGCAGCGGCGCAGCCGCGGACAGGCGATCCGAATCGCCACCGTGCTGGCCGGCTTCCTCCAGCTCGTCCTCGCCGCCCTCCTGATCGGCATTCCCGCCGGCTCTCCCACCCTGGACGAAGTGCCCGCCCCCAAGGGCGACACCACCACGCCATCCCCGGCGGCCCTGGCCGCCCATGCCACCGCCACTCCAGTCAGACCGACGCCACACGCGCACCCGACCACCAGCCCCACCGCTGGTGCCCCACGTAGCACCCCCACCGCACGGCCAAGCCGCGCCACACCGCCCGCTGCGGCCCCCATAACTCCGCCGCGACAAAAGCGAGAAACCGCGGCCGTTGCTGCTCCCAAGACAACGAAATCCGCCACCAGCGAAATGCCATCGCCGTCACCCAGCGCGTCTCCGGAACCGAGGCGGCAGCATACTACGCCTGGCCAAACCCTGGAACCACCGAAACAAGCGGAGAAATCACCGCAGGGGTCCAAAGATGAGCACCCTGCTCAGCAGGCAAACACTCCGCCGGGCCAGACGCAGAAATAGCATTTGCCACGGCACAATTGGCAGGAATTTGCAGCACCGCCGCTGGTGCCGCGCTCGGCGCCGCGACCAGCGGTGATGGTGCCACGGTAAACACCATCGCGAACGCTCGATCTGGAAGGCTTTGACGGATTATCACTACCTTGCAAGTTCGACATAAATACTGGCGAAGAACTTGCCTCATCTACAAAGTGGCATGCTCTCCCTCGATGAATGCCCGAAAGGCATCCCAGTCCGGGGTGGGCTCCAGCAGGCCAAGCCGGTAACCAGTCAACGGGCGGGCTCCGATTGGACGCCGGAGGCGCGCCTTAATAGAAAGCGCCTGAGCCCCGAGCGCGAAGCGCTCACCCGGCGAAGCCCTTTGTTCGGGGCGGGTGTCAGCAGGCCCACCACCCAGATGGGCAACGGGTGGGTGGCTCCGGCGCAACCTACTCGGGGTTTAGGGCTGCCCATACGGCCGCTGGGGTCAAAGGCATGTCGATGTGGTCGAGGTTCAAGGCGTCGCAGACGGCGTTCACGATGGCGGGTGGGATGCCGATGCAGCCGGCCTCGCCCGCGCCCTTGGCGCCCAGGGGCGTGTTGGGGTTGGGGGTGGTGGTCTGCAGGAGGGTGATCGGGGGCATGTCGGCGGCGGTCGGGAGGAGGTAGTCCAGGAGCGTCGTGGCGTACGGCAGGCCGTTCTCGCCTATGACCGCCTGCTCGTACAGGGCCTGGCCGAGGCCCTGGGCGATCGAGCCGTGGCTCTGGCCGCTGACGATCATGGGGTTGACGACCACGCCGTAGTCGTCGACCGCCACCAGCTGGTGCACGTGTACGGTGCCGAGGTCCGGGTCCACTTCCACGACGGCGACGTGCGCGCCGTACGGGAAGGCCTGCGGTGGGGCGACGATCTCGTCGGCACGTAGGGGGCCGGTGCGGGCGACCAGTTCGCCGATGGGCAGCCCCGGCAGCGGCCCCGCCGCGACACCGGCCGCGAAGTCCTCCGACTCCGGTCCCGGCGCCCCGGGGACGGGCTCCCCATCCACCTGGAGGCGGGCGCACGTGTCGCCGCCCACCACCAGGCGGCCCGCCGCGTACGAGACCTCCTCCTCCCCCACCCCGAGGAGCTCGGCGCAGCGGCGGCGGGCCGTGGCGACGAGGGACTCGGCGGCGCGCCACAGCGCCGCCCCGCCCACCTGCATGGAGCGGCTGCCGAACGTGGCGAAGCCGTAGGGCACCTCGCCGGTGTCGCCCTCGACGACGCGGACCCGGTCGACGTCCACGTCCAGGACCGAGGCCACCACCTGCGCGAACGCGGTGAAGTGCCCCTGCCCGGCAGAGGTCGAGCCGACGCGGGCGATGAACGTGCCGTCAGGGCAGGCCTGCACGCTGCCGAACTCGTCGCTGTCCGGCGGGCCGCCCGAGCGTTCGACGTAGGTGGCGATGCCCACGCCGATCGGCGGCTCGCCCTCCTCGCGGCGGCGGGCCTGCTCGGCGCGGACCTCGTCGTAGCCGACGGCGGCGAGGGCCTTGTCGAGCGCGGCGGCGTAGTCGCCCGAGTCGTAGGTGCGGCCGGTCGGCGTCAGGTACGGGTACTGGCCGGGGCGGATGAAGTTGCGGCGGCGCAGCTCAGCCGGGTCCATGCCGAGCCGGCGGGCCAGCCGGTCCACGGTGCGTTCGAGGGCGTAGGCGGCCTCCGGGCGGCCCGCGCCGCGGTAGGAGGTGGTCGGGGCGGTGTTGGTGAGCACGCAACGCACCCGGGTGTGCACCCGTGGGGTACGGTACGCGCCGGTGCTCATGGCTCCGGTCATCATGGGCACGAAGGCGCCTGTGTGCGGGTACGCGCCGATGTCGGCCTCTGTGAGGAGTTCGTACGCGAGGAAGGCGCCGTCCTCGTCGGCCGCCAGCCGCACCCGCTGGGTCTGGCCGCGACCGCGCGGGCCGGCCAGCATGGCCTCGGCGCGGTCCTCGCACCAGCGGACCGGCCGGCGCAGGTGTACGGCCAGCAGGGCAGTGACCACGTACTCCGGGCAGGTCTGGCTCTTGGCGCCGAACGCGCCGCCGGTGGCCGGGACGATCACCCGGATCCGGTCCCTGTCGAGGCCGAGCGCCGCGGCGAGCGAGTCGCGCAGCCGGTGCTGGGCCTGGTGCGAGGCGTACACGGTGAGGCGCCCGTCGCGCCCCGGATCGACCAGCACCGCCCTCGGCTCCAGGGACGTGGGGAGCAGGAGCTGCTCGCGGTAGGCGGCCTCCACCACCACCGGGGCGCTCGCGAACACGTCGTCGGCCGGCGCGCCGAAGGTGCGCTCGACCGCCACATCGTCACGGTCGGCACCGGGGACGCCCTGCGGGGCGAGGGTGAAGGGCAGTGGTCCGAGGTTCAGGCGGACGGCTTCGGCGCCGTCCTCGGCTTGGGCGCGCGTACCGGCGGCGACCACGGCGAGCGCCTCGCCCGGGTAGCGGACGCGGCCGGTGGCGAGCAGCGGCCACGACGGCACGCCGTCCTCGCCGGGCATGTCCCGGGCGGCGAGGTACGGCAGGTCGGCGGCGGACCACGCGCCCGCCACCCCCTCCTCCTTGAGCGCGGCGGCGACGTCGACCCCGCGGATCACCGCGTGCGGCACCGGGCTGCGGGTGAAGGCGAGCTCGAGCGTGCCGGGGAGCTCCAGATCGGCGACCCTGCGCGCCTGGCCGGTGACCAGGTCGCGATCCTCGCGCCGCGCGAGCGGCATCCCGATGTACCGCAATGTTTGGACACCCCCGCTTTCGGTACCAACGTCGATATCGGATTCCCGGGATGGGGGACATGAAACCGGCACAATTCGACTACGTCGCGCCCGCCTCCGTGCCGGAGGCGGTGGCCGTGCTGGCCGAGCGCGGGCCGGAGAGCCGGGTGCTGGCCGGCGGCCAGAGCCTGCTCATCGAGCTGCGCTACCGGACCGCGCGCCCGGCCCTGGTGGTGGACGTCAACCGCGTTCCCGGGCTGTCGGAGATCGCGGTCGAGGACGGGTCGATCCACGTCGGCGCGCTGGTCCGGCACGCCCAGCTGGAGCGCGCCCGGTTCGACGACCCGCTGGCCGAGCTGTTCCGCCAGGTCGCGCCGTACGTCGCCCACCCGCCCATCCGCGCGCGCGGCACGTTCGCGGGCAGCCTGGCGTGGGCGCATCCGGCGTCGGAGTGGTGCGCGCTGGCCATCGCCATGGGCGCGGGGATCGAGGTGGAAGGCCCGGCGGGACGGCGTACGGTGCCCGCGGACTCGTGGTTCCGAGGGCCGTTCACCACGGCCTGCCTGCCGGAGGAGCTGGTCACCGGCGTCCGGCTGCCGCGCCCGCCGGCCGGGGCGACGGCGGCGTTCGCCGAGCTGCGCCGCACCCACGGCAGCTTCGCCCTAGCCGCCGCCCTGGTCATGCTGCGGCTCGCCGGCGGCCGCGTCGATTGGGTACGGATCGGCCTGGCGAACGCGGCGGACGTGCCGCTCCGCGCCGTCGAGGCCGAACGCCTCATCGCGGACGAGCTCCCGGAGCCCGGGCTGCTGGTGGAGACCGCATCGCGGGCCGCCGCCGAGGCGGACCCGCCCGACGAACCGCACGCGCCGGCCGCCTACCGCAGGCACGCGCTCGCCACCCTGGTACGGCGCTGCCTCACCCGGGCCGTTCAGCAGGCCGGCACCCCATGAACGTCGAGCTCACGGTCAACGGCCGGGCCCACCGCCTCGACGTCGAGCCCCGGACCACCCTGGCCGACGCGCTGCGCGACCGGCTCGGGCTCACCGGGACCACGCTGGGGTGCGAGCACGGGGTGTGCGGCTCATGCACGGTGCTGATCGACGGCACCGCCATCCGTTCCTGCCTCGCCCTGACCGTCCAGGCGCAGGGCGCCGACATCCGCACCGTCGAGGGGCTGGCCGACGGCGACCGGCTGCATCCCCTGCAGGAGACGTTCGCCGCCGAGCACGCGCTGCAGTGCGGCTTCTGCACGCCCGGCTTCCTCATGCTGCTCGCCGGCGCGCTGGCCGAGGAGCCGGAACTGGACAGGGACGAGCAGCGGCTCGACGAGGTCCTCGCCGCCAACCTGTGCCGCTGCACCGGGTACGCGGGCATCCGCCGCGCCGCGGTGCGCGCCGCAGCCCGCCTGCGCGGGGAGACCGGCTGAGGCGCGGGGAGACCGGCTGAGCCGCTACACGGGAGCGGCGAGGCTGCCCCCGAGTTTCAGCGCCTCCTCCGAAGGACCTGTCCCTGACCCGCGCGGGCCCACTCCACCAGGAGGGGGTAGGAACCCTACGCGTGGAATGACTCCTTCACCAATCTCCGCAGCCGCGTCTCGTCGATGTCGTGTCCCAGCCCCGACTGGGTGAGGGGCACGGCGATGACCCCGGCGTTCGCGCCCACGATGGGCTTGACGATCTGGTTCTGGCGGGGCGGCTGTGTCACGTCGCACGGCAGCGTGCAGCCGGGCAGGCTGGCGACCGCCACCGTCGCCGCCCTGGCCAGCCCCGCGCCCTGGCCGCCCGCGCACTGGATGTCCCAGCCCGCCGCCGCGGCCCGGTCGTGCGCCCGGCGGGCCTCCGACAGCGAGGGGAACAAGGCAGGCCGCAGCAGCAGCGCCTTCGCCGCCCGCAGCGTCAGGTAGTCGTCCAGCTCGGCGGTGGAGGCGACCTCGACCGCGACCGAGGCGGACACCTGGTCCTGCAGCGAGGCGTGCGCGTAGGTGTCGCCGGCGGCGAAGGGCCGCTCGATGACCTCCAGGCCGTAGGAGTCGAGGGCGACGAGCTGGCCGAGGTCGGTGTAGGCGTTGCCGCAGTCGACGGTCAGGGTCAGGGCCGGGTACGCCTGCCGCACCGCGCGTACGGGCTCGACGTCCCAGCCGGGCCTGACGTCCAGCGTGACGTGCCCGTACCCGGCGCAGACCTGCTGGTTGACCCGGGCCACCAGGCTCTCCACGGACGCGTCGGGGGTCAGCCGCACGGTGGCCATGAGGGAGGTGCGGGTGCCGCCGATCGCCTCGGCGAGCGGCACCCCGCGCATCCTGGTCCACAGGTCCCAGCAGGCCATGTCGACCGCCGAGTCGCCGCTCGGCACGGCGTCGGGATGCTCCCAGTCGACGCCGATCAGCAGCGCGGCCAGCGTCTCCTCCAGCTTCGACCACGTCTTCGGCTGGGGGAAGGTGGTCTCGCCCCAGCCGGTCATGCCGCCGTGGTCGGTGAGCTTCACGAGCAGGGTCTCCGACCTCCTGCCGTACGGCAGGACCAGCCGGAAGACCTCAAGCTCCCGCACTCGCGGCATGTACCCCCCTTTTATGACGCGGCTCCCTCCATAGTGCCTGCTGCGCGGTGCTGGACAAAACGCGGGGCAATCAGGAAGGCCAGGAGCGCGAGCGCGACGGTGAAGGAGAGGCCGACGGCGTAGCTCTCGCCGGTGGCGGTGAACAGGGCGCCGCTGATCGCGACGGCCACCACGGTGAACACCGACTCGCCCACGCCGACGGCGGCGCTGTTCTGGCCCTCCTCGCCCTCCCTGGACATCTCGAGCACCAGCACGGACACCGTCGGGTGCAGGGCGCCGATGCCGAGCCCGGCGACGGCCATGGCGAGGTACGCGACCGCGATCGGCAGGGAGTCGACGAGCACGAGCATCACCAGCGCGATGCCGGTGGCGACCATGGCGGCGCCGCCGCGGATGGCGGTCATGTGGCTGATCGTGCCGCGGCCCTTGATCCAGGAGCCGGTGGACCAGCCGAGGGCGCCGATGGTGAGCACGATGCCCGCGCCGGTGGCGGACAGGCCGCGCTCGTTGATCAGCATGAGCGGGATGAGCACCTGGGCCGCGGTCAGCGAGCCGAAGGCCAGGCCGCGCAGCACGGGTGCGGTCGGCAGGCCGGGGGCGGCCCTGAGGGAGCCGGGCAGCAGCAGCTTGGGCAGGGCCACGGCCAGCAGGACGACGCCTGCCAGGAGCAGCGGCAGGCCGGCGAGCTTGAGCGCGCTGCCGTACTGGATCAAGGCGGCGGCCACGGCGGTCAGCGTGGCCCAGACGAGCTTGCGGCCCAGGCCGGGGGCGGGCTCGGCGACGCCGTTCGCCACCTCGCGGCCCGCAGTGCCGCGCCAGAGCAGCAGCGCCGACGGGATGACGATCAAGGCCACGCCGATGAAGACCCACCGCCAGTCGGCGTTCTCGACCACGAAACCGGCGATGGCCGGGCCGACCATGGACGGCACCACCCATGCGGCCGAGAACAGGGCGAACACCTTGGGGTGCAGGGCTGCCGGATAGACCCGGGCCACGACCACGTACAGGGAGACCTGGATCAATCCTCCCCCGAGCCCCTGCACGAACCGGCCCGCGACGAACACCTCCATGTTCGGCGCGAGCCCGGCCAGCAGCAGCCCGGACACGAAGCCCACCACACCCACCGCGATCGGCTGCAGCGGGCCCCGCACGTCGCTCCACCGGCCGCCCAGCACCGTCGCGATCACGCTGGCCGCCAGGGTGGCGCTGAAGGCCAGGTTGTACAGATGCATGCCGTCGAGTTCGCGGGCCACCACCGGCATCGCCGTGGCCACCGCCATCGCCTCGAAAGCCACCAGCATGACCAGCGCGACCAGTCCGATGCTGAGCGCCCGGTACTGCGCGGACACCACGCCCGCCGTAGATCTCTCAACTGTCGTCGTCATATCCGGCAAGCTATGGCGAACCCGCACGTCAGCACATCGGGCGCGGGGCCTAGGCATTTGGGCCTAGGGCATGCGCGCCTCGATGCCGTCGAGGATCAGCTCGAGGCCGTAGCGGAAACGATCCTCGCCGTCGTCAGCGATCAGCTCGTCCACGAACTTCTGGATGTGCGGGAACCGCTCCGGCGGCAGCGCCCGGTAGTAGCCGGCGATCTGCCCGACGAAGTGCTCGAAGTACTCCTGCGGGCTGTCCAGCCCGGCCGCGCGCATCCTCGCCCAGTGCAGGGAGCCCTCGTACGCGTCGCCGGTGATGTACAGGGAGAGCCGGTCCATCGACAGCGACGCGTCCCTCGGGGACATGCCGGCCTCGATCAGCAGCCCGAAGACGAACTCGCCCGCGCGGATCGAGTTCTCCCCCGACGGGATGTTGGCCAGCGCCACCCGCGCCACGTCGGCGTGGCGGGACAGCACCCGGTGCGACTCCATGGCGTATGCCCGGAGCTGCTCCTTCCAGCGGCTCGGAGCACGCTCGGGCAGCTCGATCTCGCCGAGCACCCGTTCGTAGATCAGCTCGAGCAGCTCCTCCTTGTTGGCCACGTGCGCGTAGAGCGAGGCGGGGCCCGTGTCGAACTCCTGGGCGACGCGTCTCATGCTCAGCGCGTCGAGCCCCTCGGCGTCGACGATCCGCAGCCCGGCGTCGACGATCAGGTCCTGGCTGAGCTGCCGCCTGAGCGGTGCGGGTTTGCGTGACTTGCGCCACGGGGGCGTGGGGACGTCCTCCGACCCTGCCATGCCAACCATCATACGAACACTGTACTTGACACGAACAGTGTTCGGCCATAAAACAGTGTTCGTAACGAACAGCGTTCGTTCATAGAACACCGTTTTAAGGAGTCCCCCATGACAGTCACCGCCTCAGCGGAGACGACCGAGGCCCAGCCCTATCGCTGGCGCTGGGCCGCCCTGTTCGTGATCCTGGCCGCCGAGGTCATGGACCTGCTCGACGCGCTCGTGACCACGATCGCCGCCCCCAGCATCCAGAAGGACCTGGGCGGCAGCGACAGCATCGTGCAGTGGCTCGGCGCCGGTTACACCCTGGCCATGGCCGTCGGTCTGATCACCGGCGGACGGCTCGGCGACCTGTTCGGCAGGAAGCGCATGTTCCTGATCGGCGCGCTCGGCTTCACCGCCGCCTCGCTGCTGTGCGGCGTTTCAACCGGCCCCGAGATGCTGGTCGCCAGCCGGGTGTTGCAGGGCCTGTTCGGCGCCGTGATGCTGCCGCAGGGCCTCGGGCTGATCAAGGAGATGTTCCCGCCGCAGGACCTGGGCAAGGCGTTCGGCATGTTCGGGCCGGTCATGACCATCTCGTCCGTGGGCGGTCCCGTGCTGGCCGGATGGCTGGTCGACGCCGACTTCTTCGGCACGGGCTGGCGCATGATCTTCCTGATCAACCTGCCGATCGGCCTGGCCGCCGCGCTGGCCGGGATGCGCTTCCTGCCCGAGTACCGCCTCTCCAACGCCACCAGGCTGGACCTCGTCGGCGTCGCGCTCGTCACGGCCGGCTCATTCCTGCTGATCTACCCGCTCATCCAGGGCCGCGAGCTGGGCTGGCCCGTGTGGACGTTCGTGTCGATGGCGGCCTCACTTGTGGTGTTCGCCGTCTTCGCCCGCTACGAGTCCCGCCGCGCCGCGTCCGGCAAGGACCCGCTGGTCACGCCCGGGCTGTTCCGCAAGCGGGCCTTCACCGGCGGTCTGGTGGCCGGGCTGGCGTTCTTCTCCGGCATGATGGGCCTCGGCCTGGTCTTCAACCTCTACACCCAGCTCGGCCTCGGTTTCACGCCGCTCCAGGCCGGCCTCACCGGCCTGCCGCAGGCGATCGGCGGCGTGCTCGGCTTCGGCCTGGCGATGTCCGGGCTGCAGGAGAAGCTGGGCCGCGGCCTGCTGCAGATCGGCACCGCCGTCATGGCGGCGGGCGCGGCCGTGCTCGCCCTGACCATCCACCTCGCGGGGCTCGACGTCAGCGGCTGGCAGCTGGCTCCCGGGCTCGCTCTCGTCGGCATCGGGATGGGGCTGACCATGGCGCCGTTCTTCGACATCGTGCTCGCGGGGGTCGAGCCGCACGAGTCGGGCTCCGCCTCCGGCGCGCTGACCGCGACCCAGCAGCTCGGAGGCGCGCTCGGCACCGCCGTGCTCGGCACGCTCTTCTTCCACCTGCTCGAGGACCAGTGGGGCTTCGGCTCGTCGATGCAGGTCACGGTGTGGGTCGAGGTGGGGCTGCTGGCCCTGACCTTCGCCCTGTCGTACCTGCTCCCGCGCAAGGCCAGGGCCGATGGCCCTACCCACTGACCGCGATGTGACGTTCGGCCCACTGCGCGATGTCGCGCCGCTCGATCGCGGCGGCCATCAGGTCGGGGAAGGCGTCTGGCGTGCACGCGAAGGCGGGCACGCCCATCGCGGCCAGCGCGGCGGCGTTCTCGTGGTCGTAGAACGGCGCGCCCTCGTCCGAGAGCGCGAGCAGCACGATCACCTGGACGCCCGCCTGCGTCATCGCGGCCACCCTGCGCAGCATCTCCTCCCTGACGCCGCCCTCGTACAGGTCGCTGATCAGGACGAAGATCGAGTCGGTGGGCCGGGTGATGAGGCCCTGGCTGTAGGCGATGGCCCGGTTGATGTCGGTGCCGCCGCCGAGCTGGGTGCCGAACAGCAGCTCCACGGGGTCGTGCAGCTGGTCGGTGAGATCCACCACCGCCGTGTCGAACACCACCAGGGACGTCTTGAGCGACCGCATCGACGCCAGCACCGCCCCGAACACGCTCGAATACACCACCGAGGCCGCCATCGACCCGCTCTGGTCGATGCAGAGCACGACCTCGCGCTGCACCGACCGCTGCCTGCGGGCGTAGCCGACGAGCCGCGAGGGGATGACCGTGTTCTTGTCCGGCAGGTAGTTCTTGAGGTTCGCCCGGATCGTGCGGTCCCAGTCGATGTCGGCCACCCTCTTGGGGCGATGGGTCCTGGCCGAGCGGTCGAGCGCGCCGGTCACGGCCGCCCTGGTCTTCTGGGCCAGCTTGCGTTCGAGCTCGTCCACCACTTTGCGCACCACGGCCCTGGCTGACTCGCGGGCCTGGTCGGGCATGACGCGGTTGAGCGCGAGCAGGGTGCCGACGAGGTGCACGTCCGGCTCGACGGCCTCGAGCATCTCCGGCTCCAGGAGGAGCCGGGTGAGGTTCAGCTTCTCGATGGCGTCCTTCTGCATGACCTGGACGACCGTGGAGGGGAAGTACGTACGGATGTCGCCCAGCCAGCGTGCCACCCGGGGCGCGGACGCGCCGAGCCCGCCCTCTTTGCCCCCCTGGTCGTAGACGGCGGACAGCGCGGCGTCCATCCGCGCGTCCACACCTTCCAGCCCGCCCCCGGTGCCCTCGGCGTCGCCGCCGCCCAGCACCAGCCGCCACCTGCGCAGCCGCTCGTCGGTCTCGGTCATCCGTCCGCCTTTCCGAGGATCGTGAGCACTGTCGCGACGGCCGCCGCCGCCCGCCGCTCGTCCACGTCCTGCTCCCCTTGCCGCTCGCCGCCGCCCCCGGCCGAGCGGACCCGCTCGCCGATCGCTCTGCGCTCCGGCGCGGCGAACCCGCCGAACGTGCGGCGCAGCAGCGGCAGCACGTCGGTGAACTGCTCGCCGGAGAGCCCGGTCAGCCACCCGTCCACCAGGCTCAGCAGCCGGGGATCGTGCACCAGCAGCAGCCCGCCGCCCGCCAGGAACCCCTCGACCCACGCGGCCGCCCGCGCCGGGACCTGCCCCCTGGACATGGCCCTGGCCATCCGGTCGCCCGCGTCGTCGAGCTCCCCCGAATCCAGCAGGATCCTGGTGAGGCGTCCTTCGATGAGGCCGTGCAGGTCCTGCCGGTCGCTGACGCCGCGCAGGGTGACCAGCCACCGGCTGCGCGGCGACGCGCCGCCGTCACTGCCGCCCCTTTCGTCGCTCCGGTCGCTTTCGTCGCTCAGGAGGGCAACGGCCGCGTGCACCGCGTCGACGTGTTTGAGCAGGCCGGCCGCCGCGTCGTCGTCCAGCCCCGCCACCGCGACCGGCAGGCCGACGCAGATCCGGTCCAGCATCGAGCGCACGATCACCGCCAGCCCCTCGGCCGAGGTGCCGCGGACGTCGCCGTACCGGTGGGCGCGCACCATCGCGGGCAGCGCCGCCATCAGGTGGGTCACGTCCGTGTCGAGCGCCGCCCTGGCCGACAGCGCGGCCAGCACCTCGGGCAGCGCCTCCGGCAGGTCGGCCAGCAGGCACTGCTCGACCAGCGACGTCAGGTCCGCCAGGGCCGCCTTGTCCGTCGCGGTCAGGTCCCTGGCCCGCTGCGCCGCCGCCCCGGCCACTGTGGTGCCGAGTGCGGCCTGCTCGATGAGCGCCAGGTCGTGCTCGGGCCGCCACTGCAGCGTCCAGATCTCCCTGAAGGTGCCCTTCCCCCGCGACTCGCCCGGCGTGCCCCAGCCGACGCCGAGCAGCCTGAGCCGGTGCAGCAGGTGGCTGCGGTCAAGGTCGAGCGGTTTGCGCAGGTCGAGATCGATCTCGCGGTCGAGCGCCTCGGGCTTGAGCCTGAGCCGGCGCTGCTGCTCGCGCAGGTCCCGCTGGAGCGGCACCATCGGCGTGCCGTCGGTGACGTGGCCGAGCCGGTCGCCGACGACCATGCGCCGCTGGATCAGCTCGACGGCCAGGTCGTCGCCCTCGCACAGCACGGCCCTGGCCGCCTCGGTGACCTCGCCGAGCCCGGCCAGGGGCCTGCCGCGCAGGGCGGCCAGGCTGTGCGCGAGGCGTACGGACTCGATGACGTGCGCGGACGACACGGCCAGCCCCTCGTCGCGCAGCACCGCGGCGGCCTCGGCCAGCCACCGCTCCACGGGCCGGTCGGGCGCGCCGAACAGGTGGTGGTACCAGCCGGGCGAGGTGATCCCCGCGCCGTAGCCGCTCCACGAGGCCAGCCGCCCGTACGTCCACGGCACCCACGTCAGCTCGGCCTTGACCTTGGGCAGCCCGCGCAGGATCGCGTTGTCCTGCGCGGCGGTCGGCAGCTTGCCCGTCAGCGCCGGGACGTGCCAGGCGCCGCAGATCACCGCGATCCGGCCGTAGCCCTGCTTGACGGCCGCGCGGAGGGTCTTGCGCATGTACGCCTCGCGCCTGGCCTCCCGCTCGTCCGGCTCATAGCCCTCGCGTACGGCTGCCATGGCCTCGGCGATCACGTCGAAAGGGGTGTCGCCCCGGTGTTCGACGACGTCCTCCCACCAGCGCTCGGGGTCGTCGTATCCGGCCGCCGAGGCGAGGCTCCCGATGGGGTCGGCCCGCATGCCGTCCTCGCGCTCTTCGTCCTCAGCTGCCAGCGAATGGGCCGCGGGCAGGTCGCAGAAGCTCACCGGGATGCCGGCGGACGTGCCGTACAGGATGGCCTGCCACTCGGGCGAGAAGGCGGCGAACGGCCAGAACGCGGCCCGCGCCGGGGCTCCCGGCACATGGGCGAGCAGCGCGACGGGCGGCTCCAGCTCGGGCGCGAGCGACACGAGCGCGTCGGCCTCGGGCGGCCCCTCAATGAGGATGGCGTCGGGGCTCAGGCGTTCGAGCTCCCGCCGCACGGCCCTGGCCGAGCCCGGCCCGTGGTGCCGCACCCCCAGCACGGAGACGCCGGCCCCGCCCACGACCAGCGCACTCGCCGCGTCACCTGCCAGGCCGGGCACCGATGACGCGCCGCGGGTCGGAGGGGTGCTCATGAGACCTCGCGGCAGGCGCGGTAGAAGTCGCGCCAGTCGGGACGCTCACGGACCACCGTCTCGAGGTATTCGCGCCACACCACCCGGTCCGACACCGGCTCCTGCACCACCGCCCCCATGATCCCGGCGGCCACGTCGGAGGGGCGCAGCACCCCGTCGCCGAAGTGGGCCGCCAGGGCGATGCCGTTGGTGAGCACCGAGATGGCCTCGGCCGTGGACAGGGTGCCGCTGGGCGACTTGACCTTGGTGCGCCCGTCCTCGGTGACGCCCATGCGCAGCTCGCGGAAGACCGTCACCACCCGCCGGATCTCCGCCGGCCCCGTCGTCGTCTCGGGCAGCTCCAGCGCGCGCCCGAGCTGGGTGACGCGGCGCGAGACGATGTCCACCTCCTCCTCGGCCGTGGCCGGGACCGGCAGCACGACGGTGTTGAACCGGCGGCGCAGCGCGCTGGACAGCTCGTTGACGCCGCGGTCGCGGTCGTTGGCCGTGGCGATGACGTTGAAGCCGCGCTCGGCCTGGACCTCGCGGTTGAGCTCGGGGATCGGCAACGTCTTCTCCGACAGCACGGTGATCAGGGCGTCCTGTACGTCGGACGGCATGCGGGTGAGCTCCTCGACCCGGGCGACCCGGCCCTCGGCCATGGCGCGCATCACGGGCGACGGGGTCAGCGCGTCGACCGAGGGGCCCTCGGCCAGCAGCCTGGCGTAGTTCCAGCCGTACCGGATGGCCTCCTCGGCGGTGCCGGCGGTGCCCTGCACGAGCAGCGTGGAGTCGCCGCTGATGGCGGCGGCCAGGTGCTCCGACAGCCACGTCTTCGCCGTGCCGGGCACGCCGAGCAGCAGCAGCGCGCGGTCGGTGGCCAGCGTGGCGACGGCGACCTCGACGATGCGGCGCGCGCCCACGTATTTGGGGGTGATGCGGTCGCCGTCGCCCAGGATGTACGTGGTCACGGCCCACGGCGACAGCTTCCAGCCCGGCGGCCTCGGCCGGTCGTCGTCCTTGGCGAGGACGGCCAGCTCCTCGGCGTACTGGTCTTCCGCATGCGGGCGCAGAACGGTCATGGGTGAAGCTCCTTGTACATGTCGGCGCGGAAACGCAGCAGGGCGGCCACCTGCTGGATGGACTCCATGGGCGAGTAGCTCAGGACCAGGGGGAACAGGGCCGGGTCGATGCGCTCGCCCGCCAGCTTGACCAGCTCCCCGAGATTCCAGGGCTGCGTGGTGGCCACCTTCACGATCTTGCGGAGGACGGCTGTGGCCAGGCCCTCGCGCCAGTGGGACGACACTCCGCCCAACACCATGATCAACTGGCTGTCCAAGTCATGCTTTTTCACGAAATCAGCGGCAAGTTCCTGCTGCTCGTCGGGCGGCAGGGACTCCAGGAGGTCGGCGATCGGGTCCCACCCGAACATCGCCCGCCCCCACTCGGGATCCTTCTGCAGGATGGCGGCACGCACCCAGGCCGCCTTCACCTCGGCGTCCCAGTCGGGGATCCGCATCTCGAGCAGCCGCGCGGGCGGGCGGCCCCAGACCCCCAGCGGGGCGCGGGCGAGGACCTGCTGCAGCCACCAGGCCCGCTCGCCGATGCCCCTGGGCGGTTTGGGGCGGATGCCGTCGCGCTCCATCGCCTTGTCGCAGGCCTCGGGTGCTTCGACGGCGATGACGGTTCCCGCGATGGCCACGCAGGCGCGTGCCCGTTCGGCCATGCGCTGGGACATGCGCGACTCGGGGAGACGGGTGAGGAGGTTGGCGGCGGCCTGGCGCACCTCTCTGCGCCGGTCGTCGAGCGCGTTCTCCAGGAACGGCTCGTCGTCCATGCTCAGCCCGTCGGCCAGCACCTCCACGAACTCGGCTCGATCGTCCGGCGTCTCCCGCTCCCACGTGCTCTCCAGCAACCGCCTGGCCTCGGCGGGATCGGCCTTCCTGAGGGCGCGCAGGTGCTCGCGCCGATCCGCGGCGCCGCCCAGCTCCCACGTCTCCCCGGTCGGCTCCTCGAGGAGGTAGTCCCAGTCGGGGTTGAGGCCGGCCAGCCACCGCCCCCGCTGCCCGGCCAGGACCCCGAGATGCACCCGGATCGAGCGGTCCCGCCGCCCTCTCTCCAGGAGCTCGGGCAGCACGTACGGCGGCACCCTCCTACCGCTGCCGGCGGCCGCGGCCAGCCATTCGGGGAGCAGCCTCTCGTGCTCGCCGCCCATGATCCGCGCCAGCCGCTCGGCCGCCGGCCTGCCCAGGGCCGCCCGTTCCTCGTGGGGCGCGGGCTCCTGCCGCTCGGCCTCGCCGATCCTGCGCCCGGCTCTGCGCCGCGCCACCTCGACGGCCGCGGCTTCGAGCAGATCCCCTTGGTACGGCCTGCGATCGGTGCCCACGAGCGCCGCCGAGGCCAGCTCCTCCCAGCCGGTCACAGGATCACCGCCGTCCCTTCGTCGTCCCAGGTGGTCAGTGGCCGCAAACCCCGCGGCGTCCATTCGGCGGCCACGGTGAGCGGGCGCCCTCCGGAGACGGCGATCAGCCGCCACGGATCGTGCGCCGCGGGATGCAGCGGGAGGCCGCCCAGCGAGGCCCGCCCGGGCACCACCCCCGCCAGCACGAGCGGCCACGACTCGGTCCACGGATCATCGGCCAGCGCCCCGGCCACCTCGTCGAGCGCCTCATCCGGCGACACGCCGGGCGGCGCTCCCCCCGAGAACTCGTCCTCGCCGGAGTCGTAGCGGGCGGCCACGAGCGCTCTCAAGGCGGCGGCGCCCGGGTAGAAGGCGAGATCGGCGTCGATCGTCGTCCCGGTGACCAGGGAGGCGTCGAGCGGCTGCCCCTGCGGCGCGAACGACAGCACCAGCGCCGGCCGTCCGGTGTGGCGCCCCCGCAGCCACACCCGCCGGGCGGTCAGCCGGTCCTGCACTTCGTCGCGCCTCCCCAGCACGTCCCACTGATCGCGCACCCCGGGCCCGGCCAGCACCTCTTCCCGGCTGGCGGGGAACCCGACCCGGCTCAGCACGGTCTCGGCCAGCGCCGCGGGCAGCTCCGCCCGCCGCCGGTAGGCGACGGCGAGCAGGTGGATCAGCGCGTACTCCGCCAGCAGCCGCCCCGGCCAGTCGTCGTAGGCCCGGACCCGGGCCAGCCTGGACACGACCCCCGCCACGCCGGGCGCCTGGGCGTCGATGAGCCGCTTGGCCAAGCCTTCCCATTCGTGCTCGGCGGTCCCCGCCAGCCCCTGCCGCACCTGGTCGTCGAGCCACCGCTCCAGCTCGGCCAGCCCGGCGGCGACGCGACCATGCCGTACGGACCCCGGGCGCCCGTCAGCCGCTCCCGCGGCACGCGAACGCCCGCCTCCGCCGCCTGAGGCGGCGTGCCCGGCCTCGTCCGGATCCGTCCGCTCCGCCGCGGCATCGCTCTCCGCGGCCTTCTTGGCGCGGGCAGCCTCGATCCTGGCCGCCGCCTTGGCGGCCCGCTCGGCACGCGCCTCCACCCACTCGGTCACCCACTGCGGCGTGCCCTCCTCGACCGGCACGTCGTCAGCGGACCACATGAGCAGCAGCCCCAGCGCGTGCTTGCACGGGAACTTCCGGCTCGGGCAACTGCACCGGTACGCGGGCTCGGTCAGATCGACGCAGGCAAGGTAGGGCCTGGCCCCGCTGCCCTTGCACTCGCCGTACAAGACCGTGCCTGTCGTGCCGCGCAACGACCATTTCCCGGGCGCCGCCACCCCTTGAGCCGCCTTCTGGGACGACGCGTCGGGGGCGAGGGCGAGCACCTGATCACGGCTCCACCGTTCGATCACCTGCCGCAGACTAGCCACCTCGACCGACATTTCGTGTTAGGTCGGCGAGATGCCCAGCAACCATGCAGGCATCACCCACCTCGTCCTGATTTATTGGCATAAACTGTGCCAAGTGGAGCTGCGCACGTACCCCGACGGCCCGTCCATAGAGGTGTCCGACGAGGCAGCGGCCCTCGCCAGCCCGCTCGGCGGGCAGCTCGTCCTGGCCGGCAACCGCTTCCTGCGCAGGGACGTCACAGGCGCCCCTGTGGCGTTCGTCGAGCGCCCGCCCATCGCCGAGGCCCTCGACCTGCTCCCCCACCCCGAAGGCGGCTGGTTCAGGGAGACGTGGCGGACGGCGGTGACGTTCCAGCCGGACGGGTACCCGGGACCGCGGGCCAGTGCCACCGGCATCTACTTCCTGCTGAACCCGGGCGAGGAGTCGGTGCCGCACATGGTCAGGTCGGACGAGGTCTGGCTGTGGCACCGCGGCGGCCCGCTGAGCCTGACGATCGGCGACTCCACGCGCACGCTCGGGCCGCTCGTGGAGGAGGGCCAGGTGCCGCAGGCGGTCGTGCCCGGCGGGGTGTGGCAGTCGGCCCGCCCGGCCTCCGCCGAGCCGGTGCTGGTGAGCTGCATCGTGTCACCGGGCTTCGACTACGCCGACTTCACGGCCTAGCCAGGCGTCGCCACAAACGGCTGAGGTAACGTCGGCTCTCTCCCCGCACGATCAAGCCGCTCGATCAAGGAGAGACGCATGGTCCACAAAGCCGTCATCCCGGTGGCCGGACTCGGCACCCGGCTGCTGCCGCTGACCAGGGCGCTGCCCAAGGAGATGTTGCCGATCGGCGACAAGCCCGTCATCGAGCACACCATCCGCGAGCTCGTGGACTCCGGCATCGACGAGATCACCATCGTCACCTCACCCCGCAAGGACCTCATCCAGCGGCACTTCGCCCCCGACGCCGACCTCGAGCTGCAGCTCCGTGCCGCCGGCAAGGACGACCTGGCCGACGCGGTCGCGGAGCTGTCGTCGCTGGCCCACATCACGTACCTGTACCAGAACGGCCCGTACGGCAACGGCACCCCCGTGCTCAACGCCGCCCGCGTCATCGGCGACGAGCCGTTCATGGTGCTGTGGGCCGACGACGTGTTCGTGGCCGAGGTGCCCAGGGCCAAGCAGCTCAAGGCTGCGTACGAGGCCACAGGGGCACCCGTGCTGGCCCTGATGCCGATGGCGGTCGAGGACGCGTCGCGGTACGGCGTGCCGATCGTCAAGGAGGACCTCGGCGGCGGCCGCCTGCTGATCTCCGGGCTGGTGGAGAAGCCGTCCCCCGAGGAGGCCCCCTCGCGCTACGCCGCCATCGGCGGGTACGTCGTCACCCCCGGCGTCGTCGAGGAGCTCCAGGAGCAGACGCGCAGGTGGCGCCAGAACCCGCAGGGCGAGATCTACCTCACCGACGCCCTGCACCGGCACGCCGCCGGCCACCCGGTGTACGGGCAGGTCATCGACGGCACCTGGTGGGACACGGGCTCGCCGCTCAACTACCTCAAGGCCCAGTTCGCCGCCGCGCTCGCGCACCCGGAGCACGGCCCCGAGCTGCGCCGGCTCGCCCTGGAGAGCGGCTGACGCCTTGGGTTTCTTCCGGCGAGATGATTGTCTGAGCGAAAGAACTATGAGGAGGGCACCGGTGAGCCGTCAGATCGTTTCCATAGTGGGTGGCAAGGAGGCGGGCGCCACCGCCACGTACGAGTCGACCAACCCCTCGCGCACCAGCGAGGTCGTGGCCCACGTCGGCCTGGCCGACGCCGGCACGTTCGCCGCCGCCTGCCGCGCCGCCAAGGAGGCCCAGCGCGAGTGGGCCAAGGTGCCCGCGCCCGTGCGCGGCCGGGTGATCGCCTCCATCGGGCGGCTGGTCGAGGCCAACGCCGAGCGGCTGGCCCGCCTGGTGACCGAGGAGATCGGCAAGCCGTACGCCGAGGCTCTGGGCGAGGTGCGGGAGATCGTGGACACGTGCGACTTCTTCCTCGGCGAGGGCCGCAGGTTGTACGGGCAGACGGTCCCGTCGGAGATGCCGGACAAGAACCTGTTCACGTTCCGGAACCCCATCGGCGTGGCGGCGGTCGTCACCGCGGGCAACTTCCCGGTCGCCGTCCCCTCGTGGTACCTGGTCCCGGCGCTGCTCTGCGGCAACGCCGTCGTCTGGAAGCCCGCCGAGTACGCCGCCGCCTCGGCGCACGCCATGTTCCAGCTCTTCGTGGCGGCCGGGCTGCCCGACGGCGTGCTGAACATCGTCTTCGCCGACGGCGCCGGGACGTTCAAGGGCCTGGCGCAGGCCCTTGAGGAGGGAAGCGTGCAGAAGGTCGGGTTCACCGGCTCCAGCGAGGTGGGCAGGAAGATCGGCGAGCTGACCGGGCGGCACCTGCAGTCGGCCTGCCTGGAGCTGGGCGGCAAGAACCCGATGGTGATCATGCCGGACGCCGACCTCGACCTGGCCGTCGAGGGCGCGCTGTTCTCGGGCTTCGGCACGGCCGGCCAGCGCTGCACGAGCCTGGGCACGGTGATCGTGCACGAGAGCGTGCACGACGAGTTCGTCGAGCGGTTCGCGCGGGCCGTGCGCGAGGCGCGGATCGGTCACCCGGAGCAGGAGGTGCTGGCGGGCCCGCTGCTCGACCAGAAGTTCGCCGACCGGTACGAGGAGTTCCTGACCTGGATCCAGCCCCACCACAAGGTCGTGTCCGGAAATATCGGGAAAATAACGAAGGACAACCCGCACGGCGACTTCGACGGCGAGCAGGGCCTCTACTACCACCCGGTCGTCGTGGACGGCGTGCAGCCCACCGACCGCCTGTTCCTGGAGGAGACGTTCGGCCCGATCGTCGGCGTGACCACGTTCAGGACCCTCGACGAGGCCATCGAGCTGGCCAACCTGCCCGGCTACGGCCTGTCGAGCTCCATCTACACCACCGACCCGCAGCACGCCTTCCGCTTCCGCGAGGGCATCTCGGCGGGCATGGTCAGCGTCAACAACTCCACCTCGGGCGCCGAGGCCCATCTCCCGTTCGGCGGCAACGGCAAGTCAGGCAACGGCAGCCGCCAGTCGGGTATGTGGGTGCTCGACCAGTTCACCCGCTGGCAGGCGATGAACTGGGACCATTCGGGCCGCCTGCAGAAAGCCCAGATGGATGTCGCGGAAATCGAGCCCGATCTGGGCTTCCGCCTGCCATAATCGTCTTGTCTCGATGCAAGAACGGGCCCCTCGGCGACGAGGGGCCCGTTCGTTTTCCGCGCGAGGGTCAGACCTGGCCGGCCTTCTCCAGGGCCGAGCAGCAGGTGTTCACCAGCAGGCGGGTGACCACGTACGGGTCGACGTTGGCGTTCGGGCGGCGGTCCTCGATGTAGCCCTTCTTCTCCACCTCGACCTGCCACGGGATGCGCACGGACGCGCCGCGGTCGGACACGCCGTAGCTGTACTTGTTCCACGGGGCGGTCTCGTGGGCGCCGGTCAGGCGGCTCTCGACGCCCGCGCCGTACTGCGTGATGTGCTCCATCGGCTTGTCGCCCTCACCGAGCGCCTCGCAGGCGGTGATGATGGCGTCGTAGCCCTCGCGCATGGCCTTGGTCGAGAAGTTGGTGTGCGCGCCGGCGCCGTTCCAGTCGCCGCGGGCGGGCTTGGCGTCGAGCGTGGCCTCCACGCCGAACTCCTCGGCCGTGCGGTAGAGCAGCCAGCGGGCCACCCACAGGTGGTCGGCGACCTCGAGCGGGCCGGCCGGGCCGACCTGGAACTCCCACTGGCCGGGCATGACCTCGGCGTTGATGCCGGAGATTGCCAGACCGGCGGCGAGGCAGCGGTCGAGGTGGAGCTCGACGATCTCGCGGCCGAAGATGGCGTCGGCGCCGACACCGCAGTAGTACGGGCCCTGCGGGGCGGGGAAGCCGCCCTCGGGGAAGCCGAGCGGACGGCTGCCCTTGAAGAAGGTGTACTCCTGCTCGATGCCGAACCAGGAGTCCTGGCCGGCGTACTTCTCGGCGATCGGGCGGAGCAGGGCGCGGGTGTTGCTGACGTGCGCGTCACCGTTGATCTCCTCGACCTCGGAGAGGACGAGGACGTTGTTACCGCCGCGGATCGGGTCGGGGCAGACGAACACCGGGCGGAGCACGCGGTCCGACGAGTGGCCCTCGGCCTGGTTGGTGCTGGAGCCGTCGAAGCCCCAGACCGGCGGCTCGGCGCCGTCGGCGAGGATCTTCGTCTTCGAGCGCAGCAGAGCGGTCGGCTCCGTGCCGTCGATCCAGATGTACTCAGCCTTGTAGCTCACGGCGGTCCTTTTCTCGGGGTGTTACACAGCCACGCCGAGTCTTACGGACAGCCGTTTCCCAATTTTTGCCCATATGTGAACGCCGTGTTAATCAGGCCAGATCTGTGTTAACGCTCGACGACGATGACGGGGTGCTGTGGCACCCCGTCATTCTTTCAGGTACGTCCCTCCGTGCCGTTGCCGTCGTAGCCCAGCAGGCGCATGGCCGTGTCCGGGTCCATCGCCGCGGCCAGGAGCTGGGCCCGGGCGTGGGCCTGGTCGCGTTCGCGTTCGGCCTTGGCCTGCGCGGCGCGTACGCCCCTGATCGCGACGAGCGCGAGCCCGGCGCCCACGATCACCGCGACGACCACGATGAACAGCAGGAGCAGCAGCCCGGGCGAGGCCACGGCCGAGGCCGTCGCGTTCGTGCCACCGCCCGCCACCGTGCCCGTCACCGCGAGCGCCGCGATGATGGCCAGCGCCACCAGCCCCAGCAGGCTGGCGACGACCAGCCAGACCCGGCCCGCGCGCCGGCGCGGGGCAGGAGACGGGGCCGGAGACAGGGCCGGAGATGGGGCGGGGGGCGCGGCGGGAGACGGGGCGGGCGTCCCCACGACGACGGGCCGCGCGGGCGGAGTCGCCGCCGCCCACGGCACGAACTCGGGCCGGTCGGAGGGCTCGGCGTGCCCGCCCTGGGCGGCAGGAGCGGCGGCCGCCGCGGGCGGCGCCTGGATCATCGGGGTCGGCGGCGCCGTCAGCTGGACGGCCTGCACGCCGGGACCGCCGTAGGAGACCGGCGGTAGCTCCACCGGCTCCTCCCCCGGTCCCGGGAGGTCCCGCTCGATGTGGCTGTGCTCCTTGTGCGCCCTGGCCGCGTCGCGGTGGTAGTCCTCCAGCTCCTGGTAGAGCTCGTCGGAGGCGTAGATCGTCCCGTCGATGAGCGGGCCGGGCTCCCTGCGGATGATCGCCACCACGTCGTCGCCGTTGAGTGTCTTGTGCGTCTCCAGCGCGTGCGCCACGCAGAGCACCTCCCTGCGGTGCTCCTGCAGCAGCTCCTCGGTCTTCTCCAGCAGCCGCACCAGGTTGAACTCGATCCGCTCCCCCAGCACGTCGGGGGTCAGGTCGGGCTCGCGCCGGACCGGCTCCCTGTCGGTGATGCCGATGGCGCCGCCGCCGGGGCGGGACTTGCGCACCGCCTTGCCGCCCATGATCTCCAGCTCCTGGAGCGCGGGCAGTGAGGTGACGCCGGAGCCCATGCCCCAGTACGACTCCATCATGGCGGTCAGGTACGTGGCCGAGTACAGGTCGCCGGAGACCCCGGAGGAGTTGTCCTCGCCGAAGAACATCCGCTCGCCGGCCAGTGAGGCCAGCGAGACCATGATGTCGGCCTCGTGCTCGGACTTCCACCTGGTGAACTGGTCCTCCGGCTTGATCGAGGCGACCATGCCCAGGTAGTCGGCGCCCTTCTCGATCGTGGCGATGTCGATCTCGAGGTGGAAGCGGGTCACGTACGCCACCACGGCGTGGCAGGCCTCGTGCACGGCCACGGCGTGCCGTTCGCGCTCGATGTACTCGACGTCCTCGGGCGGGCCGAGCTGCTTGAGCCGCTTGGCCCGCAGCACGTCCGACCAGGTGATGATCTCGCGGCCGTCCCTGATCGCGGTGATCAGGGACTCGTTGACCAGGTCCTTGATCGTGGCGCCGGTGGCGTACGGGGTGATGGTGGCCAGCTTGTCGATCTGCTCGGGGGTCAGCTCGTGCCACACCTTGTCGAAATAGCCCTGGTACGTGCGCACCCGGCCCGCCTTGGACGGGTAGCCCACCTTGTAGATGCGGTCGATGCGGCCCGGCCGCAGCAGCGCCTCGTCGAGCGCGTCGGGCCGGTTCGTGGCCATCATGACGAGGATGCGGTACTTGGGCGGCGGCTTGGGCCGCATGCCGAGCAGCCGTCGTACGAGCCGGTTGAAGAACCCGCGCGGCTTCTTGAGCCCGGACAGCTCGGTGAGCAGCGCCTGCAGCGTGCCGGGGTCGCCGCTGTTCATCATGCCGCCGCCCATGATGAAGCGGTTGCGCCGGCCCGGCTCCTCACCGGCGTCGCGGGCGCCGCGGAAGGCCAGCACCTGGCGGGTCTCCTCGGACAGGTAGTTGAGCCCGTGGCAGCCGTTGAGGCCCGACAGCCCGGAGAAGCCGCCCTGCCCGGGCGGGCCCTGCTGGGCGAGCCGGCCGCGCTTGCCGAGGGAGTCGGCCTCGTCGAAGAAGACGATCACGCCGCCGTACCTGAGCGCCAGTTTGCGCAGCTTCCTGAACAGCGACTTGACCTTCAGGATGCCGATGCCCATGAACATGTTCGTGAACGCGCCCGGATCCACGAACACGTACGGCTTGCCGGTCTCGCCGGCCACGGCCTCGGCCATGAGGGTCTTGCCGGTGCCCGGCGGCCCCCACAGCAGCAGGCCGCTGGGGACGTACCCGCCGCGCCGCTCGATCTCGTCGGGCCGCTCCAGGAAGACGATGTTCTCGCGGACGCGCTCGACCACGTGGTCCTGCCCCCACACGTCGTGGAAGCGGGTCTTGATGTCGTCGGGGAAGTACGTCTCAACGCCGCCTCTGGACAGGAACCAGAACAGGCCCACGAACTGGATGATGATCACGAAGAACAGGAAGATGATCTGGATCAGGAACGGCATCGCCTGCCAGAGCAGCGCCGGGGCCTGCATCACCGCCACGAACGGGCTGACGTCCATGACCGCGCCCAGCACCAGCGCGATCAGCACGACGAAGAAGGCCACCTTGAGCGCCCGCGAGAGGCGGTATCTCGTCCAGTCGTCGAAGCGGCGGTGCGTCCAGCGCTCGAAGCCGCCGAAGACCTTCTGGCTCCAGAAGCGGTGGTAGGCCGACCAGTGCTCGCTGACGAAGAAGTGCAGTTGCCGCACGACCTCCACGCCCAGCAGCCAGAAGATCCACTGGTACGCGTTCGCGATCACCAGTGCGGCCTCGGGGAACATGACGATGCCCTGGAAGTCGGCCATCACCTTCCACGTGAGGATGAAGTAGGCGAGCACCAGGGCGATGAGGAACTTGCTCCGATCCCAGAACTGCATCTTCTTCCTGGTCACGGATTCGGGATCGGAGGGCCCGCTGCCAGGGGCACGCAGCCCCTCGTGGTGAACGGTCGTGGTCAATGGTGCTCCCTCATCCAGGCAGCCGGAGCAGCTTGAACGTACTCTCGATCTTGTCGAACTCGGCGGCGCGCTTCCTGAAGCAGATGGACTGGCAGCCGATGAGCATGACGGAGACCGTGGCGCCCTTCTCGTCGAGGATGGCGGTGTGGTCGAACGTCTGGACGTCGTTGCCGATCTGGTAGTTGAAGCGGACCCGGACCCCTCTGGCGCCGTCGTCCAGGGTCAGCACCTCGTCCTTGAGGAGTTCGAAGTTCCGGAACATCGGCGGCTGGCCCGTCGCCACGGCCTGCTGCACGTAGAGCTCGCGCACCTGGCTCGTCACCGGCAGCACGAAGTCGCGCAGCCGGTTGAGCGAGATCGTGTCCCGCTGCTCCTCGGAGAGCTGGTGCACGGTGGCGTAGACGAACGGGTCCGTCGAGCCGAGCAAGTGGTTGACCGACGGCTCCGCGGACTGGTCGAAGGCCGTCGACCAGACCCGCTGGGCCCGGAGCAGGGCCGCCTCCGAGTTCGGGTGGTCGCCGGACAGGTACAGCTCGATGGGATAGGCGTTGAGCTGCGTGAACGAGTACGGCACCTTGAAGTAGGTGGTGCCGGCCTTGTCACGTACGTAGTGGAAATCGGGCTGTCCGACGCACGCGGACAGCATCAGGACCGCGACCGTGACCGCGATCAAACCCCGTGCCTTTTTCACCAGGGCTTACCTCCGCTTTACGGACCAACGGAGTTGTTGTGCCCGCTTTCAGGCGGAATGAGCCCAGCGCACGGTTAAAAATCTTGACCAAATCTTGGCCGTGCATTGGCTTTACTTGTTACAGATCGACTACGGCCTGGTATCGGCGGTGGCGCGCTCCGTGACATGGGGCTACTACAACGTTCATGCAACCCCCATTGGTTCAACTCAGGAAGTAGCGAAAGATATGAGGATCCCTTCCGACCGCCCCGGGAGCGCACAATGTCAGAGCCCGCAATGGAGACCGTCGATTCTTTCGGCATGACTGCGGAGCGGCAGTTCGCCGACGTCTGGTCGAGGCCGGTCCTGTCGATGAGGGAGCGCCGCCTGATCCTGCTCGGGCTGCTCGTCGGCCAGGGACTCCACGAGCAGACGGACGTCCAGCTCGACGCCGCGCTGCGGACCGGCGAGCTCACCGAGGCCGAGCTGCGCGAGGTGGTCGTCTTCCTCACGCACTACGCGGGCTGGGCCCGGGGCAGCCAGCTGAACGACCAGGTCGAGAAGCTGATCGAGCGGGTCAGGAAGGCTCGATCCGATAGAGAGGGCCCCGCAGGCTGAGCGCGTACAGCTCGCCGTCGTGGCCCTCGCCGAACGACGACAGCTGCTCGACCTTCCCGATCTCGGTCGCGTCCGCCGGCCGGTCGGCGCGCGCGGCCTTGATCCATCCGGCGCAGAAGTCGCCGTAGAGGAACCGGCCCTGCAGCCAGGGGATCTTCCTGCCGCGGTAGACGTGTCCGGCGATGACCGAGCAGTTGCCGCCCTCGTTCAGCGGGTAGACGATCGCCGGGTCGGCCATCCCGCGCTCCTTCGGGCCCCGGTAGCGGCTCTTGCCCTCGCGGGCGTTCCAGCCGTAGTTCGCGCCGCCCAGCGACCCCGCCGGCTGGTGGTCGACCTCCTCCCACGCGTTCTGGCCGACGTCGCCGATCCACAGATCACCGGTGTCGCGGTCGAAGCTGAACCGCCAGGGGTTGCGCAGCCCGTAGGCCCATATTTCCGGCTTGGCGCCTTCCTGGCCGACGAACGGGTTGTCCTCGGGCACCTTGTACGGCCGGCCACCGCGCGGATCGATGCGCAGGATCTTGCCGAGCCAGGTCTTCAGGCTCTGGCCGTTGCCGTGGGGGTCTCCGGCGCTGCCGTCGCCGAGGGCGATGTAGAGCTGGCCGTCGGGCCCGAACGCGAGCTGGCCACCGTTGTGGTTGGCGTACGGCTGGTCCTGGGTCAGCACGTCGCGCCTGCCCGTGGCTTTCGTGCCGTCGAAGGCCCACTCGGTGACGTGCGTGTCGCCCTGCGCGTCGGTCCAGTCGAGGTAGACCCACCGGCCTGAGGGGTGGAACGCCACGCCGAGCAGGCCCTGCTCGTTGCCGCCGCTCACCTCGCGGGACAGGTCGATCACCGTGTCGCCGTCGGAGGTGCGCAGCCTGCCGGTCTGCTCGGCGATGTACAGCCGCTCGTCGCCCTTGCGCACGGCGAACGCCACCGGCTGCTCCAGCCTGGCGATCTCCTTGAACCGCAGCCCGCCACGCTCCGGCGGTGTCGTCTCCGCCGGCTCCGGCGGCACGGTGACGCTCGCCTCCGGGGTGTGCGGGGCAGGCGGGGGCCGCTCGCCGGTGCAGGCGGGGAGGGCCACGAGGAGGAGGGCCACGGCCGCGACGCGTCGCACGACGCCCATCCTCGCACGGCGCTAGGGTTCAGGCATGCCAACCGCATTGATCACCGGCCCGGCCACCGGCATCGGCGCCGCCTTCGCCCGGCGCCTGGCCGCCGACGGCTTCTCACTCGTCCTGGTCTCCCGCGACGAGCGCCGGCTCTCCGAGAGCGCCGGCCAGCTCAAGCTCAGGTACGGGGTGGCCGCCGAGGTGCTGCCCGCCGACCTGGGCACCGAGGAGGGGCTCGCCAGGGTCGAGTCCAGGATCGGCGACGGCGTCGACCTGCTGGTGAACAACGCCGGGTTCGGGCACACGGACCGCTTCCCCGAGGTGCCCGTCGAGGACGAGGCACGCATGCTCAGGGTGCACTGCGAGGCGGTGCTCAGGCTGACGCTGGCCGCGCTGCCCGGCATGAGGGAGCGCGACCGGGGCGCGATCGTCAACGTGGCGTCCGTGGCGGCCTTCTTCACGCGCGGCACGTACAGTGCGTCGAAGGCGTGGGTGGTGAACTTCAGCGAGTCCGCCGCGAACGAGGTGGGGAACCCGCGCATCAAGATCATGGCGCTCTGCCCCGGCTTCGTGCGGACCGAGTTCCACCAGCGGGCCTCGATGGACACCTCGGGGATCCCCGGGTTCCTGTGGCTGAAGGCCGACGACGTGGTGCGGGAGGCGATGCGCGACCTGGCGCTGGGCAAGCGGGTGTCCGTGCCCGACCTGCGCTACAAGGCCATCGTCGCGCTCGGCAAGTTGGTGCCGCGCAGCCTGCAGTCCCGCGTGTCGGCGAGCATCGGCCGCTGAGTCCGTAGTCCGTACCGGGGCCCCTCCGGCCGGCCGAGGAGCGCGCACAGGAACGGGCCCCCGCCGCGGGAGGGGGTCGCGGTGGGGGCCCTAGCGGCCGTGAGCTGGGCTCACGACCGGGATCCAGGAGACAGTGGCGGCTAGCGGTTGGCCTCGTGGCCGATCGACAGGCCGCTGGCCGGGTCGAAGAAGTGCAGGTTGTGCGTGTCGACGACCAGGTCGATGTTCTGGCCGGGACGGACGTGGCTGCGCGCGTTGACCCGGGCGGTCCACAGGGACTTGTCGCCCACCAGCGGCAACGCCGCCTCGTCGTCGTCGTTGTCCTGCGCGGCCGTGGTGTCGGCGTGCTCGACCGGCGGGGCGTCGATCAGGAACAGCACGTTGATCTCGGAGCCCAGCTCCTCGGTGACCTCCGCCTTGACCGGCAGCGTGGCCCAGCCGTTGGCGTGGTTGCCGGCGGAGGTGGCGTCCTCGAAGTCCGACGGGCGGATGCCGAGGATGATCTTCTTGCCGACGTACTGGTCGAGGCCCGGCTTGTCGGAGAAGGTCGAGTCGGGGATCGGCAGCTTGATGTCGGCGAAGGCGACGGCGGCGCCGCCGTCGCGGACGAGCTCGGCGGTGACGAAGTTCATCGAGGGCGAGCCCATGAACCCGGCCACGAACAGGTTGACCGGCTTGTCGAACAGGTTCTGCGGGGTGTCGACCTGCTGCAGCAGACCGTCGCGCAGCACGCAGACGCGGTCGCCGAGGGTCATGGCCTCGACCTGGTCGTGCGTGACGTACACCGTGGTGACGCCGAGGCGCTCGTGCAGGGTGTTGAGCGAGGCGCGCATGGAGACGCGGAGCTTGGCGTCGAGGTTGGACAGCGGCTCGTCCATGAGGAAGGCCTGCGGCTCACGCACGATGGCGCGGCCCATGGCGACACGCTGGCGCTGACCACCGGAGAGAGCGGCCGGCTTGCGCTTGAGGTACGTATCCAGGCCGAGCATCTTGGCGGCCTCGTTGACGCGCTTCTGGATCTCCGGCTTGGGCATCTTGCGGAGCTTGAGGCCGAAGGCGAGGTTCTCCTCGACCGTCATGTGCGGGTAGAGCGCGTAGTTCTGGAAGACCATCGCGATGTCGCGGTCCTTGGGCGGCAGGTGGTTGACCACCTTGTCGCCGATGGCGATCTCGCCGCCACTGATGTCCTCGAGGCCCGCGATCATCCGGAGAGCGGTCGACTTACCGCAACCGGAAGGGCCGACCAGCACCATGAACTCGCCATCCTTGATCTCAAGGTTGAGCCCGTTCACAGCCTTTACGCCACCGGCGTAGACCTTGTCGACGTTCGTCAGAACGATGGATGCCATGACATTCCTTCGCGCTCCAGGGCGGGGGTGCCCGGATGTTGTTGCCGTGACCCACTCACGTGGATACGTTTTCAAGCATCTCACCCGAAACGGACATCGGTGTCAAGGGTTGCCGCGTGACCAGCCGTTGTCGATTCGGGAGTCTTCCGATATTCCGAAAACCATGATGGAATCGTTTCCATGGAAAAGCGGGCGACCATCAAGGACGTGGCCGAGGCGGCGGGTGTGGGCGTCGCGACCGTGTCCCGGGTGCTGTCGGGCGGCTCGGCCAGTCCGGCGACCAGAGAGCGCGTGCTGGCCGTCGCCGCCCAGCTCGACTACCGCCCCAGCGCCCTGGGCCGCAACCTGCGCCAACGCCGCACGGGCGGCATGGGCCTGCTCGTCCCCGACCTGACCGACACGTTCTACGGCCAGCTGGCGGAGGGCGTGCTCGCCTGCGCCCGATCGGCCGGCGAGCCCGTCGTGCTCGGCTCCACGGGCGGCGACCCGGAGCAGGAGGCCGACCTGATCGGCATGCTGCTGGAGCAGAGCGTGGACCGCCTGATAGCGGTGCCGTCGGGGGACGCGGAGACCTGGGCCCCCGCGATCCGCGCGGGCATGACGGTGGTCTTCGCCGACCGTCTCCCGGTCCAGCCGTCCCACGACGATGCCGGGGCGGCGGCCATCGCCGACCTCATGGCCCTCGACGGCCTCTCCCCTGCCCCTAAGGCTCGCCCGCTGGACGTGCCCGCCGTGGTGGCGGACGACCGGGCCGGCATCCGCACGGCCGTGCGCTACCTGCGCGGCCTGGGTCACAAGCGCATCGCGTTCCTCGGCGGGCCGGGACACGACCGCCGGGTGGCCGCGTTCAGGGAGGCGGTGGGGTCGCCGGTGGACGAGGAGCTGGTCGTGTTCGGCACCGGCAGCCGCGACTCCGCCTACGCCGCGGCCTCGGGCCTGTTCCAGAGCCGCCCCGACCTGTCGGCCGTGGTCGCCGGGGGCAACGTGCTCGGGGAGGCGGCGGTGCTGGCGGCCAGGGAGCTGGACCTGCGGGTGCCGAGGGACGTGTCGCTGGTGATGTACGACGACGTGCCCTGGGCCGAGCTGTGCTCGCCGCCCCTGACGGTGATCGCCCAGCCCGGTAGGGACATGGGCTACCGGGCGGCTGAGCTCGTGCTCCGGGCGGTCGGCAGGAGGCCGCGGAGCGTGGTCCTGCCGACGGAGCTCATCATCAGGGGCAGCTGCGGCCCGCACCGGTGAAGGGCCCGCCCCCGACCGGGGTCAGCGGTCGAACCACCGTCCTGCCGAAGGCATGAGCAGCGGGATGACGACCGCCAGCGGGAAGAGCACGCTCAGGGAGAGCAGGCTGGTCCAGCCGAAGTCGCTGTCGATCGCGACAAGCGTGAGGTGAGCGCCGACCGAGGCCACCTCGATGGCGACGACGCCCCAGCGCACCGGCTTCCTCCGCGACATCCAGCGGGAGAGCAACCAGCCCTCGAGCGCCGTGACGGCGACCTGAGGGAGCAGCGGCAGGATGGCCGCGACGCCCGCAGAGGCGAAGATGATGGCGCCGAATAAGGCGAGGCCCACGATGCCGAACGCCACCTTGAGGGTCAGGACGAACCTGGCGACCCGAACGGTGGCCGGCATGCGCTCGGCCTGGATGACATCTGCCACACGATCAGTCTGACCTGTGCCGAGAGCGCACAGAAGGCCTTAATCGTTTCGGTCAGCGGGCCGGGGCACCGGTGTGGCCGCGGGGCAGGAATCACGAGACCCAGCGGGGGAAGCCTCCCTCGGAGTTGATCACCTGCCCGGTGATCCACGCCGCCTCGTCGGAGGCGAGCCAGCGGACCAGCCGGGCCACCGGAGGTGAACAGGATCACCCTGCCACCCGCACGCCGGTCGTCGTGCTGGGCCGCGAACGGTCGAAGGGGTTTCCTGCGCCGGCAATACAGTGTTCTGTTGTGCTTTACGGCAGAACGGTGGAAATCGCCGCACTTGACGACGTGATCGCCCGGGCGCTCGACGGCAGTGGGACCGCTCTGGTGCTGCGCGGCGAGGCGGGCGTGGGCAAGACAGCGCTGCTGGACCTGGCGGCCGCACGGGGCGGCGCCATGCGGGTGCTGAGGACCACCGGCGTGGAGCCGGAGTCGGACCTGGCGTTCGCAGCGCTGCACCAGCTGCTGCGGCCGGTGGTGGGCCTGCTGGACACGCTGCCGGAGCCGCAGCGCGAGGCCGTGCGCGGCGCGCTCGGGCTGGCGGCGTCCGGCGACCGGTTCCTGCTGGCGGCCGGCGTGCTGTCGCTGCTGGCCGAGGCGGCGGTGCCGGACGGGCTGATCTGCGTGGTCGACGACTTCCAGTGGGTGGACCGGGCCTCGGCCGACGCGCTGCTGTTCACGGCCAGGCGGCTGGGCACCGAGCGCATCGCGATGCTGCTCGCCGTACGCGGGGACGCGCCGGTGAAGGGCCTGCCGTCGGTGAACGTCGGCGGCCTGGACGACGCCGCTGCCGCCGAGCTCCTCTCGGCGCAGGCCCCGACTGACGGAGGCGCCGGGCTCCTCTCGGCGCAGGCCACGACGGACGGCGGCGCGGGGCGGGAGGAAGCCGGCCGGGCGGTCTCGGAGCGGGTGAGGCACGACCTCGTCGGGCTGACCGGGGGCAACCCCCTGGCCCTGCGCGAGACGGTCAGGCGGCTGACGCCGGGACAGCTCGCCGGACGCGAGCCGCTCCCCGACCCGCTGCCCGGCGGGAGGCAGCTCTTCGGCGAACAGGTGGCCGCGCTGTCCGCACCGGCGCGGCTGCTGGCCCTCGTGGCCGCCGTCGAAGGCGACCTCGATCTCGTGCTCCGCGCCGCCGACCGGCTGGGCACGAGCCGGACGACGCTGAGTGAGCTGGAGGCCGCCGGACTGGCGACGGTCTCGGGTGCGCACGTACGTTTCCGCCACCCCCTCATCCGATCGGCGGTGTACGAGACCACGGCCCCCGCCACCCGCCGGGAGGCGCACGCGGCCCTGGCGGAGCTGACGGACGGCGACCGCCGGGCCCGGCACCTGGCCGGGGCCGCTCTCGGCCCTGACGAGGTCGTCGCCGCCGCGCTGGCCGAGAGCGCGATGCGGGCCCGCGACCGCGGAGGGTTCGGCGACGCCGCCACCGCCCTCGCCCGGGCCGCCGAGCTCACCCCCTCGCCTCTCACCCGAGCCGGACGCCTCAAGGACGCCGCCGTGAACGCCTGGCTCGGCGGCCGGCCGGGCCAGGCGGAGTCCCTGCTGGCCGAGGCGCGCGAGCACGCGGGCTCGAGCCCCGCGCTGGCGATGGAGCTCGCCCAGCTGCGTGGCCGGTTCGAGCTCAATTCCGGCGACGCCGCCGAGGCCGTGCGGATCCTGCGGGCGGGCGAGAGCCTGGGCATGCTGGCCGACGCGGCGGAGGCGGCCTCGTACGTCGGTGACACGGCGGCCATCGTGGAGATCGGGCGGCAGGCGGCGGCGTTCCCCGAGGGGTTCCTGCGCGACGTGATCGTGGGAATCGGCGCGATGCTCGACGGCGCCGGCGGGCACGACCTGCTCAGGCGGGCGCTCGGGCAGGTGGACGAGCTGGGCGAGCCGGCGGAGTTCATGTGGGCGTCGGCGGCGGCCAGCTATCTGGGCGAGGCCGACCTGGCGGCCGAGCTGGTCGAGCGGGCCGGGCGGCTGGCCAGGATGTCGGGGATGGTGGGACAGCTTCCCGTGGTGCTGGAGTTCGTGGCCACGGCGGAGCGGATCGCCGGACGGCTCGCCGAGAGCCAGGCGATCGCGGAGGAAGGGCTCGAGCTGGCCCGCGAGGCCGGATACACCAACACGGTGGCGGCGCACCTGGCCAACCTCGCGGTCGTGGCGGCGCTGCGCGGCGAGGAGGAGGCCTGCCGCCGGTACGCCCGGGACGCGCTGGCCATCGCCATCCCCCATCGGGTGGGCCTGCGCGCCGGGACGGCCGCGTACGCGCTGGCCATGCTCGATCTGGGCCTCGGCCGGTACGCCGCGGCGCACGAGCGGTTCACCGCGATCACGGCCGCCGGTCCCGGGGCCGGGCATCCGACCGTGGTGTGGCGTTCGACGCCCGACCGCATCGAGGCCGCCGTGGGCGCGGGCGACCCGGACGTGGCGAAGGCGGCGCTGGAGGCGTACGAGCGCTGGTCGGCGCACGCGGGCACGCCGGAGTCCCGCGCACTCCTTGCCCGCTGCCGCGCGCTGGTGGCGGCGGACGGCGCCGGCGACGGGGCGCACGAGCCGCCGGCCGCCTTCGAGGAGGCGTTGCGGCTGCACGCCAACGACTTCGAGTCGGCCAGGACCGGGTTGCTGCTGGGCGAGCGCCTGCGCCGGGCGCACCGGCCGGGGGAGGCGCGCAGGCACCTGCGGGCGGCGTACGAGACGTTCCAGCGGGCGGGCGCGGAGCCGTGGGCACGGCGGGCGCAGAGCGAGCTGCGGGCGGCGGGCGAGAGCGCGCGGGCCCCGCGCAACGCGGCGCTCGACTTGCTGACGCCCCAGGAGCTGCGGATCGCCGGCCTGGTCGCGGACGGCCTGTCCAGCAAGGAGATCGCCGCCCAGCTCTTCCTCAGCCCCAGGACGGTCGAGTACCACCTGTACAAGATCTACCCGAAGCTCGGCATCGGGACCCGTACCGAACTCGCGCGCCTAGTAGTTCTACGGAAGGCGCCAGTGGCTCCCCAGGACATGCTTTGAGCATGCAACCGAACATCTGGAGTGAAGAGTTCGGCGCCGCGACCGACGCGCCGATCGTGCTGGTGATGGGTTCGATGTCGCAGGGCGTCCTGTGGCCGGACGAGTTCGTCGGCAGGCTGACCGCCGGCGGGCGGCGGGTGATCCGGTACGACCACCGCGACACCGGCCGGTCCGACACCGTTGACTTCGAGAAGGAGCCGTACACATGGGACGACATCAAGGACGACCTGCTGCGCGTGATGGACGCGCATGGCCTGGAGAGCGCGCACCTGGTGTGCCATTCGGCGGGCGGGCTGCTCGGGCAGCTGATCGCGGTGGAGCGGCCGGAGCGCGTGCGGACGCTCACCGTCATCGGCTCCTCGCCGCTCGGCGGCGGTGAGGGCGCGGTGATCATGCGGGCGCTGATGGGCGAGCCTCAGCCGGAGGGCAGCCTGCCGGAGCCGGCCCCGGAGTTCGTGGCGTTCTACCAGGGGCTGTTCGCCGCCCCGCCGCCCGGCAACCGGCGCGAGCAGATCGACCGGATGATCGCGGAGCAGCGCGTCCTGCACGGGACCGGGCTGCCGTTCGACGAGGACGCCGCCCGCCGCCTGCAGGAGCGCATCCACGACCGGGCCCGCGACCTGGCCGCCGTGGCCAACCACCGCCTGGCCGCCATGGCCAGGCCGGACTTCGAGCCGGTGGGCGTGCTGGACCGGGCGAAGGCGCCGACCCTGGTCATCGAGGGCACCCACGAGCCCGCCAAGCCGGGCCACGGGGCGATCATCGCGGACCGGATCCCTGGGGCGCGGCTGCTCATGGTGGCGGGGATGGGGCACACCCTCCCGCCGGAGGTGCACGAGGAACTGGCCGCGGCCGTCCTCGCGCACACGGCGGACTAGCCGCGCTGTGCCGGGCCCGCGTGCCCTCAGAGCAGCTTCTCGATGGCCGACGTGATCGCCGGGTCGTCCGGGGCGGTGCGGGGGCGGAAGCGCGCGACCGCCCTGCCCTCCCGGTCCACGAGGAACTTCTCGAAGTTCCACTGCACGTCGCCCGCCTCGCCCTGCTCGTCGGGGGCCTGCGTCAGCTCGGCGTAGAGCGGGTGCCGGTCAGGGCCGTTGACGTCGGCCTTCTCCAACAGCGGGAAGTCCACCCCGTACGTGGCCGAGCAGAACTCCTGGATCTCCTCCGCCGTGCCCGGCTCCTGCCCGGCGAACTGGTTGCACGGCATGCCCACCACGGTGAAGCCGCGCGGGCCGTACTGCTCCTGGAGCTTGACCAGCGCGCCGTACTGCGGGGTGAGGCCGCATCGCGAGGCCACGTTGACGACGAGCACGGCCTGGCCGGCCGCCAGCTGTCCCAGGGTGGTGGGGGTGTCGTCGAGGGTGCGGAGCTGGATGTCACTGATGCTCATGTCCCGACCCTACAGAAGGCGGACGCGCGGCGATGTTCGCCACAGACGCTACACAGCGTGACCGGTTACCCGCTGTTCATGCTCCGCCAAACCTCATACTTTGTCGCGCCTTTCGGCAAGCGAGGCTCAGGTGCCGGGCGGGGCGAGCAAGGGCGGTGCAGCGGGAGGGAGTTTTGTGCGCAACGATCACGCAAACACCTCTCCACCGCGTGTCGAGATGTATGACCCACGGTGACCGTCCGTAATAGGAATCGTGCTAGAGGACACGTCGCGGTGCCCTCCGGGCCACCCAGCGTGATCGGGTGGTGCAAGGTTCCCGGAGGGCCGCGCGGACCCTCCGCGTCCGAGCCACGGACGCGGACCGGCATGGGCGCCGGATGAGAGGCGCCTGTCCGCACGCGACCCGACAGCAAGGATCGACTTGGACAGCAAACGCGCCCTCAGCGGCACAATCATCTTCGTCACCACGTTCACCGTGATCAACGCCATCGACACCCCGGCAGCCTGGGCCAAGCGCCCGCCCGTGGTCAGGACCAAGACGTGGACGACCTCGGCGGAGCCCCGGATCCCGGTGACGACGCCCAACAAGAACAAGAGGATCGCGCTGGACCAGGTCGTCCAGCGATCGTGGAACCTTCAGGAGTTCCGCTGCCTGGACAATCTGTGGACCAGGGAGAGCAACTGGAACCACCGGGCATACAACCGCTCGTCCGGGGCGTACGGCATCCCACAGGCACTGCCCGCGGGCAAGATGCGGGGCGCCGGCAGCGACTGGAAATCCAACCCGGAGACGCAGATCCGGTGGGGACTCGCATACATCAAGGGGAGGTACGGCAGGCCTTGCGGCGCCTGGGGACATTGGAGATCGCACAACTGGTACTGAGCACGAGAACCGGAGGGCAACCGGGGCGTACACTCGCCGGTTGCCCTCCCCTATCCCCCCGTCGTGCACCGAGGGCGGCTACCGCGTGCCCTCCCGGCGCCCCGTGTGCACCGAGATCGCCTGGATCAGCAGCTCGAGCCCGAACTCGAACTCCGCCTCGTGATCGCACTGGTCCAGCAGCGGCGCCAGCGAGCTGACCTCGGGGAACAGCGCAGGATCGACGCTCTCGGCCTTGACCAGCCGGTTGTGTACGGGCGCGAACGTGGGCGTCACCCCGACCTCCCGCAGCAGCGAGCCCACGATGTACGCGATGAACATCCGCAACATCCTGACCGCGTCCGCCCCGTCGAACCCGGCACTGCGCAGCGTCGCCAGCGCCCGCTCGACCGGCAGCAGCCCGGCCGTGGAGTGGAGCTGGCGGCTGACCACGAGCATGGTGGAGCGCGGATGGTCGTGCGCGATCTGCCGGAACGCCCGCGCCTGCATGCGCACCCGATCGGTCCAATGGGCGTCGGGGTCGTCGGTGAACTCGATCTCGCTCAGCACCGCCTCGGCCACCCCGTTGAGCAGGGCGTCCTTGTTGGGCACGTGGTTGTAGAGGGACATCACGCCGACGCCGAGCTCGGCCGCTATGCGCCGCATGGACACCGCGTCGGCGCCCTCACGCTCGATGAGTTCGATGGCCGCGGCGACGATGCGGCCCCGCGACAAAGGCTCCGTGGGCATAGCCCATTGTATTGACGCACGTACGGCGTACGTGCAAGCCTCACAACGTGGACGTACGGTGTACGTAGCCCCCCTCGGAGGTCCCCCCATGTCGACGCACGATCTCTACACCATCCCCGCAGAGCTCTCCACCTGGGACGTCGAGATGTCCGGCGCGAGCCGGTTCACCTGGGAGTACGACGACGGCAGGGATCGAATGCTGGCGCTGTACCAGAAGGGCAAGGACAAGCAGTGGGACTCGGCCAAGCGCATCGACTGGGACCTCGAGGTCGATCCGTACAACGTGCTCGGCGTGCCCGACCAGACCATCGCCATCCACGGCACCCCGCTCTGGGAGCGGATGAGCGAGCAGACCCGTAACGAGGTACGCCGGCACGGCGCGGCGTGGCAGTTCTCCCAGTTCCTGCACGGCGAGCAGGGCGCGATGATCTGCTCGGCCAAGATCGTGGAGTCGGTGCCGGACCTCGACTCGAAGTTCTACGCGGCCACGCAGACGATGGACGAGGCCCGCCACGCCGAGACGTACGCGCGGTTCCTGCAGGAGAAGGTGGGCCTGGCGTACCCGATCAACGAGCACCTCAAGGCCCTGCTCGACAGCACGTTGAGCGACTCGCGCTGGGACATGCCCTATCTCGGCATGCAGGTGCTGATCGAGGGCCTGGCGCTGGCGGCGTTCGGGGTGATGCGCGACATCACCACCAAGCCGCTGCCCAAGCAGATCCTCGCGTACGTGATGCAGGACGAGGCGAGGCACGTGGCCTTCGGCCGGATGGCGCTGCGCGACCGCTACCGGGACCTGTCGGAGAGCGAGCTGCGCGAGCGCGAGGACTTCGTCATCGAGGGCTGCTACCTCATGCGCGACCGGCTGCGCGGCCGCGAGACGTGGGAGCACCTGGGCCTGTCGAAGTCCGAGGTCGAGGAGGCCATGGAGGCCACCGAGCACTCGGAGTACCTGAGGCTGTTCAGGTCGCTGCTGTTCAGCCGGATCGTGCCGTGCGTGAAGGACATCGGGCTGTGGAGCCCCCGGCTGCAGCAGGCGTACGCGGAGATGGGCGTGCTGGAGCTGGCCGGTCAGTCTCTGGAGGCGCTGATGCGGCAGGACGAGGAGATCGCCGACAAGCTCGACGCGGACCGGTTCGCGCAGGAGGAGGCCGAGCGGCACGCCGAGGTGGCGGAGACCATCGAGCTCGGCAGCTCCTGAGGTCCTCCAGGCCGCCCGGTGCGTCGCGAGCGCTAATCGCGGGGCAGCCGCAGGATCATCCGGGTCTTCGGCCCTCCGTCCCCGACTTCCAGGGTCCCGCCGTGGGCCCTGGCGATGTCGCGGGCGATCGGGAGCCCCAGCCCGCTGCCCCCGGCGTCCCGCGACCGGGTCTGATCGAGCCGGGTGAACCGCTCGAACACCCGCTCCCGCATCTCCACGGGAATGCCGGGCCCGTCGTCCAGCACCTCCACCACGGCCTGATCCCCCTGGCCCCGCACGGAGACCCACACCCGCGAGTCGCCGTACCGGTCGGCGTTGGACAGCAGGTTGGTCAGCACCCGGCAGAGCCGCAGCCGGCTCCCCCGGACGAAGACCCCCGGCTCCACGTCCATGGTCAGCGGCAGCCGGCTGGGACGCCGCGCGACCTCCTCCTCGACCAGCACCCCCAGGTCGAGCTGCTCCTTCTCCGTCTCCACCCCCTCATCCAGCCGGGCCATCAGCAGCAGGTCGTGCACTATGTCCGATAGCCGCTGCGCGTCGTCGAACGCCGCCTGCCAGTCGGCCGCGTCCGGGTTCTCCATGCCCGCCTCCAGCCGTACCATGAGGGCCGTGATCGGCGAGCGCAGCTCGTGGGAGGCGTCCGAGACGAAGCGCCGGTTGCGTTCCACGGCGTCCTCCAGCCGCGCCAGGGTGTCGTTGACCGTGGCGGCCAGCTGCGCGACCTCGTCCCCCGTATGGGGCACGTCGACGCGCCGGCGCAGGTCCTGGGCGCTGATGCGTTCCAGTCCCCAGCGGATCCGCTCCACGGGGGCCAGCACCAGGCCGGTCCCGTACCAGGCCCCCCATCCCAGCAGCGCCACCATCACCGCCGCCGAGCCGGACAGGAGCAGGGGCAGGAACGGCGATCTCAGCAGGAACGGCTCCCGCAGGGCCGCGTAGGCGACGACGGGCCCGTACACGCTGTCGGGGTGGCTCATCCCCACCACGATCAGGCACCCGTCAGGCAGGCACACCCGGTCCTGGACCCGCGAGTAGCCCCCGGTGGGCCGGGCCCGGGTGAGGGGCGGCCGGCCCGTGAGTCCCTCGTTGGCGGCCACCACCCGTCCTTCGCGGTCCACGACCTGCATGACGAACACGCCCTTCCTGGGCGGGATCGGGCCGGTGAACTGCTGTCTGCTGATGAGCATTGTGAGGTGGCGGCTGGCGTCGTCGGCCTGGTCGATCAGGTCGGCCCGCGCCCGCGCAGGATACGTCAGCAAGATCGCCACAACCCAGGCGAAGACGATGGCGCCGAACACCACCACCGTCGCGATGGTCATCCGGGCCCTGATGGAGCGGCCGAACACCATGGTCCGTACTCTGTCACGGACCGGACAAACCACAGGTAAAACGGCATACGCCGTCAGCTGCGGAAGCGCCGCCTGTGCAGTTCGTGGACCTCCTCGGCCAGCTCCGGCACCGGGCCCTCGACCACGACGCCGGGCGCGACCTCGTGGATCGGCAGCGTGCGTACGGGCGGCGGCGGAGCGCCGAGCTCCGACAGCCACGAGGCGAGCTGTTCCGACGACGACACGTACACGATGCGGCCCAGCCCCACCCAGGCATGGGCGGCGGCGCACATCGGGCAGTGCTCGCCCGAGGTGTAGACGGTGGCGGCGGCGCGCTCGGCGGGCGTCAGGTGCGCCGCGGACCAGCGGGCCAGGGCGAACTCCGGGTGCTGCGTGTTGTCCCCGGAGGCCACCCGGTTGTGGTCCTCGGCCAGGACGGCGCCGTCGCCCGAGACCAGCACCGAGCCGAACGGCTCGTCACCCACCTCCAGCGCCCGGGTGGCCAGTTCGACACAGCGCCGCAGGTGCGGCATCTCCGATTCTGCGATCATGAGGCACTCATCCTAGAGGTGGCGAAGGCGAGCACGGCCGCGCAGACGAAGCCGCCGGTGGTGGTGACGATGCGTTCATGCCCGTACCGGTCGCCGAGCGTGCCGCCGGTCGGCGAGCGTGAGCTGACAGGCGTCGACCACCCACTGGAGTGCGGCAAGGTGCGGGGCGCCCGTGCCGCGTCCGACGGAGGGCGGGGTCACGTTCACGAAGATGACGTCGAGCAGGGACAAAGAAGATTCCCACCCAATCACGTACAGGTCACATCAAAAATAATGGTCCTCCGAAAATTCATGATGTTTCACTGTTTGCGCACGTCATGGACAGAAAACCTCGCGGCGAGGCTACTGAAAATCGGTTGATCCCACGTATTAGCCTAGAAGGGATGCCTCCCGATACGCACATACCTCGCCGTCCCCTGCTCTCCTCCAACTCCCTGTGGCGGATGAAGTCCTACCTCCGCCCGTACGCCGTCAGGCTGATCCTCATCTGGCTGACCGCGGTCGTCGGCATCGCAGCCGGCATCTCCATGCCCCTCGTCAGCGAGAAGGTCATCGACGGCCCCGTCCTCCATGGTGATCACGGAGCGTTACTCCCGCTCGGGCTCCTGGCACTGGGCGTGGGCGCCGTCGAAGCGTTCCTGATCTTCCTCAGGCGCTGGTCGCAGATCACGCCCGTGCTGGGGCTCGAGACCCGGATCCGGGACGACCTCTACGAGCACCTGCAGCGCCTGCCGATGGGATTCCACGGCGACTGGCAGTCCGGCCAGCTGTTGTCGCGCGCCACGACCGACCTGTCCACCATCCGCCGTTTCCTCGGCTTCGGCATGCTCTTCCTGGTCATGAACGTGCTCCAGCTGATCACGGTGACCGTGCTGCTGCTGAACAAGTACTGGCCGCTGGGCCTGCTCGTCGCGGCCTCCGCCGTGCCGATCGTGTGGGTCTCCCTCCGCTTCGAGAAGCGCTACATCAAGATCTCCCGCCAGGTCCAGGACGAGCAGGGCGACCTCGCCACGCTCGTCGAGGAGTCGGCCATCGGCATCCGGACGATCAAGGCGTTCGGCCGCCGCCACCACGTCTACGACACCTACGACGACGCCGCGCTCAAGGTCTACGGCACCTCGATGGACAAGGTGCGGCACTCGGCGAAGTTCTTCGCCTTCCTCGAGGTGATCCCCAACATCACGCTCGCCCTGGTGCTGCTGTTCGGCGCGCTGGCCGTCGGGTCGGGAGCGCTCACGCTCGGCGGGCTGGTGGCCTTCACGACGCTGATGCTGCAGCTGGTCTGGCCCATCGCGAGCCTCGGCTACATCCTCGCCATGGCCCAGGAGGCCATGACCTCCGCGGACCGGGTCATGGAGGTCATGGACACCGTGCCGGCCATCGAGGGCGGCACGCAGACCATCGACCGGCCGCGCGGCCGCCTGCGCTTCGAGGGCGTCGGGTTCCGCTTCCCCGGCTCCGACCAGCCGGTGCTGCACGACGTCTGGCTGGACGTGCGCCCCGGTGAGACGGTCGCCGTCGTGGGGGCGACCGGCTCGGGCAAGACCACTCTGACCGCGCTGGTGCCCCGGCTGATCGACCCGACCGAGGGTCGCGTCACGATCGACGGCCACGACGTGCGCGACCTGACCCTGCCCGACCTGCGCTCGGTGGTGGCCACCGCGTTCGAGGAGCCCACGCTGTTCTCGATGAGCGTGCGGGAGAACCTCACCCTCGGCCGGCTCGACGCCACCGAGGAGGAGCTGGCCGACGCCATCCAGACCGCGCAGGCGATGTTCGTGTACGACCTGCCGTGGGGCCTCGACACCCGCATCGGCGAGCAGGGCCTGTCGCTCTCCGGCGGTCAGCGGCAGCGGCTCGCCCTGGCCAGGGCCGTGCTGAGCAAGCCGCGGATCCTCGTGCTCGACGACACCCTGTCCGCGCTCGACGTGGAGACCGAGGCGCTGGTGGAGGAGGCGCTGCGCCACGTGCTGCGCGACGCCACCGGCATCGTGGTGGCCCACCGGGCCTCCACCGTGCTGCTCGCCGACAAGGTGGCGCTGCTGCGCGACGGCACCATCACGCACGTCGGCCACCACCACGAGCTGCTGGCCGACGTGCCCGAATACCGGGAGCTGCTGGCCCAGGACGCCGACTTCGACCCCACGGAAGGAGCGCTGCGTTGACCGCCACCAGCACGACGACCTGGCGCGGCGTCGCCTCCGAGGACCAGGACGAGCTGCCGGAGAAGGTCTCCGTCTTACTGCGGGAGCGCTCCCGCCGGCTGCTGGGCGACCTGCTCTCGCCGTACCGGAAGCAGATCGCGCTGCTGACGGCGATCATCGTCGTCTCCAACCTGGCGGGACTCGCGATCCCCTACCTGGTCAAGGTGGGCATCGACGCGGGCATCCCGCCGATGCTGCGCGGCAGCGGCCCCGCCACGCTGCTCACCGTGGTCGGGGTCATCCTGGCCGCCGCGGTGACGCAGGCGCTGACCAGGCAGGCGTTCCTGCGGCTGTCGGGGAAGATCGGCCAGAGCATCCTGCTGGAGCTGCGCAGGAGGGTGTTCGACCACTTCCAGCGGCTGTCGCTGAGCTTCCACGAGAAGTACACCTCTGGCCGGGTCATCTCCCGGCTCACCTCCGACATCGAGGCCATCGCCGAGCTGCTCCAGTCGGGGTTCGACGGGCTGGTGACGGCGGTGCTGACGATGTTCGGCACGGCGGCGCTGCTGCTGGTGCTGGACGTCCACCTCGGCCTGGTGGCGCTGATCCCGCTGCCGCTGCTGCTGCTGTTCACCAGGTGGTTCAGGCGGCAGTCCGCGATCGTCTACCGGCGTACGCGGGAGACGGTGGCCCTGGTGATCGTGCACTTCGTGGAGTCGATGACCGGCATCCGCGCGGTGCAGGCCTTCCGCAGGGAGCCGCGTAACCAGGAGATCTTCCAGCAGCTCAACGACGACTACCGCGACGCGAACGCCCGCAGCATGCAGCTCATCGCGGTCTTCATGCCCGGGATCAAGCTGATCGGCAACATGACGGTCGGCGGCGTGCTGATCTACGGCGGCTACCTGGCCTTCAACCAGGAGGTCACGGTCGGCGTGCTGGCCGCCTTCCTCCTCTACCTGCGGCAGTTCTACGAGCCGATGCAGGAGATCAGCCAGTTCTACAACACCCTTCAGTCCGCGGGCGCGGCGCTGGAGAAGTTGTCGGGCGTGCTGGAGGAGGAGCCCTCCGTGCCGGAGCCGCGCGAGCCGGCGGCGCTGCCGCGGGGAAGGGCGCGCGGCAAGGTGCGCTTCGAGGGCGTCAGGTTCGCCTACGTCGAGGAGATGCCGATCCTGCCCCGTCTCGACCTGACGATCCCGGCCGGGCAGAGCGTGGCGCTGGTCGGGGCGACGGGAGCGGGCAAGACGACGCTGGCCAAGCTGATCTCCCGCTTCTACGACCCCACCGACGGCCGCGTGCTGCTCGACGGCGTCGATCTGCGCACGCTGGACGAGCCGACGCTGCGCCAGGCCGTGGTCATGGTGACCCAGGAGAACTTCCTGTTCAGCGGTACGGTCGCCGAGAACATCAGGTTCGGCCGGCCCGACGCCACCGACCGTGACGTGCGCGAGGCGGCCAAGGCGATCGGCGCGCACGACTTCATCTCGGGCCTGCCCGACGGCTACGACACCGAGGTGGGCAAGCGCGGCGGCCGCATGTCGGCCGGGCAGCGCCAGCTCGTCGCCTTCGCCAGGGCGTTCCTCGCCGATCCGGCCGTGCTGATCCTGGACGAGGCCACCTCCAGCCTCGACGTGCCGAGCGAGCGGCTGGTGCAGCGCGCGCTGCGGACGATCCTGGCCGACCGGACGGCGCTGATCATCGCGCATCGGCTCTCGACGGTGGAGATCGCCGACCGGGTGCTGGTGATGGACCGGGGCGAGATCGTCGAGGACGGGCCGCCGGACCAGCTCATCGCCGCCTCCGGCCGGTTCGCCGGGCTGCACCGGGCGTGGCTGGAGAGTCTCAGCTAGCCCCTAGTGGTGTGCCACGGCCACGGCGTTGACGTACAGCTCGTAGCCGACGAACACCGCCAGCGGCACACCGAGCGCGATCAGCAACCGGCCGGGCAGGTTCGTCCGCGGTGTGGACATCCTGCCCGGCTCGCCGGCCGCGGGCGCGAAGACCGGCGCGGGCTCCGGCTCGGGATCGGGCAGGAGTTCGGGATGTCGGGTTAAGTATCCCGAGGGGAAGGACGTCACGTGGTACGCGCCGCAGTGCGGGCAGCACGTGTCCGACCACGGCGGCGGCACAGCCACGCCCGAGCTGAGCCAGATCTCGACCTCGTTGCCGTGGACGTCGGTGAGGTGTCTGACGACGAAATCCTCTTCCCAGACGTACAGGCAACGAAGGCATTCGAAAGGCCACGTCTCGCGGGTCTCGAACCCGTCGGCCACCAGGACCACCCCCGGTTCCCTATCGGCGTTCGACCCCGAGTGTCCGCCCGACCCCGCACGCCCGCAAGACGGGCTTATGACACTTGTCGCTATTAAATGCTTACCAAGTGTCAGGATATTCGCTCATAGAAGAGCGGATACTTGACCGGGCTGCGCAGTGGCGTCTCGTCGGGCGCCGGGGGCGTGGCCGGCGGGATCAGCTCCGGATGGTGTGCCAGATAGCCATCCGGGAACGTCGTGGCCTGCTGACTGCCGCAACGCGGGCAGATGATGGCGCCCGGCGACGGCGGCAGCACTGGCAACCCGCCGCGCAGCCAGATCTCTCGCTCGTTTCCGTGATGATCGTTGACGTGCCTGACGATGTATTCCTCTTCCCAGACATGCCAGCAACCGCGGCATTCGAGAGGCACGCTCCTGTGTTCCTCTTCCAACGAGGTCACCCCCTTACCTTCGAGTGTGTGCCCCCTTCTCCACATCCCGCAACCTGCGTCACCGGACCACGAACACAAAGGTGAAAGCACCTGCCACCACGCTCATCGTGCCGAGCCAGGCGAAGAACACGTCGAGCCCGGGGGCCAGGGGCCTGCCGCCGTGCAGGGCCTCCTGCACGCGGCGCCACCGCGCCCCGGTCCTGATGAGCAGCACGCTGCCGCAGAGCGCGGCCAGCGCGAAGGCCGCTACGGCGGGCACGGGCAGTCCCTGCCTGAGCGACAGCCCGGCCGCGCCGAGGCCGCCGGTGCACAGCGCCACGGCCGTGCGCACCCAGGCCAGCCGGGTGCGCTCGCTCTGCAGCCCGCTGTCCCAGATCTTCTCTTCCGGGGCCATCTCGACGCCGCTCAGGCCGCCAGGATGATCAGGATGAGGGCGATCACCGCCACCGCCGCCACGCCGTACCCGAAGACGGCGGCCAGCGCGGGCGGCGGCAGCGGCGCCTGCTGGCGCAGGGCGCGCTGGATGTGGCGCCAGCGCGGGTAGGCCATGCCCGCCGCCAGCGCGGAGAGTGTCACGAGTACGACGGCCAGCGCCGTACGGATCCACGGCACGAACACGTGTGGCGGCACCGCCGCCATGGCCACCCCACCCGCGCTGAGCGCCAGCGCCGTGCTCAGCCAGGTGAGGAAGGTTCGTTCGTTGGCCAAGGTGAAACGCGGGTCCGGCTCCATAGGAAAAACGGTAGTTCGTCCATATTTCCCCTAGAGAAGCCGGGATTCAGCCGGTGCAGGCCTTGGTCACCTTCTCCACGTAGGCCGCGCTCTCGGTCGCGACCTTCTGGGCCGCGTCCACGGCGTCGTTGACGTTCTGGACGCTGATCCCGCTCAGCGTCTTGGCCAGGTCGTCGGAGGCCTGCTTGATCGTGGTGTTGGCGGCCTTGTCGGCGACGTCGTTGAGCTTGGTCGCGGCGTCGTCGAGGGCCTTGTCCATGGCCTTGGGGTCGTCGGTGAGCTTGGTGACCTGCGCGCCCAGCTCGGTGACGATCTTCGGGGCCTCGAGGCACGCCTGGGCCTTGTCGATGGTGTTGTTGACCTCGCCACATCCCGCGGCGAAGACGCACACGGCGAAAGCTGCCAGGGGAAAGAACCGGCTCTTGAGGAGTCGCATTCTTCGACCCTACCCGCGCATCCGGCGCAGGCGGCGGTGCCGGCGCCGCCGCGGCCGAATGGCGGCAGCGGCGGTATCCGGCGCTGACCTGGCCTCATGACCAAGTCGATATCGCTCCCTTCGCGATATCGCTATTAGACATGACGTGATCACATCTGCTTTGCTCCTTGCCCACTGACGGACGACAGCAAGGACCAGACATGCGAAACCGCCGCTTCACGGCAGTGACCACGTTGACGATCTCCCTCCTGGCGGGCGGCGCCCTGCCGGCGAGCGCGACTTCGGCCGTGACCTCGGTGCAGGTGATCTCGGGCGAGGCCCAGGCCCGCAAGGAGCTGCGCGCGCTGGAGGCGTCCTTCAAGGGCCGCATCGGCGCGTACGCGATCGACACCGCCACCGGCAAGACGATCGCCTACCGGTCGGGCGAGCGTTTCCCGCTGCTGTCCACGTTCAAGGCGATGGCCTGCGCGGCCGTGCTGCACAAGGCCCGCACCTCCGACCCCGGGCTGATGGACAAGGTCGTGCGCTGGACGGCCGACGAGGTCAAGCCCAACTCCCCCACCACCGAGAAGCACGTGGAGGACGGGCTGACCGTCAGCCAGCTGTGCGAGGCGGCCGTCACCCTGAGCGACAACACCGCGGGCAACATGGTGCTCAAGCAGCTCGGCGGACCGGCCGGCCTGACCCGGTACTTCCGCACGCTGAAGGACCCGATCTCCCGCCTGGACCGCTGGGAGACCGAGCTGAACGACTGGACGCCCAAGGACAAGCGCGACACCACGACGCCCGCCTCCATCGCCCGCGACCTGCGCGCGGTCACGACCGGGAACGCGCTCGACGCCAAGGACCGGCAGCAGCTCAACACCTGGCTGCTCGCGTCGAAGACGGGCGGCACCCGCATCCGCGCCGGCCTGCCCAAGACCTGGACGGTCGGGGACAAGACCGGCACGAACTCCGCGTTCGGCGGCGCGAACGACATCGCGGTCGTCTGGCCCGGCAAGAACGCCGCCCCCATCATCATGGCGGTCTACACCAACCGGGCCGCCGGCGAGGCCGGCGACGACACGGCGCTCGCCCGCACCGCCACCATCCTCGCCCGCGGCCTCGGCAAGCTCTGACGGGCACACCGGGGACCACCCGCGCTAGGAATCGCGCGAGATGTAAACGGTGGGGTCGATGATCCGGATCCGGGGATCGCCGGGCCCGTGACGCAGCCGTGCGACGAGATCCGACGTGCCGCCGGGCCCGTCGCCCGGCTTGCCGTCCCACACGATGACGGCGCGGGGCTCGGGATCGAGTCTCAGCGCCTCCTCGACCATCCACCCGTTCGTACGCGCGAACACCTCGTCACCCGGCGCCGTGCCCGCCGGCAGCGTTCTGACCTCCGCGCGCCGGCACAACTCCTCGAACCGGGCGCGCCAGGTGGTGCCGGGCAGCTCCACCGAACTCCGGGCGAACTCCTCGGACGGCAGGGCGAGGAACAGGCGCACCGAGGCTCCGCGGCCCAGCCCCAGCTCGGCGCCGATGATGTCCGCGCCGCGCGCGCCGCCGCAGAACACGGCCGTCTCCGGCCCGATGTCCCATTCTTCGAAGATCGCGTTCATCTCGTCCGTGACCTCGCCGGCCAGGTGCTGCGGAAAGCGCGGCGGCTGCCGGCCGGGCCGGTCGACCAGGTGGCCGCTCACGATGAGTACGCGCATATGCCTTCCTCCATCAGGGCGCCGCGTAATCCGAAGGGGCCGGTTGGCGGGCGAGCCAGGTGGTCGGATGCTGGCGGATCTGGTCGATGGAGGTCAGGGCGGCGCCGATGACGGCGGCGTCCGGGCCGAGCAGGGCGGGCCGGACGGTGATGGGCGCCCAGGCGGCCGTCAGAACGCGCCGGTCGATCTCGGCTCTGGCGTTCGCGGTGAGCCAGGACGCCAGGAGGGAGAAGCTGCCGCCCAGCAGGACGGTGTCGATGTCGAGGATGTTGAGCATGTCGGCCAGCGCGATGCCCAGCGCGGTGCCGGCGGTGTCGAGCGCGGCGATGGTGGCGGGATGGCCCGCTTCGGCCCGGCCGGTGACGGCGGCGTCGGGGGTGGTGCCGGCGGGCGCGGGCTCGTCGCCGAGGATGGTCTGCAAACTGGCGTACGCTTCCAGGCAGCCGCGCGAGCCGCACGGGCAGGCGTCGCCGTCGGGATAGACGCTCACGTGCCCGAGCTCGCCGCTCCAGCCGCGGGCGCCGCGCATGAGATGCCCGTCCAGGACCATTCCCGCGCCGATGCCGAGCCCGCCGGAGACGTAGACGAAGCTGTCGAGCGTGTTGTCGCTGGCGTAGAGCTCGCCGAGGGCGGCCAGGTTGGCCTCGTTGTCGACGGTGATCGGGATGTCGAGGGGCTGGATGGCGCCGCGCAGCAGGGCCTGGGCGTCGACGTTGCGCCAGCCGAGCTCGGGTGCGGACTGCACGATGCCGGCCTGCACCGGGCCCGGGACGGCGAGGGTCGCGGTGACGACGGTGAGGTCCTCGGCCACGATGCCGTCGATCGCGACCCGGGCCATGCGGGCCAGGTGCGCGACCACGTCAGAAGCGTCCTGCCCCGTGTACGCCGCGGGGTCGAAGGCCATGTGGCGCACGGTGCCGGTGAGGTCGACGACGCAGGCCGCCAGGCCGTCCGCACGGATGTCGAGGCCGAGCCCGGCGGGTCCTTTCTCGGACAAGGTCAGGCCGACGCGGGGACGGCCCGCGCGCCCGTTGTGGGAGAGCCCGGTCTCGGTGATGAGCTGGCCGGCCAGGAGCTCTTCGGCGATGCGGGTGATGGTGGGTCGGGTCAGGCCGGTGGCCGTGGCGAGTTCGGTGCGGGAGATGGGGCGCGCGGCGGAGACGATGTGGCGGAAGACCAGCTCCAGGTTGAGGGTGCGCAGGTTCTCCTGCCGTACGGGCTGCTCCGGCTGCCGGGGGCTGCTCGGCCGGACATGCGCCGTCATGCGGCCGACCGGGCTCTGTCGGCTAGCTCGGCGGCCGTGGCGGAGGAGACGACGCCGTCGATCACCACGGCGGCGACGTGCCTGCCGACGGTCTCGCCGGGCGCCAGCAGCAGCGGCTCGTCCCAGGCGAGCGATGAGCACACGCCGAGGTAGTCGCGGGCGCGGACGAACCATCTGTCCCGCGCGGTGGTCTCGTCCGCGGGGGTGAAGAGCACCGTCCAGGGGCGGTCGTCGCGATCGGCGCCGCTGACGGCCACCCAGGCGGCGGTGTGTCCGTGGACGTGCTGGACGTCGGCGCCGACCGGGCTGAGCACCCGGGCGGTCCCGGCGAAGGCGGGGCCGCGCCAGAAGATGCCGCCGAAGCCGGCGCCGACCCGGCCCAGCGCCGCCGGGGTGCGCCACGGCAGCGGCCGGTCGGTGGCGTTGGTGAGCCGGGTGCGGATGCTCAGCGCCCACGCGGTCTCGTTCACCGGCCTGCAGGTGATCGAGCGTTGCTCCCGCAACAGCGTCGTCTCACGCGGGCCGGTCCATTCGAGGGTGTGCTCCAGCTCGGTGTTCGTGCGGCGCAGCCACCGTTGATGGCGCTGCGTGCCGTGGTTGTCCAGCCAGGCCGGGCCGTGGCCGGCGACGAAGGTGCGCCCGCCCCAGAAGTTGCGCCCGTCGACGTCGGGGGCGGCCACGCTGATGCCGAACTGGTGGGGATGCGAATCGGGAGCCGCGTCGGTCACGGTGACGCCGGCCAGCGTGCGCACGGGATGCAGGTAGGGGCGCGGGGACGCGGACAGCGGCAGGCCGGGCTCCCACACGTACTGGGCGACGTCGTGCCCGTGCAGCCGCAGCACGGCGACGCCTCGCCGCCGGTCGGCGTGCGCGGGATGTACGCCGGGGGCGTGCATGGTCGAATCGCCGCCTCTCTTGGCCTCGACGAGGCCGAGGGTGTCGCTCCAGGATCGCTGTGCTCCTGAGCGTACGACACTTCCCGGCTTCCCCCGCTTCGAGATCGGCAGATGCCCGGGCCCGGGCGAGGGGCCTCTACCAGCGCATTGCCGCTCTGGTCCTAGGATTTCTCACATGGCAACCTGCGAACATCTTTCCCAGGCGAACGACCCGGCGGCGAAGACGCCTGAGGGCTGCGAGGAGTGCCTGGCGGTCGGCGGCCGCTGGGTGCACCTGCGGCGCTGCCTGGAGTGCGGCCACATCGGCTGCTGCGACTCCTCGCCGGGCAAGCACGCCACCAAGCACTTCCACGACACCAGCCACCCCGTGATCCAGTCGTTCGAACGCGGCGAGGAATGGCGGTGGTGCTTCGTCGACAGCCAGATGGGCTAGCGCTCCAGAATCGCCTCTTCGAAGTCGAGCTGGGCCATCACCTCGCGCAACACCTCGTCGTCGAGGCGGCGCTCGTCGCGCAGGCGCACGAAGACCTGCCGCTCGGCCTGGAGCATGTCGCGGCGCAGACGGCGATAGAGAGCGCTGGGGGTCTCCGCACCGCCCGGCCCCTGGCCGCCGCCCAGGCGCTCCCAGGCGGTCAGCGAGCGGCGCCACGACTTCTCCCTGAGCTGGTCGATGACCTGCTTCTGGATCTCGTCGGGCTCGCCCTGCTCGCGCACCAGCCGGTCCAGCTCCGCCAGGCCCGCCTCCAGCGCGGCCTGCTGGGCCGCCGCCTCGGCCAGGCGGTCCTCGTACTGCTCCTGCTCGCTCGACACGCCCAGCCGCCTGATCAGCGCGGGGAACGTGGTGCCCTGGATGAGCAGGGTGCCGATCACGGTCGTGAACGTCAGGAAGAGCAGCATCGCCCGGTCCCGCTCGGGGACCGCCGGGTCGATGGCGAAGGCGGCCGCCAGCGACACCACGCCCCGCATGCCGGCCCAGCCGAGGATCACCATCTGCTGCACGCTCGGCTGCTCACGGCCCCTGCGCACCAACTTGGTCAGGTAGGACACCGCGAACACCCACACGAACCTGCTGGCGATCGTCACCGCCAGCACGGTGGCCGCGTACCCCGCGACGGCCCACGGGCTGTAGCCGGAGATGCCCTGGACCACGGTCGAGAGCTGCAGCCCGATCAGGGCGAACACGATCGTCTCGAGGAAGAAGTCGGTGACCTTCCACACCGCGTCCGACACCAGCCGCGTCCCGAACCCCTGCAGGTGCATGCGGTTGCCCAGGTAGAGGCCCACGATCACCACGGCGATCACGCCGGAGGCGTGCACCGACTCCGCCGCGAGGTAGGCGGCGAACGGGATCAGCAGCATCAGCGTGTTCTCGACCAGCGAGTCGCGCGTGTGCCGGAACAGCCAGGCCAGCGCGAACGCCAGCGCCAGCCCGATCACCACGCCGCCCGTCGCGGCGTAGAGGAACTGGCCGAGGCTGTGCCACAGGTCCACGGTCCCGCCGACGGCGGCCCCGATGGCCACCCGGTACGCCGTCAGCGCCGTGGCATCGTTGAACAGGCTCTCCCCCACCAGGATCGTCAGCGTCCTGCGGGGCAGGCCCAGCCGGCGGCCGACCGCGACGGCGGCCACGGCGTCGGGCGGCGCGATGATGGCGCCCAGCGCGAACGCCAGCGCCAGCGGCAGTGCGGGCAGCAGCAGGTGGACGACCAGCCCGACGACGGCCGTGGTGAACAGCACGAGCCCGACCGACAGCAGCGCCACGGCCCGTTTGACCTCACGCAGGCTCAGGTAGGAGCTGTCGAGCGCGGCGGAGTAGAGCAGCGGGGGCAGGAACACGTACAGCACCAGCTCCGGCTGCAGCGGCACCGACGGCACCAGCGGCGACACCAGCAGTCCGGCGGCCACCAGCAGCAACGGGGCCGGCCAACCCCTGCGGCGCGCCACGGCCGCGACGCCGATGGCGCCACCGGCCACCAGCAGCAGTTGCAGGCCCACGGTCGGATTCACCGGCGCTCCTTCCTGCCTCGGCCCGATACCTCGCCAGAGCGTACCTGCCGGGCTTCAGGAGCGTGTCACCACTCCCTGCGGTCGCTCCGCTCGTGGTAGTCCGGCTGCTGCTCCGGACGCAGGCGCTCGCCCGTGGAGAACATGGGGTCACCGACGTAGGGGCGGGACAACGGCTCCGGCTGCGGGTGCTCCGGCCGGCCCATGGCCAGCAGCGGATCCACGGGGTTCGGCTGGCTCTGCTGGTAGGAGGCGTAGTCGTCGCGGACCGGCTGGGGCGCGGAGCGGCGCCGGCCCGCGCCCGGGATGCCGTGCATGGGCGTGCCCAGGCCCGCCGCGCCCTGGCTCTGCTGGGGCTGCTGGTAGGTGTCCGGCCGCCTGGCGTAGGGGTCGGAGGGGTACGGGTCGCTCGGGAACGGGTCGGCGCGGTGCTGGGCCGGCTGGTGAGATGGGGCCGCCTGGGAGGGGAAGCCGAGCGGGTCGGTGCTCAGCGGCGACGGGCCGCGCTGGTCTCCGGGCATCTGGTAGACGGGCGCGGTGTCGGAGTACTGGGGGCCGGTGAAGGGCTCGGGCTGGGCGTGGCTGGAGTACTGGGGCGACTCGGCGGTGTATTGGGGACCGCTGAAGGGGTCGCCCGTGTATCGCTGCTGGGGAGCGGTCGTGTCCACGTATTGGGGCCCGGTGAAGGGCACACGCTCACCGTAGGCCGGGGCCTCTCTGGTGGTCTCGCCGTAGGCCGGAGCCACTTCTCTCGGGGGCTCGCCGTAGGACGGATTCGCCTCTCTCGGGGGCTCGCCGTAGGCCGGGGCCACCTCCCTGGGGGGCTCACCGTAGGACGGATTCGCCTCCCTGGAAGGCTCGCCATAGGCCGGGGACATGCTGTCCCGGGGCACCGTGGTCTCACCGTACGAGGCCACCAGCTTGTCCTGGTGGGCAGCGGGGGCGCCCCTGGCCACCAGGACGTCATTGGGCGACAGGGCGGCCGTGGGCCGGTCGTCGGGCTGGTGCTGCTGCTGCGGAGGCTGCGGCGGTTGCTGTGCGTGCTGGGGCGGCCGGTGGTACTGGCCGGTGCCCGGGATGACCTCGGTGCCCGGGTCGTGCGCGGGCACGGCGGGCTGCTCGCCCGTGGCCTCGGCGAAGCCCTCGTCGAGCGTGTCGAGCAGGCGGCCGACGTCCTCCATCGGCATGCGGAAGCTCGCTGTGCACATCTCCCCGCGCCAGAGGCTGAGGACCAGCGTGCCCTCATGCCACGTGACACGGAGACACCGTTCCTGACCTCGCGCATCGAAGAACACTTCGCCGAACGACGGCAACGGGACAACTTCCGACATGGCAGACATACTGCTTTAACCAGCCTTTATCCGTCCACTCAACCCCGGAAAACCCTCTGGAAACCGGCCTTCCCATCTACACCGGGAACCTCTCTGGTCACACCGCGTGAAGATCTCTCGCCCGGTTGGATTCCCGGTCGCCCAGTGTGCCATGGGAGCCGCCGCGAGCGTCCGGGGAACGCCGGGATGCGTCTGGCCGATCACACCGCGTTCGGCACGGCGGCCCCGGAATGCGGGTAGCGTTTACTGCCGTGCCGGACTCCCATCTCCCGTCAGTGGACGAACTGCTCAAGGTCGCGGTAAACGCTCTCGGAGGGAGCGAACGGCAGGGCCAGCTCACCATGGTCCACGCCGTGCAGCAGGCCATCGACGACGAGGAGCACCTGGCGGTCCAGGCCGGCACGGGCACGGGAAAGTCGCTGGCTTATCTCGTCCCGTCGATCCGCCACGCGATGGACAGCGACTCGCCCGTCGTGGTCTCCACGGCCACGATCGCGCTCCAGCGCCAGCTCGTCGACCGCGACCTGCCCCGGCTGGCCGAGGCGCTGGGCAAGGAGCTGCCGCACGAGCCGACGTTCGCGATCCTGAAGGGCCGGCGCAACTACCTGTGCCGCTACAAGGCGACGGCGGGCTGGCCCGAGGAGGACGAGCAGGACCAGCTCTTCGACCCGCGCGAGGTGAGCGCGACCGGCCGCATGGTGCAGCGCATCCAGGAGTGGGCCGAGGAGACCGAGACCGGCGACCGCGACGAGCTGGTGCCGGGGGTGAGCGAGCAGGCCTGGCGGCAGTTCTCGGTGAGCGCGCAGGAGTGCCTCGGGGCCAGTCGTTGCCCGAGCGGGGCCGAGTGCTTCGCCGAGCTGGCCCGCGCCCGGGCGGGCGAGGTGGACGTCGTGGTGACCAACCACGCGCTGCTGGCCATCGACGCCATGGGCGACCTGCCGGTGCTGCCTGAGCACGAGGTCGTGGTCGTGGACGAGGCCCACGAACTGGTCGACCGGGTGACGTCGGTGGTGACCGGCGAGCTGTCGGAGCTGACCGTGTCGCTCACGGTGCGCCGGGTGGGCAGGCTGATCGAGCAGGCGATCGCCGACCAGCTCCAGGAGGCGGGCGAGGACCTCAAGGCACTGCTGACCGCCGCGCCGCCCGGGCGCATCGACGAGCTGCCGCAGGTGCTCGGGCTGACGTTGGCGCTGGTGCGCGACACCGCCTGGCGCTGCATCACGGCCCTGGGGCCGCGCGGCGCCGACAAGGACGATCCCGACAAGGCGGGGCAGCGCAAGGCCGCGTTCTCGGCGCTGGACGAGGTGCACGACACGGCCGTGCGCATGCTGGAGGCGTACGGCCACGACTCGGAGACCGACCGGGCCGAGGTGGTCTGGCTCGACGCCGGCACCGACCGGCGCCCGCCCATGCTGCGGGTCGCACCCCTGACGGTGAGCGGGATGCTGCGCGACAAGCTGTTCGGGGAGCGCACGGTGGTCCTCACCTCCGCCACGCTGGCGCTGGGCGGCACGTTCGACGGCCTCGCCGCGCAGTGGGGGCTGGGCGGCGAGGGCAAGGACTGGCAGGGCATCGACGTCGGCTCACCGTTCGACCATCCGCGCGCGGGCATCCTGTACGTCGCCAAGCACCTGCCCCAGCCCGGGCGTGACGGGCTGCCGCAGCAGTACCTGGACGAGATCGTCGAGCTGATCGAGGCGGCCGGGGGGCGCACGCTGGGGCTGTTCTCGTCGATGCGGGCGGCCAAGGCGGCCACCGAGGCGCTGCGCGACCGGCTGGACGTGCCGCTGCTGTGCCAGGGTGACGACTCGACGATGCTGCTGGTCAAGCAGTTCGCCGAGGACGAGCCGACGTGCCTGTTCGGCACGCTGTCACTCTGGCAGGGCGTGGACGTGCCCGGGCCCTCGCTGCGACTGGTCATCATCGACCGGGTGCCGTTCCCGCGCCCCGACGACCCGCTGACCTCGGCCAGACAGCGCCACGTGGCGGCCAAGGGCGGCAACGGCTTCATGGCGGTCGCGGCCAACCACGCCGCGCTGCTCCTGGCCCAGGGGGCGGGCCGGCTGCTGCGGGCACAGGACGACAAGGGCGTGATCGCGGTCCTGGACCCGCGCCTCGCCACGGCCCGCTACAGCGGCTTCCTCCTGGGCTCCCTGCCCCCGTTCTGGCGCACCACGGACCCGGCGATCCCCAGGGCGGCCTTGAAGCGCCTGGCGGCGGAGTCGTCCGGCTGACGCCACCCTCCGCACGCGCCCGGCGGCGCGACGCGTACGTCGAGCAGGAGGCGCGTCAGCCGAAGTGCGGCCGGAAAGGCGAGGTCAGGACCAGGGAGTGAGTTCGGGGCGCTTGGGAGAGAGCCCGTCGCCGGAGGAGACGCCGCGCAGCCGGCGGGACATCCACGGCACCAGGTGCTCGCGGATCCATTGGGTGTCCTCGCGCCGCCGGGCCCGCGGATCGGCGCTCTGCGACGGCCAGTCCTTGCGCCAGTCCTCGAACGGCACCTCCAGCACGTCAAGCACCCGCGCCGCCACCAGCCGGTGCCCGTCCTCGTTCATGTGCAGCCGGTCCGCGCTCCACGCCCGCCAGTCGCGCAGCCCCTGCATCGACCACTGGTCCACCAGGCGGCACCCGTACAGGTCGGCGATGGAGCGCACGTGCAGGTAGAAGACGGCGAAGCGGCCGCGCAGCCGGCGCATCAGCGGCGTGTCGCGCGGGTCCACCCCCGTGAACAGCAGCACGTCGGCGCCCCCGGCCCGCAGGTCGCGGACGGCGCGGGCGAGCTTCTTGGCCATCTCGTCGGGGTCGCTGCCCGGCCGGAGCAGGTCGTTGCCCCCGGCGCAGAAGCTGACCAGGTCAGGTGCCATCTCGACGGCCAGGGGCACCTGCTCGGCGACGATCTGGTCGAGGAGCTTGCCGCGTACCGCCAGGTTGGCGTAGCGGAAGCCGGGTTCGTCGGCGGCGAGCCGTTCGGCGACCCGGTCCGCCCAGCCACGGTAGTGACCGTTCTGGCCGGGGTCGTTCAGTCCTTCCGTGAAGCTGTCGCCGACAGCGACGAAGGACTTGTAGTGCCTCATGAGGTGGTGTTCATCTCCACGATCGCGTGCAGCGCAAGGACGTACGACTGTAGTCCGAAGCCCGCGATCGTGCCCGACGCCACCCCGGCGACGACGGAGTTATGGCGAAACTCTTCCCTCGCGGCGGGGTTGCTGATGTGCACCTCGACGAGCGGGGCCGTGCGCTGCTTGATGGCGTCGCGCAGGGCGTAGGAGTAGTGGGTGAACGCGGCCGGGTTGAGCACCACCGGGATGCGGCCGTCGGCGGCCTCGTGGATCCAGCTGATCAGCTCGGCCTCGTCGTCGGTCTGGCGCACCTCGACGTGCTCGCCGAGCTTCCTGCCCGTGTCGCGGCAGAGAGCGGCCAGGTCGTCGAACGTCTCCGCCCCGTACACGTCGGGCTCGCGGGTGCCGAGCCGGCGCAGGTTGGGCCCGTTGAGCACCAGGATCATGCCGAGATCTCCTTGTAGGCGGCTTCGAGCAGCTCTTCCGCGGGGTCTTCGAGCCGGCCCGGCTTGGCCAGGCCGTCGAGCACGACGAACCGCTGCTTGGCGCCGCGGTTCTTCTTGTCCAGCCGCATGTGGTCGCGCAGGGACCGCCAGGCGTCGGCGCGGTAGGTGACGGGCAGCCCGACGCTCGTGAGGATGGACCGGGTGCGCTCCACGAGGTCGGCGCGGCCGGAGAGCCTGGACAGCTCGGCGGCGTAGACCATGCCGATGGCGACGGCCTCGCCGTGGCGGATGGCGTAGTGCTCCTCGCGTTCGATGGCGTGGGCGAGGGTGTGGCCGTAGTTGAGGATCTCGCGCAGGCCCGCCTCGCGCAGGTCGGCGCCCACGACGTCGGCCTTGACCCGGATCTTGCGCTCGATCAGCTCGCGGGTGTGCGGGCCGTCGGGCCTGGTGGCGGCCTCCGGGTCGGCCTCGACGAGCCTGAGGATCTCCGGGTCGGCGATGAAGCCGCCCTTGATGATCTCGGCCAGGCCGGCCACGTAGTCCCTTTTCGGCATGCTGGGCAGCGTGGCCAGCTCGCACAGCACTCCGGCGGGCGGCAGGAAGGTGCCCACCAGGTTTTTGCCCTCGGGTGTGTCGATGCCGTTCTTGCCACCGACCGCCGCGTCGACCATGGCCAGCAACGTCGTCGGCACGAGCACTACCTGCACGCCGCGCAGCCACGTGCCCGCCACGAACCCGGCCAGGTCGGTCGTCGCGCCGCCGCCCACGCCCACCACGGCGTCGGAGCGGGTCACGCCGTGCCGGCCGAGCGCCGACCAGAGCCCTGCGGCCACCTCGACGGTCTTGGCCTGCTCCCCGTCGGGCACGGGCAGCTCGATCACCTCGTAGCCGGCCTCGCGCAGCGCCGCGCCGACCGGGGCGGAGATCTCGGGCAGGGTCTGCGGATGGATGACGGCGACGGTGCGCACGCCGGGCTTGAGCAGCGTCGTCAGCTCGGCCAGCACACCGGTGCCGACCACCACGTCATACGGGCTGTCACCGCGCACGGCGATCCTGGTCGCGCTCATGAGGGCAGCCCCTTGATGATCTCGTCGGCGAGCTCCTCGGGCTCCCGCTTGTCGGTCACCACGATGACCACCGCCAGCCGCTCGTAGACCGGCCGCCGCTCCTCCATCAGCTTCTTCAGCTGGCTGCGCGGGTTGAGCACGAGCAGCGGCCTGGCGGCGGCGAGGCCGACCCGCTGGACCGCGTCCGACAGCCCCACCTGCAGGTAGACCACGTGGTGGCCGTCGAGCAGGGCCTGCGTCTCCTCGTTGAGCACGGCGCCGCCGCCGAGCGAGAGTATGCCGTCGTGCTCGGCCAGCGCCCGGCGCACGGCCTCGTGCTCCAGCTCGCGGAAGCGGGCCTCGCCGTCCTCGACGAAGATGTCGGAGACGGGCTTGCCCGCCACGGCCTCCACGTCGGCGTCGGTGTCGCGGAACCCGACGCCGAGCCGCTCGGCGAGCAGCTGCCCGACCGTGGTCTTACCGGACCCAGGAGGGCCGATCAGCACAGCGAGACTCATTTGATCACCATCGAAGACAGGTAGCCGGACAGGTTGCGGGCGACTTCCTCGACGGAGTCGCCGCCGAACTTCTCGAGCGCCGCGTCGACCAGCACCAGCGCGACCATCGCCTCGGCCACGACGCCGGCGGCCGGCACGGCGCACACGTCGGAGCGCTCGTGGTGGGCCTTGGCCGCCTCACCGGTCTTGACGTCGATGGTGGCCAGCGCCCTGGGCACGGTGGAGATCGGCTTCATGGCGGCGCTGACGCGCAGGATCTCGCCGTTCGTCATGCCGCCCTCGACGCCGCCCGCGCGGTTGGTGATGCGTCGCACGCCGTCTTCCGCGGTGTATTCGATCTCGTCGTGGGCTCGGGAACCGGGCCTGCGCGCGGTCTCGAAGCCGTCGCCGACCGCGACGCCCTTGATCGCCTGGATGCCCATGAGCGCACCGGCGAGCCGGGAGTCGAGCCTGCGGTCCCAGTGCGTGTAGCTGCCGAGGCCGGGCGGCAGGCCGTAGGCGAGGACCTCGACGACGCCGCCGAGCGTGTCGCCGTCCTTGTGGGCCTTGTCGATCACGGCGACCATCGCGGCGCTGCCCTCGGGGTCGGAGCACCGCACCGGGTCCTCGTCGATCCTGGCCAGGTCGCCCGGGCCGGGCAGGGTGTCGGACGGGTTTTTCGCGCCGCCGATCTCGGTGACGTGGCTGACGATGTCGACGCCCAGCGCCTGCTTGAGGAAGCGCCTGGCGACCTCGCCGAGCGCGACGCGGGCGGCCGTCTCGCGAGCGCTGGCCCGGTCGAGCACCTGCCTGGCGTCGTCGAACCCGTACTTCTGCATGCCTGCCAGGTCGGCGTGGCCGGGGCGCGGGCGGGACCTGGGCGCGTTGCGCGCGAGGCCCTCGAGCTCGGCCGGGTCGACCGGGTCGGCCGCCATGACCTTCTCCCACTTGGGCCATTCGGTGTTGCCGACGCGGATCGCGACAGGGCTGCCCATCGTGCGGCCGTGGCGGACCCCGCCCACGATCGTGACCTGGTCCTGCTCGAACTTCATCCGGGCGCCGCGGCCGTAACCGAGCCTGCGGCGGCGCAGGGCCTCGTCGATGGCGGCCGTGCTCACCTCCACCCCGGCCGGGAGGCCTTCGAGGATGGCGACGAGTTCGGGGCCGTGGGACTCTCCGGCGGTCAACCAGCGCAACATGCGTACAAGTCTTCCACGTGCTGCCTAGTGAGATGTCCCGCGTTCACCAGCCGAGACAGAGTGTGGTGAACGCGCCGAGCAGCATGAACGGCCCGAAAGGGAACTGGGTGTGCCTGTTTCCGCGCCCGGTCAGGAGGAGGGCCAGGCCGTAGAGGGCGCCGAGCAGGTGCCCGCAGAAGGCCGCGACGACCCACGCCTGCCAGCCCAGCGCCCCGGCGGCCATCCCGATGAGCCCGGCCAGCTTGACGTCCCCCAGCCCCATCGCCTCCGGTCTGACGAACCAGAGCACCCCGTACACCGCCGTGAGCGCCACCGCGCCGGCCAGCGCCCTGGGGAGCTCGCCCGTGGGCGTCAGTGCCAGGGCCATGATCGGGTACGCCGGGAGCGTGATCGCGTCGGGCAGCAGGCTGGTACGCCAGTCGACGACCGCCAGGGCGGAGCCCACCAAGGCGAACGGCACGAACGGCAGCCCGATCCGCCAGGCGACGAGCGCGGCCACGGCGGCGCTCACCACCTCCACGGCCGGAAACCACGCAGGCAGGCGGTCGTAGTGGACCGGGCCCTCGTCGTAGGCGTCGGCCAGCGCCCTGATGTGGCGTCCGCAGATCAGCCCGGCGAGCGCCATGAGTGCGACCACGAGCCGACCCTAATGCGCCCCTCCCGCGACCGGCGCCGTATTGCGGATGTCAGCGGCCCTTCCTGGAGAACCACCGGCGACGCCGGGCGGGCTCCACCCTGGCCACGGTCACGCCGCCGAGCCGGTCGACGGTCCCCGACTCGACCGCCGCGAGCGCCTCCAGCACCGCTCCCTCGATCACGAACTGCACCGGCCCCGCCACGTCCACCACGACCGCCGCCGCCTTCTCCTGCACGGCGGCCTGGCACACCTGCAGCGCCGTGGCCTGGATCGGCCGGGCGTCGGGACGCCACCTGGTCAGCGCGTCGGCACCGGTGAAGGCGAGCACCGCCTGCCTGCCGTCCGCCCCGACGAGCTTGGGCAGCGCCATCTCGCTCTCCTTCTCCTGCCGCAGCCCGTGCGCGCCGACCTCGCTCTCGGTCAGCAGCGCCACCACGGGCACCAGCAGCCTGGCCCCGCTGAGGGCGTTCAGCACGTCGGCGGCGTCCGCCGTGCCCGCCTGGTAGGAGGCGAGCGCGGCCGACACGGCGGGCGCGGCGCTGCCGTCGTCGCGGGGATCGAGAGGTCGCGGGATGCTCGGCACAGCCCTCGAGCCTACCGGGCGCTACCCCAAGTCCGAGATGGCCGCCACCGGGCCGCCACCCGATGGGCCCTGGTGCACGGCGGCGACGGAGACGAAGACCGCCGGGTCGCCCGTGACCGAGGCCGCCACCCCGCCGACCGCGGCCTTGATCTGCCGGTGCCAGTGCACATCGGAGTCGTCGAGCATGATGTTGCGCCGTCCCCGCACCCGCCCTGACGGGTCGGCCTCGCACTTCATGAACACGTTCACCAGCCGTCCCCCGAGATCCGAGGGGTGCGGGCGCTCCGGCAGCGGCAGGCCGGAGTCCCTGACGGCCGCCCAGATGCCGTCCGCGTCGAGGGCGTCCTTCATGACGCTGTGGCCGATGCGGTAGCGGCCGCCGATGCCGCGTACGTTGCCCACCAGCACGATCTGCGCCCGGTCCAGCTCCACCCCCGACGAGCACGAGGCCACGGACGAGTACAGCGACAGGTCCTTGTGGATCTGGTCGGCGCTCGGCATGTCGATCTCGCCGAGCGCGACGGCGATGCCGAGGGCGGTGGTGGAGTTGGACAGGTCCATGGAGGGGCCGGTCTCCTCGATGGCGGTGTCCTGGCCGCGGCTCTTGGCGTCGGTGATGGTGGCCAGGGTGAGCAGCGGCGTCTTGGTCTGCACGTAGTGGACGTCGCGCGGGTCGTCGATGCCCGCGATCTTCATGGCCGCGCGTACGCCTGCCGCGACCTTCTCCACCATGGCGGGCCTGCCGATGTCCTCGGGCAGGATCACCTCGCTCATCGCCACGCCCACCGACAGCCGCGGCTCGTCGGAGGGCGGCGCGTCGGCAGTGGTGGCGAAGATGGTGGCGTGCGGGCTGAGCACACCGTCGGTGCCGCCCGACCACACCAAGGGCACGCTGTCCGGCGACGGATGCCCGTGCTCCGCCAGCACCTCGCGGAAGGCCCGGTCGGCGAGGATGCGCGTGTAGTCGTTCACGCCGCCGTTGCCCTCGGTCTTGCCGATGACGGCGAGCACCCGTTCGGCCTCGATCACCCCGTCGGCGATGAGCCGTGACAGGCCCGAGGCGTCGGTGACGCTCTCGATCGGCACTTTGCGCACTTCAATCGGGTCCGGCATGTGACGCCCCTTCTCCGTTACCGGTTCTCCCCGCCTTGGCGACGCTAGCCGAGCCGGTCGGCGGGACACATGGTCAATGTCTGCCCACGAACGCCGCCGACGATGTCAAGGTACGCTCAGGGCCACCGCTGCTGAGCGGCTGAGCCGCCCGATCTCATCGGGTTGTAACCCGAGTGTCACGTTTGCGGGCCAAGGTAGATGCGTGTTTGACATGCACGTACACCAGCGCCTGAGCAGGCTGAGGCTGATGACCCCCTCCATCGGCCAGTGCGCGGTCGGCGCCGCGATCGCCTGGCTCGTGGCCAAGGATCTGCTCGGCCACAGCCGCCCGTTCTTCGCGCCCATCGCGGTCGTGGTCTGCATCGGCGTGGGGCTGGGCCAGCGGCTGCGGCGGGTGGTGGAGCTGGTCGCGGGGGTCAGCGTCGGCGTCGGCGTCGGTGACCTGCTGGTGTCGTGGATCGGCTCGGGCGCGTGGCAGATCGCGCTCGTGGTGGCGATGGCGATGGTCGCGGCGGTGCTGCTGGACAGCGGCTCGCTGATCGTCCTCCAGGCGGGCTCCTCGGCCGTGCTCGTCGCGACCCTCCTGCCGCCGAGCGGTGCCGGCGGGTTCGCCAGAATGGTCGACGCCCTGGTCGGCGGCCTCGTGGGGCTCGCGGCGGTGGCCCTGCTGCCCGCCAGCCCGTCCGCGCTCGCGAGGCGGCACGCGAAGGGGATGTTCGGCGCGCTGGCCGACGCGCTGCGGCAGATCGCCGAGGCCATCGAGAAGCGTGACGCGAGACTGGCCGCGGAGGCGCTGGACGCGGCGCGGGGCAGCCAGACGAAGGTGGAGGAGTTCCTGCAGGCGCTGGAGACGAGCAGGGAGATCGCCACCATCTCGCCGCTGCACCGCTACCGCCGACCCGGCCTGGAGGGGTACGAGAAGGCGGCCGTGCCGCTCGATCACGCGCTCAGGAACGCGCGGGTGCTGGCCAGACGGGCCATCGTGGCGCTCGACGGCTCCAGCCCGCTCCCGCCCTGGCTGCCCGACGCGCTGGGCGAGCTGGCGGACGCGACGCTCATGCTGCGAGACGAGCTGGCCGCCGAACGCTCGCCGGAAAAGGTCACCGAGGCGATCCTGGCGGTGGCCTCCCGGCAAGGGTCCGAGCGGTGGGGCTTCTCCGCGGACGTGATGATCGCCCAGCTCCGGTCGATCATCGTGGACCTGCTCCAGGCGACCGGCACCGACCGGAAGGAGGCGCTGGCGGCCCTGCCGCCGCTTGACCAAGAGGACCAGGCCGAGAGCGCCTCTCCTGACTAAGCGAGAAAAGGCACAACCTCCGATGAAAAGGACTTAGATGGGGCAAATGTGACCTCAACGTCACAAAGATCCGCCAAGGTGGAAGGGTGCGAACCAGGCTCAGCGATCATGTGAAGGAACGACTGGGCACGTTCGGCCTCATGGCGCCGTCCATCGCGCAGTGCGCGGTCGGTGCCGCACTGGCCTGGCTCATCGCCATCGAGCTGCTCGGCCACCCACATCCGTTCTTCGCCCCGATCTCCGTGCTGATCTGCGTGGGCGTCGGGCTCGGGCAGCGGCTGCGCAGGGTCGCCGAGCTGGTGATCGGCGTCAGCCTCGGGGTGGGCATCGGCGACCTGCTGGTGTCCTGGATCGGCTCGGGCCCGTGGCAGCTGGCGCTCGTGGTGGCGCTCGCGATGACCGTGGCGGTCCTGCTGAACAGCGGGGCGCTGTTCGTCGCGCAGGCCGGGTCGTCGGCCGTGCTGGTGGCCACCCTGGTGCCCAGCGACGGCGCCGGAGGGCTGGACCGGATGGCTGACGCGCTCACCGGGGGCATCATCGGGGTCATGGCGGTCGCCCTGCTGCCCGCCAGCCCGTTCACGATCGCGGCCAAGCACCTGTCCGGGGTGCTCGACGCGCTGTCCACGGTGCTGGAGCGGTCCGCGGAGGCGATCGAGAAGCGGAACGTGGACCTGGCGGCCGAGGCGTTGGAGGAGGCGCGCAGCACGCAGGACGCGGTCGAGGAGTACGCGCATGCCCTGGAGACCGCCAAGGAGATCACGCTGATCTCGCCACTGCACTGGCATCGCAAGGCCAGCCTGGCGCGTTACGAGACCGCGGCCGTGCCGGTGGACCTGGCGCTGCGGAACGCGCGGGTCCTGGCCAGGCGCACCCTGGCCGCGCTCGGCGAGGCCAGCCCGCCGCCCGCGGCCCTGGCGGAGGCGCTACGCGAGGTCTCGGAGGCGGCGCTGCTGCTGCAACTGGAGCTCGGGGCGGGCCGGGAACCGACGCTGGCACGCCAGGCGCTGCTGGCCGTCGCGGCCCGGGAACGGCCCGAGGGACTCGGATTCTCGGCGCACGTGATCATCGCGCAACTGCGTTCGGTGGTCGTCGACCTGCTGCAGGCGACCGGGATGGAGCACGAGGCCGCCACGGACACACTGACGCCGCTGGACGAGGCCAGCAACGAGAGCAGCCGGAGCTGAGGCGCGCGCCACTCAGGATGGTGTCGTGAAGGTACGCAGGACGTCCGCGATCTCGTCCACCTCGGTCAGCTTGCCGGCCGCGACGGCGATGACGAGGTCGTAGGCGGAGTCGTCGTCGGTGTCGAGCTCGATCCCGTTGAACCGCAGGAAAACGTCCGTCACCAGCCAGGAAAGCCGCTTGTTGCCGTCGATGAGCGGATGATTGACCGCTAGCGACTGCAGGAGAGCGGCGGCTTTCGTCATCAGGTCGGGATAGGCCTCCTGGCCGAACATGGCGGAGCTCGGCCGGTGAACGGCCGAGTCGAGCAGGCCGAGATCACGGACCGCGAGAATGTCGCCGAGCTCCGCCTCCGCGAGCTCGAGGACCTGCTCCAGAGTGAGGTAGCGGGTCACTCGCCGAGCCGATCGAGGACTGTTCGCCAGCGCTCCCTCGACTTGGCGCCGAGCCGGCGAACTTCTTCGTCGGCGGCGTGCCGCGCCAGGTATTCCTCGACGGCGGCCACCACGATCTGCTGCATGCTGCGCCCCTCGAACTCGGCGCGCTTACGGAGGGCCTCGGTCTGCTCGTCGGTCAAGCGAAGGGTCATAGCCATGCCCCCCATCGTAGGTCGGAGGCGGTATCACCGCGATACCACCACCATCAGTTTACCCTCCACTACTCTCCGTTGACACTGAATTCCGCGACGGGGCCGCCCGCGACCAGCCGCGCGCGCTCAGCCTGCCGACCGCGAGGACCGTGCGGGTGCCGGGGAATGGGCCATGGCCTCGATGTCGCCGTACTGTGCCGCGTGTTCGACGGAGGGGTCAGGTGGACAGGTGCTTGAGGCGGGTTACCGCCTCGTCGATGACCTCGTCCTTCTTGCAGAAGGCGAACCGGACGAAGTGGCGGCCGCGTTCGGCGTGGTCGTAGAAGACCTGGGTCGGGATGGCCACCACGCCGGCGAGATCCGGGAGGCGGCGCGTGAGCTCGAGGCCGTCCGAGAAGCCCAGGGGGCGGATGTCCGTCTGGACGAAGTACGTGCCAGAAGGCCGCAAGACAGAGAATCCGGCGGCCGAGAGGCCCTCCATGAGGCGGTCGCGCTTGTCCTGCAGCCCCGCGCGCAGGGCGGAGACCCACTCCAGCTCGTGCCGCAGCCCGTAGGCCACCGCCAGCTGCCACGGCGCGCTCGCCGTGAACGTGAGGAACTGCTTGACCGTCTGCACCGCCGAGACCAGGGCGGGAGGGGCGCACACCCAGCCGGTCTTCCAGCCGGTGACCGAGAACGTCTTGCCCGCGGAGGAGATCATCACCGTGCGCTCGCGCATGCCGGGCAGCGTGGCCAGCGGGATGTGCTCGACCCCGTCGAACGTCAGGTGCTCGTACACCTCGTCCGTCACCGCGACCAGGTCGTGCTCCTGGCAGAGCGTGGCGATGACCGCCAGCTCGGCGCGGGTGAACACGGTCCCCGTGGGGTTGTGCGGCGAGTTGACGAGGATGGCGCGGGTGCGGGGCGTGACGGCGGCGCGCAGTTCGTCCGGGTCGAACGTGAAGCGGCCCTCGACCGGGCGCATCGTCACGGCCACCAGCCGGGCCTGGGCGAGCGCGATCGACGCCGCGTAGGAGTCGTAGTACGGCTCGAAGGCGATCACCTCGTCCCCCGGCTCGCACAGGGCGAGCACGGCGGCCGCGATGGCCTCGGTGGCCCCCACCGTGATCAGGATCTCGCCCGCCGGGTCGTACGAGAGGCCGTAATGGGCGGCGCGGTGCTCCGAGACCGCCCGGCGCAGCTCCGGGAGCCCCGGCCCCGGCGGGTACTGGTTCGCGCCCGACGTGATCGCCTGCACCGCGCGGTCGAGCATCGCCGCGGGTCCGTCGGTGTCGGGGAAGCCCTGGCCGAGGTTGATCGATCCGGTCTCGACGGCGAGCGCGCTCATCTCCGCGAAGATCGTCGTGCCGAAGGCACGCATCCTGGCAACAAGTGGTTCGGTCACGACCCCACACTATTAGTCTCGTCCCGTGATCATCCGGGTTGTGCTCGCCCTCGCCCTGGCCGTTCCCCCCGTCGGGACCTCGCGAGGGGTCGGCCTGCCCCCCTGCGCGGTCGACCTGCCGCCCAATACGACCTGCGGTTTCCTCGAGGTTCCCGAGCGCAGGGACGCCCCTGAGAGGAAGATCAACGTGGGGTACGCGGTCCGCACCTCGACCGCCAAGGACCGGAAACCGGATCCCGTCGTCTATATGAGCGGAGGCCCGGCTTCGGCTTCCCTGCAGCTCATCGGGTTTCTGAGCCAGATGTTCCCCGATCGCGACGTGGTGACGGTCGAGCAGCGCGGCAGCAGGTACTCCGAGCCGGCCCTCGGCTGCCCCGAGACGGCCGAGGCGCTGCTCGGGCAGCTCAGGCAGCCGCCCGCCGACCTCGCGGCGGCCGCCGGCCGGTGCCGGGCGAGGCTCCGGGAGGAGGGCGTCGACCTGCGGGGATACAACACGAAGGAGATCGCGGCCGACGTCGTCGCGTTACGCGAGCAGCTCGGGTACGAGTCCTGGAACCTGTTCGGCGTCAGCTATTCCACCAGGGTCATGATGGACGTGGCCGCCGCCGACCCCAAGGGGGTGCGGTCGGTGGTGCTGGACTCGTACCTGCCGGAGAGCGTCAACTGGTACGACGACGCCGCCAGGAACCTGGCGGACACGGTGGCCGCGCTCGGCATGAAGGACGCGTTCGACGCCGCGACCGCCCGGCTCAACGCCAGACCCGCCCAGGTGACCGCGACCGATCCGATCCTCGGCAAGACGTTCTCGGCGCGCGTCAGCGGCGACGACCTGGCCGCGATCATGGCTGAGGCGCTGCACGAGGCGGACGTGGCGGCGGTCGCGCCCGCGATGGTCGGCGCGCTGGCCAAGGGCCACGACGAGCTGCTGCAGCCGCTGGCCGACGCCGTGGGCGGGGGGCTGGTGTCGCACGAGTTCGGGCTGTATCACGCGGTGCAGTGCCAGGACGAGGTCCCGTTCAACACATTCACCCCAAAATCCCGACTTTTCACCATAAATGGGGACAAGGCGGTGTGTGATGCCTGGCAGCTGCCCAAGGCCAAGCCCGTCAACGCCACCACCAAGGCCCCCGTGTACATGCTGGGCGGGCAGTACGACCCGACCACCCCCACCAGGACCAGCAGGCCCGCGGCCGAGGCGCTCCCCGGCGCCCGCTTCGAGGAGTTCCCCCGCGCCTCCCATGCCGTCTTCCTGTCCAGCGCCTGCGCCCGCCGCAAGATCGTCGAGTTCCTCGCCGCCCCTGCGGGCAACACGGCCTCGCCGTGCCTCGACGACACGAGCAGGCAAGTGGGCGACCTGCACGTGACCGCCGCCCCGTACCAGATCTCGAAGTCGCCCTGGCTGGCCGCGCCCTTCGTCCTGTTCGCGCTCGTCTCCCTCATCCAACTGATCGCGGGCGCGCTCAAGGGCAGGGCCCTGACGGCCTTCGGCGGGCTGGCCGGCGTGGCGTTCGCCGGGCTGGTCGGCCAGTCCGTCCACGCCCTGGCCGGCAGGAACGAGACCGCACTGGCCGTCGGCGTGCCCGGCGCGGCCGTCGGCTACACCTGGATCGCCGCCGCCTCGGCCGTGCTGACCGCCGCGGCGCTCCTTCGCGACCGGCGGTGGCCACAGGGCGCGGCGGCCGCCATCGGCGCCGGATTCCTCGTATGGTGGTTCATCTGGTTCCTGTGACGCGCATCCGTGAGCTCGACGCCCTACGCGGCTTCGCGGTGGGCGGGATCATGCTGGTCAACACCTGGCAGCACACCGACAAGGGCGTGCGCAACGGGGTCGACTGGACCATCGAGGCCCTGTTCCAGAGCCGGTTCTACCCGATCTTCTCGCTGCTGTTCGGCATCAGCTTCATGCTGTTCCTGCGCGGCAACAGCCGCCGGGCGCTGGTGAGCAGGCTGTTCTGGCTGTTCTGCCTCGGGCAGGTCCAGCACCTGTTCTACGAGGGCGAGGTGCTGACCGACTACGCCGTCTACGGCGCCGCGGTGCTGCTGCCCGCCTCCTTCCTGGCCGGCGGTCTGCCGGTGCTGCTGCTGGGGCTGGCGGCGACGGCCTGGGGGCTCAAGGTGGGCGGCGGGCCTTATCTGATCCCCGGTCTGTTCCTGCTCGGCATGGGGCTGTACCAGCTGCGTCCGCCCAGGCGGCTGCTGCTGCCCTCGTTCGCGGTCACGGGGCTGGCCACCGTGCTGCTGACGGCCGCCTGGGCGAGCATGCGCGCCGCGGAGGCGAGCGGGCACGCCCAGGCGAGCCCGTACGCCTGGATCGCCTACAGCGTGGCGGCGCTGGCGGGCGCGGCGGCGTACTCGCTGGGGCTGCTGCTCGTCCTGCGGCCGTGGCTGTCGGCGGTGCTGGAGCCGCTGGGCAGGATGGCGCTGACCAACTACGTGTCGGGCACCGCGGTGATCGCCCTGGCCGCCCCGCTGCTGAACGCTGACCCGACCCGCTGGTCGGTGGTGGCGCTGGCGGCGGTGACCGTGGCCGGGCAGGTGCTGCTCAGCAGGTGGTGGCTGAGCAGGTTCAGGTACGGCCCCCTCGAGTGGATCTGGCGGTGCCTGACCTGGTTCCGGCCGATGCCCAACCGGCTAGAGTCGAGCCGTGACCGCAATCGCCCTCTGCCAGATCCCCGTCTCTCCTGACCCGTCCACGAACCTCAAGCGGGCCAGAGAGGCGCTCGCCAGAGCCGAGGGGGCCGACCTGGCGATCTTCCCCGAGGCCACGCTCACCCGTTACGGCAGGCGCATCACGGACCTGGCGGAGCCGCTGGACGGCCCGTTCGTGTCCGGTCTGGCCGAGGCCGCCAGGCAGCACGGGCTGTCGGTGATCGCCGGGGTCTTCGAGCCGGGCGAGGGCCGGGTGCACAACACGGCCGTGGCCATCGACGCCCAGGGCGCGGTGCGGGCGGCGTACCGGAAGATCCACCTGTTCGACTCGTTCGGCGCGAAGGAGTCCGACCTGGTCGCGCCCGGCGCGGAGCCGGCCGTGGTCGAGCTCGCGGGGCTCAGGATCGGCCTCATCACCTGCTACGACGTGCGCTTCCCCGAGCTGGCCAGGGCGCTGGTGGACAAGGGCGCCGAGCTGTTCGCGGTGATCGCCGCCTGGGGCTCGGGACCGCTCAAGGAGGACCACTGGGTCACCCTGGTCAGGGCCCGGGCGCTGGAGAACACGATGTGGACCGCCGCCGTCGGCCAGGCGCCCAACCCGGCCGAGTCGTCCGACGGCTTCGGCGTGGGCCGCAGCATGCTGGTCGACCCGCTGGGCGTGATCCGGGCCGATCTCGGCACGGCGCCCGGCACGCAGGTCGTGCGGGTGGATCACGAATGGACGGCCGCCGCCAGATCCACCCTGCCGTGCCTCGAACACCGGGTCCTCTGAGGTTCAGCGGATCTTGACCTGCTCTCCGCCTTTTAGGGACGGGGATTCCCGTGCCGCTATGCGGCAGCTCGTGCCGCTTGCGCGGCTCGTGCTGTGGAATGGGGTGCTTGACGTTTCGCGGACCCGGGTGGGTCTCCACGCCCTGAGACGACCAGCCCGGCCGCCTGTCCTTTGGTCTTGATGTTCTTCGCCCCGACAATGTCGGCGTGCTCGGTGTGCCCGCAAGAAGTGCAGGAGAAGATCGCTTGGCTCTTGCGGCTCTTCTCATCCACCTTCCCGCACGCAGGTTCCGGGCACGTCTGGGACGTATACGCGGGGTTGATCTTATGGATGACACTGCCGGTGTAGCGGGCCTTGGAGCGGAGGGCGACTTCCAGGCCATACCAGCCCTTGTCCAGAATCGCCTTGTTGAGCCCGGATTTCGCCGCCGCGCCGTTGCGCAGGAACCGGCCCGGCTGGTCGGGGTCGGGCTTCGGCTTGACGGCCGCGCTCATGCCCTTGGTGTTCAAGTCTTCGATGACCACATGCCCGTACACGCGGGTGAGCCGGTGCGCGGCTTGGGCGTTGAAGTCAGCGCGCCGCCACCGGACCCGCCGCATGATCTCACCGATGGCGGCCACAACCGTCTTGCGCCGCTTCGATCCCTTCTGTGTGCGGGCGAGTTGGCGTTGCAGCCGCAGATACCGTTCCGCTTCGCCGGGCGTGAGATACCCGAGATCGTCCTCCCGGGCCTGCTTCCTCTCCCGCGGCAACTGGCGGGAGGAAACACCGTCGCTTCCGGCGTGGCGGCGGTCGAAGAACTCCCCATCCGAGGTCACGGCGGCCGTGACCACCCCCCGGTCCACACCCGCCCATTGAGGGCAGGCGTGTTCCTCACGCTCGGCGATCCCATCATCGACCAGGAAGCTGATGAACCAGTGCCTGCCGTCCCGGGACACGGTCGCGGACTTGACGCTCCCCCCGAGCGGGCGCGACATCCGAAACCGCGTCCACCCGAACTTGGGCAGGAACACCCGCCCCCACTTGCGGCCGATCCGCTCCGGCAGGTGTTTGGCGGTGGGGAACCGAAACGAGGGCCGCCACTTCGCCTTCGCCTTCCAGTGCACCTTCCACGTGCCATGCTTGCGGCACGCCTCGTCCAGGTCCTTGAGGGTCTGCTGGATCACCTGGGCGGGGGCGTCGGCGAGCCAGTCGCAGTACGGGTCCTTCTTCGCCTCGGCGAGCTGCCTGCACTGCTCGGCATAGGTGATCCACTGCCCGCGCCGCCGGTACTCCCGCCGTTGTTCGAGACCGGTGTTCCACACGGCCCGGCAGATCCCACCCAGCCTTTCGGCGAACGCCCGCTGCCCGAAGTCGAACTCCAGGCGGTACTTCCGACCCGCCAACACGCGAAACACCCCCTCTCCCACGGGACACTTGCGTCTCACCGACTCGAACACATTATCATCTGGTCCATGAGCGAGGAAGTGGAATATCGGCGAGGCAGACACGTGGTTTCCGCGATGCACGTCCATCTGGTCTTTGTCACCAAATATCGCAGAAACGTGTTCGATGAGGAGATGCTGCGCCGCTGCGAAGACGTCATGATCGAGGTGTGCGACAGTTTCGAGGCCGAACTGCGCGAGTTCAACGGCGAACACGACCACGTCCACCTGCTCGTCCACTATCCGCCCAAGGTCGCGATCAGCAAACTCGTCAACTCGTTGAAGGGCGTCTCCTCGCACTACCTGCGCAAGGAGTTCACCGACCGAGTCAACCACGCCACCATGCACGGCCCCTTCTGGTCACCCAGCTACTTCGCCGCCTCCTGCGGCGGAGCCCCACTATCGATCATCAGGCAGTACATCGAACGGCAGCGTCGCCCCACCTGAAGTCCCAGGTCCACGCTCCGGGATGCCCCGCCTACGGCGGGCCATCCCCCGAAGGGGGACAGCATTCATCCCCGGCCTGAAGACTGAAGGCCGAGGCTTTCTGCGGACCTTCGGTAAAGTCGTACCGTGAGCGGAACGCAGATGCAGAAGGTTGTCCCGCCGCGTCTGCTCGTGCCATATCTGTCGGGCAAGCGCACGGTCATCTCGGGTTACGTCTACCGCGTGCAGGACTGCGTCAGGCTGACCACGCCTGAGTCGCTCTATTACGGGCTCGACCTGTCGTTCGACGGGTCGGAGCTGTTCGCCGAGGTGCCGGAGCTCTACGTCATGCGCTGGTACGCCCGCGACGTCGACACCTACGCGGTGCCGTACGGGCCGCACATGGGTGGCGACTGGAGCGACGCGGCCCCGTTCGCGGGCAACGGGTTCACGACGTCGTCGGATCACGTGGTGCCGCAGTTCCACACCGTCCCGATGCCGATCCCGGCCGGGGCGGAGATCGTGCACATCACCGCCGACGGCGAGCGGCCCTTCGCCGAGTACGACGGACTGACTTGGCGGCGCGCGGCATGAGTGAAGAGATCACGCCGGTGGCGTCCGGCTTCGTGGCCCGCTTCGGCGATCGCACGCTGCCCGCCGCCCTCGGTCCCGACAGCGACCAGGTGGTGCTGTTCAGCGAGACCGAGCTGGAGGGGTTCGAGCCCGCGTCGGGCTACTGGCGGCGGGTGGTGGCCAGGTCGCAGGTCGAGTGGCTGGTGCTGATCCGCACGGTGGGGGCGTTCGGCGGGGAGCCCTGCATCGTGCTGGACGAGGACGACGACGGGCTGCACATCGCCTATACCGGCCACAGCGGGATGAAGGCGGAGGCGCTGGGCTACTGGATGGTCGACCACGGCGCCTACGAGGTCGTGGTGCCCCGCGAGGAGGTCTTCTCGATCCGCGTCGAACGGATTCCGGTCCCGTAGTCAACCGGTTGCCGTTCCGGGTGTCTTCTATGGCGTGATCGAAACAGCGACCATGGCGCAGCCGTCGTTCGCCGACCTGTTCGCGGCCCAGTACCAGTCCCTGGTACGCCTGGCCGGGCTGCTCGGCGCGGACGACCCCGAGGACATCGCCCAGGAGGCGTTCGCCCGGCTGCACACCAGGCGCCTGCGCGAGGACGGGGCCGCCCTGGCCTACCTGCGCGCTACCGTCTGCAACCTCACCCGTAACCGCCTGCGACATTTAAGGCTCGTACGGCTGCGCCGCCCCGACCCCCCGGAACCGGCCCGCAGCAGCGAACACGCGGTCATCGTCTCCGAGGAGCACCGCGAGCTGCTGGCCGCCATGGACCGCCTGCCGCGCCGCCAGCGCGAGGCCCTCGTCCTGCGTTACTGGCTGGACCTGTCGGAACGCGAGATCGCCGAGGCCATGGGGGTCTCGCCCGGATCGGTGAAGACCCACGCCAGCAGGGCGCTGGCCGCCCTGGGCAAGGCACTGAAGGAGGAGGACGCGTGAACGACCTGGAAGAGCGCCTGCGGGCCGCGCTCGACGCCCGCGCCCGGACCTTCGAGGCCGGCCCGCACGCCTGGACGCGTGTCATGGAGCGCAGACCGCGCCGCTCCCCCGCCCGGTGGCTGCTGGCCGCGCTGCCGGCGGCGCTGGTGGCCGCGTTCGTTCCTGTCCTGCTCAACGGGGGCCTGGGCAGGAACACCGCGACCGACCCGACCGGGATCTACCAGCAGCTCATGAAGGAACGGACGCCCCTCGGCAAGGAGGTGACCGTCGACAATCCCTCCGAGGGCAAGCCGCTGCGGATCTGGTTCGCCAAGGCGAAGCCGGGCTATCCCGAGGTCTGCTACGCGGTCGACCGGGCCGCGGCCGAGCCGTTCGGGGCCTGCGTCAACGCTGTCGGCTGGCAGGGGGCCGATGCCTGGTTCGTGGGCAGCACGCTGAAGGACGGGGCGGCGACCGCGATGGACTGGGGACTGGCGCGCCAGGACGTGGGCACGGTCACCGGTGTCACGAAGGACGGGCAGGAGTTCCCCGGCACGGTGCGGAGCCTGGACGGGGCGCCGTACCGGCTGTGGACCGTGTCGTATCCGTCGCAGGAGCCCATGTCCAGGATCCGGATCGCGGACGTCAAGGGCAAGAACCTCGGGTGGTGGTCCCGGGACGCCATGGCGCCGCCGGCCGGACAGCCCATGAGCGCGCCGATGGAGCTGCCGCTGGGCGTCTCCGTGCGGCCGTACCGGTCGAAGGAGGGACCGGAGCTGATCTGGTCACGGCACGGTGCTCAGCTCGGCTCGCACGTGCTCACCGCGGCGAGCCCGGTCGTGAGCACGACCGTGCAGGACGGCCTGATCAGAGGTTCCGCCCGCAAGGACGTCGTCAGGATCGAGATCTCGTTCGACGGCGGGAGCACGGCGAGCATCGAGACCAGGCCCGATCCCTGGAACCTGGGCGTCACGCTGTTCGCCGTCGAGGACCCGTCCGGCGATCCGGCCGAGGGCTACCGCACGGTCGCTTATGACGCGTCGGGCAAGGAGGTCTGGCGTCACGACGAGCCGGCCAAGAGATCGCTGGACGAGACCGATCAGGCGGTCGGCGAGGTGATGACCCTCCCGGGCACCGAGGGTTCCGGCCGCCCGATGCGCGTCTGGTTCAGGGAGATGCCCGGCGGCGCGAACGGGTTCTGCTATTCCGGCGGCGTCGACTCCTGGGCCGCCTCCGGCTGCTTCGTCAACGGCCCGGACGACTCCCACCCCTTCCAGAGGACGACCACCTACCTGCCGGACCCCGGCGCCGACATCTACTTCGGCCCGGCCGGCGAGGACTGGGAGTCGGTCGACGCGGTGCTCTTCGACGGACGGCGGGTCCGCGCCTCCTTCCTGCGCGGCACCGGCACCCCGCACCCGGTCTGGCACGTCAGCGTCCCGCTCGGCACCCAGGTCGGGGGCTTCGTCGTGAAGGCGAAGGGCCAGCCTGACAGGCAGCTCCCGGAGTACGACAAGAGCTGCGGAAGGCAGGCCGCGAGGTCCGAGACCGCCCCCACGACCCTGCCCGCGGGCGTCACGGCTCTTGTCCAGCCGGGCTGTGCGGCCTTCTGGGAGAGCGGCGAGATGGTGCCGGCTCTGCCGGGGTTCGTCCCCGGCGGGAAGCTGAGCGGCCTGATCGACGCCGAGCGGCCGGTGCGGTGGGCCCACGGCGACAAGGCCTGGTACGGCTACGCCCTCGCGGGCACGGCCAAGGTGGAGATCCGGATGAAGGGCGGCGTCACCGGCACGGCCGAGGCCGCACCCGACCCGTGGGGACAGGGCGTGGCACTGTTCGCGGCCGCGGTCCCCAAGGGCAGCGATTTCGGTACCAGCGCGCTCACGGGCTATGACGCCGGCGGCAAGGAACTGTGGCGCTACGACCCCACCACGCCGCGCGTGACAGCGACGACCACGCCGGCCCCGCGTTCCTAGCCGAGGTTGCGGAAGCGGGCCTGGCGGGCCGCGAAACGGTCCGCCGGGCTCAGCTCCAGGAGCCGCGCGATCTCGTACTCCAGCGCCCGCCCCACCCGCTCGCAGAACTGCCTCGGCTCGTACGCGGCGTCGGGCAGTTCCGGAATGACGCGGTCCACGATGCCGTCCTGCCGCAGGTCGGTGGCGCGGATGCGCTGGGCCTGGGCGATCTCCGGCGCGAAGTCCACCGAACGGTAGAGGATGGCCGAGGCGCCCTCCGGCGGCAGCGGCGACAGCCAGGCGTGCTGCGCGCACAGCACCCGGTCGGCGGGCAGCAGCGCCAGCGCCGCGCCGCCGGCGCCCTCGCCGAGCAGCAGGCACACGGTCGGCGCGTCGACCATGACCAGCTCGGCCAGGCAGCGGGCGATCTCGGCGGCCAGCCCGCCTTCCTCGGCCGCCTTCGACAGGTCGGCCCCGGCCGTGTCGACCACCGTGATCAGTGGCAGGCCCAGCTCGGCCGCCAGCCGCATGCCGCGCCTGGCCACCCTGAGCCCGGCCGGGCCGAGCGGTGAGTTGGCCCGCTGGACCCGCCGGTCCTGGCCGAGCACCACCGCCGGCGCCGTGCCGAACCTGGCCAGCGCGAGCAGCAGCCCCGGCTCGTTCTCTCCCTCGCCGCTGCCGCTGAGCGGCGTCACGTCGGTGGCGGCCAGCTTGAGCAGCGCGCGCACGCCGGGCCGGTCGTCGCGGCGGGAGCGAGTGATCGCCTCCCACGCCTCGACGGGCCGCAGGTCCTCCTCCGGAGGGGCGCCGGCCACGACGCCCGACCTGTCGTCGGCGAGCACGCCGAGCGCCTTGATCGCGATCTCCCGCGCCTCCTCGGCCGGCACCACCGCGTCGAGCAGCCCCTTGCGGTGCAGGTTCTCCGAGACCTGCACCCCCTCGGGGAACGGGTAGCCGTGCAGCGACTCGAACACCCTTGGCCCCAGGAACCCGATCAGCGCCCCCGGCTCGGCCAGCGTGACGTGCCCGAGCGAGCCCCAGGACGCGAACACCCCGCCCGTCGTCGGATGCCGCAGGTAGACCAGGTAGGGCAGGCCCTCGGCCCGGTGCGCCTGGATCGCGGCGGTGATCTTCACCATCTGGACGAACGCGAGCGCGCCCTCCTGCATGCGCGTGCCGCCCGAGGCGGGCGCGGCCAGCAGCGGCAGCCGCTCGCGGGTGGCCCGCTCGACCGCGGCCGTGAGCCGCTCGGCCGCCGCCACCCCGATCGAGCCCGCCATGAACGCGAACTCGCAGGCCGCGATGGCCACCCTGCGGCCGCCGAGCAGCCCCTCGCCGGTGATGACCGCCTCGTCGTAGCCGGACTTGACGCGGGCCGCGGCCAGCTCGTCGGCGTAGGAGGAGCCGGGCTGCGCGGGGTCGGCGGGCGGCGCGTCCCACGACTTCCACGACCCCCGGTCGAGGATCGTTTCGATCAGTGTGCGCGCGTCCGGACGGCTCACTATCGCTCCCTAGATGTCAGCCACGTTGCAATGTTGACGCATGAAGAGGCCGTCCGGTGCCACGAAATGCGGATCATCGTTCGCGCTCTTCCAGCCAGGCGAGCACCGCGTCGCCGTCCTGGCCGAGCGCGGGCGGCGCGGTGTGCGCCGAACCGGTCAGCCCGTCGAAGCGCAGCGGCGGTCCGGGCAGCTCGATCTTCCCCAGCACGGGGTGCTCCACCTCGACGACCAGCCCCTGGGAGCGGGTCTGCGCCCAGGCGTAGACCTCGTCGAGCGACCTGATCGCACCCGCCGGCACGCCCTCCTCCCCCAGCCTGGCCAGCCAGTGGTCGCGGCCGTGGGCGGCCAGGGCCTTCTCCATGTCGGCGATCAGCTCGTCCCGGTGCGCGAACCTGTCCCGGTTCGTGGCGTATTTCGGCGCGTCGGGATCGAGGTCGAGCAGCGTGGCGACCTTCCGCCACTGGCCGTCGTTGGCCGCGGCGATCTGCAGCATGCCGTCGGCACAGCGGAAGGCGCCGTAGGGGGCGATGGAGGCGTGGTGGTTGCCCCCGGCGGCCGGCACCTTGCCGCCGACCGTCCAGGCGGTGCCGTGGTAGGAGTGCACGCCGGTGATCGCGGCCAGCAGCGAGGTGCGCACGACGCGGCCCTTGCCGGTGCGCTCGCGCTCGTAGAGGGCGCTGACGACGCCGTACGCGCCGTGGATGCCGGCCAGCAGGTCGGCGATGGACGCGCCGACGCGGTACGGCTCGTCGGACGACGGGCCGGTCAGCGACATCAGACCCGCCTCGCCCTGGGCGATCTGGTCGTAGCCGGGCCGTCCGCCTTCCGGGCCGTCGTGGCCGAAACCGGTGATCGACAGGATGACCAGGCGGGGGTTGAGCTCGTGGAGGCGCTCGGCGGAGAAGCCCAGGCGGTCGAGCACGCCGGTGCGGAAGTTCTCGATCAGGACGTCGCTCTGGCGCACGAGGCGCTCGATGAGCCGCTTGCCGTCGGCGGACTTGAGGTCGACGGCGACGGACTGCTTGTTGCGGTTGGCTGCCAGGAAATAGGTCGAAATATCGTGATCCGGCCCGACGAACGGCGGTCCCCAGCCGCGCGACTCGTCGCCCCCGTCCGGATGTTCCACCTTGATCACCCGAGCGCCCAGGTCACCGAGCATCTGCGCTGCGTGCGGCCCGGCCAGGGCCCTGGACAGGTCGAGCACGACAATGTCGCCGAGGGGTCCGAGCAAGATCAACCTCCTGCATGCGTTCGGGGCGAAAGAACATTCTCTCAGTTGCACGTACCCGCTCCTCTACCCTGGGTCCGTGAATCACCTGGCCGAGCGCGTCATGAGCCTGCGGCCGTCGTGCGGCCCCGTCCGGCTGGTGGCGGTGGACGGGCCGGCGGGGGCGGGCAAGACGACGTTCGCGGTCCGGCTGGCGACCGCGCTGGGCTGCCAGGTGATCCACAGCGACGACTTTCCCGTGCCGTGGGAGGGCGGTCCCGGCGGCTGGTTCCACGCGCTGGAGTCGCAGGTGCTCCTCCCGCTGCGGGACGGTCAGTCCGGGGGTTTCCGCAGGTACGACTGGGTGCGCGGGGAGTACGCCGAGCACGTGACGGTCCCGGTCGCGCCGGCCCTGGTCATCGAGGGCGTCGGCACGGCCCGCGCCTCGATCTCCGGTCTGCTGGCGTTCACCGTCTGGGTGGAGGCTCCTTGGGAGCTGCGGTTCGCGCGGGTCATGGAGCGGGACGGGGCCGAGCTGGAGCCGCGGTGGCGGGAGTGGTTCGCGGCCGAGCAGGAGTGGTTCGACGAGGACCGGACCCGGGACCGGGCCGACCTCGTCGTCTCCACCGGCTAGAGATGGGCGACGTCGTTGAACCGGACGAGCCCGGAACGGTCCCAGACGGACACGGAGCCGTTCAGCACCGGCGCGAACTCCAGGACGGCCGCCAGGCCCGCGTCAGGACCGCCCGCGATGACGTGGCGCAGCGCCAGCACCACGGAGTCGTGGGCGACGATCAGCACCCGCCGCCCGGCCGCGTGCTCGCGCAGGTCGGCGAGGAGGTCGCGGAGCCTGACCACCACGTCGGCCAGGGACTCGCCGCCGGGCGGCCGGAAGGCGTAGGGGCCCTCGGCCTCCCGCCGCGCCAGCTCCTCGGGGAACTTCTCCCTGATCGCCGCCAGGTTGTAGTGCGCGAACGCCCCCGACTCCTGGTCCCTGAGCCGCTCGTCCACGGTGACAGGAAGCGGACCGGCGCCCCACGCCTCCAGGGCCACCCGCCACGTGTCGAGCGCCCGCAGGTAGGGCGAGCACCACACCACCTCGGGGGTCTCGGCGGCGGGCATGCCCGCGAGTAACCGCCCGAGCGCCGCCGCCTGCTCCCTGCCCAGCTCGGTCAGCGTCACCTCGTGGTCGCCCGGCTCGTAGTGCAGCGGCCGGTCGCCCGCCTGCTGGTGGGCCAGGTTCGCCGAGCTCTGTCCGTGTCGTACCGCGGTGATCCGCTCCGGAGCCATTCCGACATCTTGTCACGGACCCGACTGCCAGATCCCGTTATGTAGCCTTCGGCGGTCGTACGTGCCCTTGCCTGCCGGAGAGCACCTTGGCGAGAGCCTCGGCGACGTCGGCGGCCGCCTCCGGGTCGTCCATGAGAATCGCCTGGCGGACCCACACGACGGTCCTGGCGGCCTCCTCGGCGGCCGGGCAGGGCTCGGCGCGGGCGCCCTCGGCGGTGAGGGCCGCCATGGTGCCGAGCGGCGGATACCCGGCGTCGAGCGGCACGCCCTCCGCGGCCATGGCGGCGAGCACGAACTCGCGGTCCACGCCGGGATCGAGGCGGAGCATGAGGAGGTGGCGCGAGTCGCGGGTCGTGCCGTCCGGCCGGGGCACCACGCTCACCCCTGGGACGGCGGCCAGCTCGCGTTCCAGGGCGGCGCAGAAGGCGTTCCTGCGGTCGATCTCCTCGTCGAGGCGGTCCAGCCAGGGCAGCAGGAGTGCCGCCTGGATCTCGGTGAGGCGCAGGTTCCAGCCGACGGACGGGTGGCCGTACCAGCGGCCGCCGAGCTCGCGGCCGACGTTGCAGGCCGACCAGATGCGGCCGTGCACGGCCTCGTCACGGCAGACGATCAGGCCGCCCTCGCCCGCGGTCATCGCCTTGCTGGCCTGGAAGCTGTAGACCCCGGCGTCGCCCAGGCCGCCGACGGGCCGGTCACGGTACGTGGCGCCGTGCGCCTGGGCGGCGTCCTCGACGACCGCCAGGCCGTGGCTCGCGGCCAGGGCGGTCAGCTCGTCCATGTCCGCGGGGCTGCCCGCCAGGTGCACGGGCATGATCGCGGCCGTCCTGCCGGTCAGGGCGTCCCGTACGGCCTGCGGAGACAGGTGCAGGTCGGCCGGGTCCACGTCGGCGACGACGGGGGTGGCGCCGGCCAGCAGCACGGCGGTGGCCGACGCCACGAACGTGTACGCCGGGACGATCACCTCGTCGCCTCTGCCCACGCCGAGACCGCGCAGCGCGGCGAACAGGCCCAGCGTGGCGTTGCCGACCGCGACGCCGTACGGGACGCCGGAGAGCCGGGCGAACGCGGCGGTCAGGTCCGCGACCACGGAGCCGCCCTGCGTGGCCCCCCAGAGGCCGCTCTCGAGCACCTTGGTGACGAGCTCGCGCTGCGCGGGGTCGAGGGGCGGCGGCCAGGCGGGCCAGGGGGCGGAGCGGACGGGGGTGCCGCCGTGGATGGCGAGCGTCACGGCAGTCGTCCCTTCGTGAGCGGGCCGGGCGCGCCCGCCACGTGCGCGGGCGGGCCGGACGGGGGGAGGCCGAGGAGGCGGGCCAGGTTGGCGCCCTGGATGAGGGCGCGGTCGGCCTCGGTGAGCGGAGCCAGGGCGACGCGGCCGTAGCCCGTACGCAGGTCGAGGAAGCACGCGTCCGAGCCGAACAGCACCCGCTCGGGGCCGGCGAGTGCGGCCAGCCGGGCGATCCAGCGGCCGGTCATCTTCGAGCCGCACGTCTCCAGGAACACGTTCGGGTGCTCGGCCACGAGCCGGGCCGCGCGGCCGAACCCGTACGCCCAGAGCCCCGTGTGCCCCATGATCAGCCGCACGTGCGGATGCCGCGCGGCGACGGCGGCGAACTGGGCGGGGTCGCTCCACGGCGAGTCCGTCTGGCCGTGCGCGAGGACCGGCAGGCCGAGCCGCCAGACCGGCTCGTACCGGGGGTCGTCCAGGCGGCACTGGTGCACGTCGGGGTGGAGCTTGACCCCCCACACGCCGTCGCGGGCGAGCGGGGTGCGGTGGTGGGGGTTGTAGACCTGCCACACCCCGAACCTGCCGGGGAAGCGCTCGGCGATCTCCATGGCCAGCTCGTTGCCGCGCACGGCGTCGGGGCCGACGGCGAGCAGGTGGCTGATGCCCATCGCGGTGACGCCGATCCGGTCCATGGTGGCGACGAGGTGCTCTGCGGTGGGACGCGGGATGAGGAAGTCGGGCCAGGTCCCGACGTGGCCGTGGGCGTCGAGGATCACAGCAGCGCCTCCAGCGTCCCGGCGGCGATCCGTTCGACGTCCTCCGGGGGCAGGTCGAGATGGTCGAGCAGGAAGCGCGGGCCGCAGTCGTCCGACACCGGCGCGCCGGTGCCGAACACCAGCCGCTCCGCCCCGAACCGCGCCGCCAGCCACTCGACGCCGCCCTGCGTGTTGACGGTGCCGATCTCGGCCCGCACGTTCGGCGCCTCGGTCATCAGCTCGGCCAGCGCGCGGAGCCGGCGGTAGCCGGGGTTGAGCACGAGGATGGGAAGGTCCGGGAGGAGCTCGGCGAGGTGGCGGAGCTGGGCGGGTGAGGTCTCGTCGAGGTCGATCGCCACGGGAAGGCCGAGCGCGGCCAGGCAGCGCAGCGCATGGGGCCCGGTGAGGTCGAAGCGGTGGCGCTCGGGGCAGAGCCTGATCATCCGTACGCCGTGCGGCTCTTCCCCGGTCTCCCCCGGCACCACCACGGGCACGGGGATGAGCCGGGGGTCGTCGAGCGCGAGCAGGGCCTCGTTGCCCGCCCGCGGGTCGGAGTAGAGGCTGAGCGTGTGGGTGACACAGGCGCGGTCGATGCCCAGCCGGCCCATCTCGTCCCGGGGGTCGCTCGGCAGGTCGTCGAACGGCACGGGACCGATGAGCCGGTGGGCATCGATCACATATTTCGGCACAGACCGAAACCTAGTAGAGTCACTGATTGACGGTCAAGGCCGGGCAGCCGGGATCGAGCCTGATCCTGGCCAGTTCCCTGCCCGCGAGCGCCCACGCCCGCCAGGAGCCGGGCTCGAAGTGCAGCTGCGGGTTGGTGTACCACTCGTCGCCGAGCCCGGTGGCCAGGAGCTTGGCCTCGGCGCCCAGCTCGTACGCGTTCCCGCCGCCGAAGAACGTGGACGCGAACACCCTGCCCCGGTGCACGGTCAGCTCGCCGTACCCGGAGAGCTTGCCCTGCCGCACCACCTGCCTGGTGGCCAGGTCCATGGCGATCCAGGTGCCCGAGTCGCGCTTGTAGACGCCGTACAGCAGCCCGTCGTGCACCTTGACGTCCTGGAACGTACGGTGTCCCGGGACCGGGTCCACCTGCCAGAGCACCTTGCGGGTGCGCAGGTCGAAGGCGGCGACGGACGCAGACGTCTTGACCGGCGGGGTCCCGCCTCCGCCGAGCACGTCGCCGCCCAGGTAGACGACGCCGCCGCGGGAGTCCAGCGAGAGGCTCATGAGGCTCTCGTCGGGGATGACGCCCTCGTAGACGTCGATGCGGCGGGTGCGGGGGTCGATCACGGACAGGGCGCCGTTCAGCTTGGCGCCGAGCGGGGCGCTGGCGACCACGAGCTGGTCGGTGGCGGGGTCGTACTCGATGTCCCAGGGGCGCTGCTGGCCGTGTCCCAGGTAGCCGACGCTGCGCACCTCGTCCGTGTGCAGGTCGACGGAGACGATCTGCCCGCTCGGGTAGATGGCGGCGTAGATCTGGTCGCCCCGCCGCACGAGGTCCTTCGGCTCGCCGGGCATCCGGAACCTGCGCTTCTCACCCGTACGCAGGTCGCGCACCTCCATGGAGAAGTGCCCGCCGATGTAGACGGCGCGGTTCGGCACGAGGAGCATGCTCTGCGGGCGCTCCGGGCCGCTGGGCAGGCCGGCGTCGATCAGATCGACGAAGGAGGACTGCCCCGTGCGCAGGTCCAGCCACCACATGCCGCCACTGCCCGCGAAGCCGAGCAGGGTGTTCTCGTCGAGCAGCTGCAGCCGCCTGGTCTCGTCGCCCGGCGACGGCGCTTCGGCGACCTTCGTGAAGGCGGTGTCGCCCGTGCGGTAACGGTGGACGGCGCCGTCGGGCCGGGAAGTGGCGTAGACGGTGTCGCCGGCGGACACGGTCAGCATGTCGATCGTGCCGCCGTTCAGGGTCGTGCGGCGCTCGTCCGTGCCGTCCGCGCGCACGTCGATCAGCACGTCGCCGGCGGCGGCCAGCACCCGCTCGCCGTGCACGGCGACGGCGCCGACGCCGGCCGGGGCGCTCGCGAGCACCTTCACCCCGCCGTCCGCCCGGGTGATCCGGACGAGCTTGCCCTTGTCGAGCAGCCCGGCGTACACGTAGGTGTCGTCGGCGGCGACCGCCCGCACGTACCGCTCGCCCTGGACCAGCACGCCGAAGTCGCGCACCGCGCCCGTGGCCGGCACGTACTCCCTGACGCGGCCGTCCGGGTAGGTGCCCGCGTAGATGGTGCCGTCCGGCGCGGCGGCGAGGCTCCAGATGAAGCCGCCGTTCTTCCCGAACGACGCCAGACGCTCCACGGCGCCCGTGGCCGGGTCGAAGCGGTAGAGGTCGGGCACCGGATACGTGCCGACGTAGATCTTGCCGCCGGACACGGCCGTGGCCCAGGCGCCCTCCGGCTCGCCGGCGGCCGGGCCGTCGGGCAGGGTGACGCTCCTGACGACCTTCCTGGTGGCGAGGTCGATGTCGGCCAGCACGGGCGGCTTCAGGCCGCGGGTCACCACGTAGGCGTGCCCGTCCTGCACGGCCGCGCCCACGATGGCGCCGGTGACCGAGGCCGGGCCGAACCGCTCCACCGCCGGGTCCTCGCAGGCCGCCGCCCGGGCGACCGGGCCGGTGAGGAGCGCGGGTAAGAGCGCCGACAGGATGACCAGGAGTGATCGGAGCATGGGCGCACCTCGCGTTCATTGCTGAGCAATTATGGGCCAGACCGTAACTTTATAAGCACGGTTCGTCAATGGCATGATGTGCGGCATGGCAATAGAGGATCGGACCGGTATGCCGTTCGACGCGTGGCGGCTGGTCGGCGAGCTGGAGGTGTCGCTCGACGTGGACGTGCTGTTCGGGGCGTACCCGGACCGCGACGGGCCGCCCGGCACGCCGGAGTCGGTGCTCGGGGTGCTGGGCGGGCACCGGATCCGGGCGGGGGCGGCGGCGAGCCTGCGGGCGGCGCTGTTCGACGTGCGCTCGGGCAACGACGAGCTGCTCGCACAGGCGGCCCCGGAGGTCGTTCCGGTCGGGGCCGTGGACCTGCGCGATCCGATCGGCGCGGCGCGCGAGCTGGACCGGCTGGCAGCGCAAGGCGTCCCGGCCATCCGGCTGTTCCCCGACGAGCAGGGCGTCGAGGCGGGCTTCCCGTCCGTGCGGCATGTCGCCCGGCAGGCGGCGCGGCTGGGCCTGGCGGTGCTCACCGGAGGCGATGTACGCCGGTTCTGGCAGCCCTTCGCCGGGCTCGGAGCCACTGTCGTCTTCCTCGACACGCACTTCTACCACCTGGGCGACTTCCTGGTGGCGGCCGCGGACGAGCCCGGTTTCCACACCTCCACCCGCCTGCTCAACTCCCCCGACGCGCTGGAGCTCGCCGCCGCCGAACTCGGCGCGGACCGCCTCCTGTACGGCTCGCGCGCCCCTCACTACGAACCCCTCGTGCCCCTCCTGCGCCTGGCCACCAGCGGGCTGAAGCCCGAAGAGATCGCCGCCGTGGCCGGCGGCAACGCGAGCAGGCTCCTGAGGAGGCCGCAGTCATGATCATCGACGTGCACGCCCACTGGGGCCCGTGGTTCTTCACCATGGACGTGGCCGAGGCCAACCTCGCCACCATGGACCGCTACGGCATCGACCGGGCGATCGTCTCCGCCACCGAGGCCGTCATCTACGACGCCCCGGCCGGCAACCGTGCGCTGGCCGCCTACCTGGAGACGCAGGACCGCCTCCTCGGCTACGTCACGGTCAACCCGCGCCGCCTGCGCGAGGCGGAGGCGGACCTGGAGGCGTATCTGCCGGGCGGCCGGTTCGCCGGTGTCAAGATCCACACGGACTACACGGGCTCACCCGTCGCATCTCCGCAGCTCCGCGACGCGCTCACGCTGGTGGCCGCGACCGGCCGGCCCGCGCTCGTGCACACCTGGGGCACGTCGGTGCTGGCCCTGGCGGAGGCCTGCGAGGACATCCCGGGCCTGCGGGTGATCGCCGGGCACATGGGCGCCGACGGATTCCGGTACGCCATCGAGGCCGCGAACGCCTGCGACCGCCTCTACCTGGAGCCCTGCTGGTCGCACGCCCCCGCCGGGCGCATCGCCGAGGTGTTGGCCGCCGTGGACCCGGCACAGCTGCTGTTCGGCACCGACGCGACGCTGATCGACCCGTCGTCGGCGTTCGGCGCGGTCGCGGCGGCGGGGCTCACCGGCGAGACCGCCGAGCGGGTCGCCTGGCGCAACGCCGCGACGCTCTTCGCGCTGGACATTACGGCCTAGCCCGTTATAGCGTGCGGCCAAACTTCACAGCGGCACTTCACCAAGGGAGCCCGCGCATGATCCCCCGCCGTCGTTTCCTCCAGGCGGCCGCCGCGACCACGGCGGCCGCCACCTTCACGGCCACCCCCGCCCGCGCCGCCACCCGCGAGAACACGCAGCCCGAGGGCACCATCACCGACATGGGTCCGGCGAGCGTCGCCAGCCCGCTCGGCAACGGCGAGTTCGTCGGCGGCGTGCTCTACGCGGGCTCGCGCGGCCTGTCGCCCAACGTGGTCGGCGCGTACGACCTCGCCAAGGATTCGGTCACGGCCCATTTCGACATCCCGACGGGCGTGGGCATCTGGGCGATGTGCAAGGTCGGCACCGACGTCTACGTCGGCACCCACGCGAGATCCGACCTCTACAAGATCGACACTGTCGCGAACCAGGTCACCAAGGTCGCCGAATACCCCGACCGCTACATCTGGACCATGGCCTCCTCCCCCGACGGCAAGGTCTACCTGGGCACGTCGGAGCCGGGCCGCGTCTGGGAGTACGACCCGGCCACGGGCACGAGCCGCGACCTCGGCCAGCCCGCCCCCGGCGAGGCGTACGTCCGCAGCATCCAGGCCGACGACACGCACGTCTACGCCGGGATCGGCGCCAACGCCCACCTGATCGCGATCGACCGCGCGACCGGCGAGAAGCGCGAGCTCCTGCCGTCCGCCGTGGCCGACCGCGACTGGGTCGCCAGCCTGGCCATGTCGGACACCCACCTGGCCGGCGGCATGAACTCGCTGGGCGAGCTGCTCGTGCTGGAGAAGGCCGCGCCGCAGAACCACAAGGTCGTCAAGGCCACCGCCGCCGGCGAGAAGTACATCGTCTCGGTCCTGATCCACGACGGGTACGTCTACTTCGCGGGCCGCCCCTCCGGCACGTTCTACCGCTACCACCTGGCCACGGCGCAGCTGGAGGTGCTCGGCGTCCCGTACTTCGAGGCGGCCACCCACCGCCTCCTGGCCCACGAGGGCCGGATCTACGGCATCCAGGACAGCGCGGTCTTCGTCTACGACCCGGCGACCGGCTCCCTCGACTACGTCAATCTCGTGCAGCGCGGCTTCAAGTCGGCTCCCGAGGAGCCGATGTCCGTGCACTCCGACGGCCGGCGCGTCTACGTCGGCGGCAAGGGCGGCGCCGACGTCCACGACCTCGCGACCGGCAAGGTCACCCGGCTGGCCATCTCGGGCGAGCCGAAGACGCTGCTCACCGTCGGCGACACCACGTACCTGGGCGTCTACACCCAGGCGGCCCTGTACGCGCACCGCCCCGGCAAGACCGAGGCCGACCTGATCGCCCGCACGGGCAACCAGCAGGACCGCCCGCGCGACCTCGCCTACGACACCGCGACGGGCCTGATCGTGATGCCCACCCAGCCGGAGCCCGGCCACATGAACGGCGCGCTCTCCCTCTACTCGCCCGGCACCGGCAAGTTCGAGACGTACCGGCCGGTGGTGGAGCGCCAGACCGTCTACTCGGTCGCCGCCCGGCGCGGCGTCGCCTACCTCGGCACCCTCATCCAGGAGGGCCTCGGCCTGCCGCCGGTCACGACGACCGCCCGCCTGGCGGCCTTCGACCTCGTCACGCGGAAGCTGCTCTGGCAGACGGAGCCGGTTCCCGGCGCCCGCCAGATCTCCTCGCTCTCCTTCGGCAGGACGAACACCCTGTACGGCATGGCGAGCACGGGCGAGGTGTTCGAGTTCGACCTGCGGAGCAAGAAGGTCACCAGGACGATCAAGGTCGGCTCGAAGGGCGGCGAGCTGTTCGTCACCGGCCGGGTGGCGTACTGCACGGACGGCGCCGCGATCTACAAGATCGACCTGGTCGCGTTCACGGCCGAGCCCATCGTGGAAGGGCTGGCCGGGCAGTGGTTCGGCGGCGAGCCCAAGCTGGCGCTCGACCCCTCCCACCGGGCCCTGTACGCGGTGCGCGCCCGCAACCTCGTCAGGGTGGCCATCGCGGGCCGATGACGCCGCCTCGGCGTAGCCCGGCCCGCGGCAGGGCTACGCCGGCTTCACCGGGAACCGGCGACCACCCCGGCCCGCTCCTCCTCGGGCAGGGGCGGGCCGTACGGGTCATGGGCGTGCGACTCGGGCACGCGGCCCTCAGCGGCGGCCAGCCAGAGCATGCGCTGCACGTAGCCCTCCATGGGCTCGGTGAACGTGGCCTGCGCCAGCCGGTCCAGCCGCCCGGAGGCCGCGGCGAAGGCGCCCAGGTCCTTGCCGCCGAACGTCTCCAGGACGGCGGCGGTCACGCCGACGCTCGCCGCCGCGATGCCGACCAGGGCCGCCTCGGCGCCCCACAGCAGGGACGGGCCGAACATGCGGTCCTCACCCGTGATCGCCAGCCTGTCCGCCTCCTTGGTGAGCGCGATGGCGCGCTGGCAGCCCATGGCGTCCGACAGCAGAGCGGTCTTGAGCCCCGCCACGCCGGGGTGCCGCAGGAGCTCGCGCAGCGTGCCGGCGGGGCACGGGCGGGTGTAGAGGTCGAAGGCGATCATCGGCAGGCGGGCCGCCTGCCACACCTCCTCGTGCAGCGCCACCCGGTCTCCGTCCGACGGGAACACGAGCACGCCGTCCGCCCCCAGCTCGGCCGCGACGCTCGCCTGCTCCGCCGGATCGCACGGCCCGCCGCCCACGCCGACCAGCACCGGCACCCCCCTGCCGGCCGCGCAGGCCACCGCGCGCTCGATGACTCCGGCGCGGACGTCCGGGGCGAGGTACGGTCCGCGGCCCGTGTGGGCGAGCACCGCCAGGCCGGTGGCGCCGTCGGCCACCAGGCCGGCGAGGTAGCGGGCGACCACGTCGAGGTCCACCTCGCCGGACGCCGTCATGGGGGTGGCCGCGGCGGCGATCAGCGCGCCGCGGAGCCGGTCCCGAAGGTTTCGTACAGCAATATCCACCCGCAAGACCTTATTTCAGGCCGGTCATCGCGATGCTGTTGACCAGGTACCGCTGCAGCAGGAAGAACACCAGCAGGCACGGCAGCACCGACACGGCCGCCGAGGCCATGAGCACCGACAGCTGCAGCTCCTCGGTCCGCAGCGTGGTCAGCCCCACAGTCAAGGTGCGGGTGGCGTCGCTCTGCCCGACGACCAGCGGCCACAGGAAGTCGTTCCAGTGCCACAGGAACACGAACACGCCGAGCGTGGCCAGGATCGGCCTGGTCAGCGGCACCACGATCGTCCAGTAGACCCGCCACTCCGAGGCCCCGTCCACCTTGGCCGCGTCGAACAGCTCGTCCGGCAGCCCCAGGATGAACTGCCGCATCAGGAAGACGGCCTGCGAGTTGGCCAGCGTCGGCACGATCAGCCCCCAGAACGTGTCCACCCCGCCCAGGCTGTTGACCAGCACGAACGTCGGGATGAGCGTGGCCTGGAACGGCACCATCATGGTGGCGAGGAACGTCCAGAACATGGCCTCGCGGCCGGGGAAGCGCTTCTTGGCGAAGGCGTACCCGGCCATGGACGAGGTGAGGAGGATGATCACCACGGAGACCACGGCGTACACCAGCGAGTTGACCGTCCACGTGGCGAAACCCGACGACGACAGCACCCGCGCGATGTTGTCGAACGTGAGCGAGTCCGGCCACTGGGCCGGCACGGTGAGCCGGCCCGCCGGTGACAGCGCCACGATGAACATCGCCACGAACGGGCTGACGGTCAGCACCGACAGCAGCGCGAGCAGGGCCACGAGCGGCCACCTGCCCTGCCACCACCGGCGGCGGGCCGCCTGCCGGGCCCGCACCTCGGTGACGGGCCGGGACGCGGTCATCGTCATGTGTTCCCCCGATCCAGGAAGCGGCGCTGGACCAGCGACACGACCAGCACGATGGCGAACAGCACCATGCCCCATGTGGCGGCGTAGCCGAAGTCGAACGACCTGAAGCCGTGGTCGTAGATGCCATAGATGAGGGTGTAGGTGGCCCTGACCGGGCCGCCGCCGGTCATCACGTAGACGGTGTCGAAGGTCTGGAACGCGCTGATCGTCTCGATCACCACGACGAAGAAGATCGTCGGCTTGAGCAGCGGCAGCGTGATCCGGCGGAACCGCTGCCACGCGCTCGCCCCGTCCACCCTGGCCGCCTCCAGGTACGAGGACGGGATCGACTTCAGCCCGGCCAGCAGGATCAGCATCGAGTAGCCGAAGCCCTTCCACACCGACACCACGGCGAGCGCGGGCAGGACCAGTGCCGACTGCTCCAGGAACGCCACCGGGCCGAGGTCCGCCTTGGCCAGTAGGCCGTTGATGAGCCCGTCGAACTCGTAGATCCAGCGCCAGATGATGCCCGCCAGCACGAAGCTGGTCACGTACGGCAGGAAGAGCATGCCGCGGAACAGCCCGCGCAGGAAGACCACCTGGTTGAGCAGCAACGCCGTGCCGAGCGCCACCAGCAGCGTGAGCGGCACGTAGATCACCACGTACACGAGCGTGACCCGTAAGCTCAGCCAGAAGTTCACGTCGTCGAGCAGCCGGGCGTAGTTGTCGGCGCCGATGAAGTCCCACTCGCCGCCGATGTTCCAGTTCGTCAGGCTCATCCCCGCCGCGCCCAGCGACGGGAAGATCCGGAAGATCAGGAAGAGCACGAGCACGGGCAGCACGAACAGCAGGCCGGTGACCGGGTCACGCAGGCGTTGACGCACCAGGTGTTTCCTTTCTGGTGAGTGTGCGGGGGCTCAGCCGCCGCTGCCGAGCAGCTGGTTGGCCTCCTTGGCGGCCGCGTCGAGCGCGGTCTTCGCGTCCTCCTTGCCGAGCAGCGCGGCCTGGATGTGCGGCGCGAGCACGCTCATGACCTGGCGGGCCTTGGGGTGGGAGTCGCCGGGGAAGGCGTACTGCAGGGACTTGGCGAACTCCGTGGAGGACGCCGACTGGTCGGGCACGGTGACGTCCGTGCGCGCCGGGAAGAAGCCCGACTCCTTCGCCAGCGCGGCCGACACCTCCGGCGAGGCCAGGTAGCTGGCGAGCTTCTTGGCCGCGTCCTTGTTCTCGGAGTGCTTGGCCAGCACCAGGGCTCCGGGGATGCCGAACGCCACCCGCTTCTTGCCCTCGAGCGGCAGGCCGATGCCGAGGTTCTCGGCGCCGATGGCGGCGGCGAGCTGGTCGGCCTGGCCCGCGGTGGCCGCGTGGTACATGGCCGTCTTGCCGGCGGCCAGCGGGCCGCCCTCGATGTCGTTGCCCTTGCTCGCGGTGTTCTCCGGCAGGCCGCCCGCGGCCTTCAGGTCGAGCAGGAGCTGCAGGCTGTCCACGCCCTCCTGGCCGTTGAACGCGACGCTCTTGCCGTCGGGGGCGAAGACCGAGCCGCCGTTGGCCCAGAGGATCGGGTAGAAGCTCTGGTTGAGGCTGACGTCCGGCTTGCCGGGATAGTCCAGGACGGCGACCTTCTTCGCGGCCAGCTTGGGCGCGGCCTCCTTCAGCTCCGCCAGCGTCTCCGGCGCCTTCTCGACGCCCGCGTCGGCGAACAGCTTCTTGTTGTAGATGGGCGCGGTGATCGTCTGGTAGATCGGGACGCCGTACAGCTTGCCGTTGACGGTGAGGGCGGTCAGGGAGTTCGGCAGGTACGAGGCCTTGGCCGGGGCGACGATGTCGTCCACCGCCTCGACCATGCCCTGCTGGGCGTACTGCGGGATCTGGTCGGGACCGAGCACCACCAGGTCGAAGCCCTTCTTCGAGACCAGCGCGGTGGTGACCTTCTCCTGGCGGCCCTCCCAGGGCTGCTGGTCGATCTTGACGTCGATCGTGGGGTTCGCGGCCTCGAAGTCCTTCTCCACCTTGCCCCAGAACGCCTGGCTCTTGGCCTGGTCACCGATGACGGGATACATCCACAGGGTCACGGTGCTCTTGTCCGAGCCGCTGCTGGATCCGCACCCGGCGGCCGCGAAGCTCAGGGCGGCCACGATGCCGACTGCCGCTGCCTTCTTCATCTGCGGCTTCCTTTCGACTAATACCGGTCCTGACCGAAACCTAGTGAGCGCATCTGGCCGGGTCAATGGCTGATACATGAACGTAACTACGGTCGAGCCCGAAATTTCGCCATCTCAGCGGCGATCAGCTCGACGTGCTCGGACGTGTAGTTCTCGTTCCAGTCGATCACGAGCAGCGTCCGGTCCACCATACGCTCGGCCTGCGGGCAGGGGTTGGGCCGGTAGCCGTCGAGCGGGTAGCGGGAGGTCCCGTAGATGGCCGCGTCCCACACGGGCGCCCTGTTCAGCGGCTCGGCGAGGTAGCCCGCCCGCGCTGGGATCCCGGCCGCCGCCAGGTGCGCGGCCAGCTCAGGCGCGTCCCCGTCCGGGCACACGACCGGGAAGAGCCACCAGGCGTGGCCCTCCGGGCGCGGCAGCCGTACCCCTGGGAGGCCTTTCAGGGCGTCCAGCAGCTGTACGGCGGTGCGCCGGCGGGCGGCGAGCACGCCGGGGAGCTTGGCGAGCTGGGCGCGGGCCACGGCGGCCTGGAGCTCGGTCATGCGGTAGTTGAGCCCGAAGGCGGCGTGCGACCGGCCGGCCGCGCGGTCCCAGCCCTTGTCCGAGAACAGCCGCATCCGCCTGGCCAGCTCGTCGTCGTCGGTGATCGCCACGCCGCCGTCGCCGCAGGTGATGTGCTTCCACTGCTGCAGGCTGAGGCAGCCGACCTCGCCCACCATGCCCGCGAGCCGGCCGTCCGGCAGCTCGGCGAGCCAGGCCTGCGCGCAGTCCTCGATCAGCGCGAGGCCGTGCTCGTCGGCGAGCGCGCGCAGCTCGTCCATCCTGGCCGGCGCGCCGAACAGGTGGACCGCCATGATCGCCTTCGTTCGCGGTCCGATGAGCCCGGCCACCGCGCCGGGATCGAGATTGCCGTCCGACGGATCCACGTCCGCGAAGACAGGAACGGCGTTCTGCGCCAAGATGGGGGCCACGGTCCCGAAGTCCGTGATCGGTGTCGTGATGATCTCGTCCCCCGGGTCAGGCGCGGCCGCCACGACCGACAGATGGAGGGCCGCGGTGCCGGAGCTGCAGGCGATCGCGTGGCGGGTGCCGTACACGCGGGCGATCTCGCTCTCCAGCGCCCGCGCCTCGGTCCCCCAGACGGAGTTGAGCATGCCGGAGCGAATCACCCGCTCGGCGGCGGCCACCTCCTCGTCGCCGAGCGTACGGCCGGCCGCCTCTGCCATGGACGGGAACTTCACCGGGCACCTCACAAGTTATAGTTGCGGTCTTGACCGAAAATAGCGAGAGGGAGGCGTGGGTGGGAATCGTCATCGGGGTCGTCGGACCGCATGACCTGGTCGACGACGTCGCGGCCGTCTGCGAGGAGCAGCCCGGCGTCAGCACGCTGCGCCTCGACTACGACCACGAGTCGCAGGCGCCCGCGATCGTCGAGGCGCACGCCTCCGCCGTCGAGGGGTGGCTGTTCACCGGCATAGTGCCCTACATGCTCTCCCGCGACGCCGAGGCGCTCACCCGTCCGGCGGCGTTCGTCGACTACTCGGGCGCGACGCTGCTCAGCGCCCTGGTACGCCTCCAGCGCCAGGGCCAGGACGTCACCCGGCTGTCGATCGACACGCTGTCGGCCGCCGACGTCAACGCCACCTTCGACGAGGCCGGGCTGCCGACCGCCGACCTGCGCACGCTCCCGTACCGGCCGGAGATGACCTCCAAGAAGGCCGTCGCCTTCCACCGGAAGGGCCCCGCCCACGCGGTGATCACCTGCCTGAGCTCCGTGCACGAGGCCCTCCGCGACGAGCGGCACGTGCTGCGCCTGGTCCCGTCCGTCCATTCGGTACGGGTGGCGCTGCGCCAGCTCATGCTGACCGCCGAGGGACAGGCGCAGGAGGACGCCCAGATCGCGCTCGGGCTGATCGAGGTGGCCAACGAGGAGGGGCTGCTGCGCGAGGCCACGGCGCTCGGCGGCACCCTGGCGGCCTTCCGCGGCGGCACGCACCTGCTGGTGACCACCCGCGGCCCGCTGCACGACGCCACGGGCGGCTTCACGGGGCTGCCCATGCTGGCGCGGCTGGCCGCCCAGAACGACCTGGTACGCGTCGGTTTCGGCCTGGGCCGCAGCGCGGCGGAGGCCGAGAGCCTGGCCCGCCGCGCCCTCGCCAGGGCCCGCCGCATCGGCGAGGTCGCCGCGGTCCTGTCGCTGCGCGCTGACACGGACATCGTCCTGGAGTCGGTCACCTCGGCCCCGGCCGGCACGCAGAACCTCCCGGTCATCGCACGTCGCGTCGGCCTGTCGGTGTCCACGCTGGAGAAGCTCCTGGAGGCTCGGGCGGCGGCCGGGGACGAGCCGCTGACGACCCGCGAGATCGCCGACCGCCTGGGCGTCCAGCAGCGCACGGCCCGGCGCATGCTCCACCGGCTGGAGCTGGCGGGACTGGCCGAACGCACGGGCAACCTCACCAGCGGCTCCAGCGGCCGCCCCCTGACCCTCTACCGCCTCACCATCTGAGCGGGCCCGCACCGGTCAGGAGAGCCAGCGGTCGAGGCCGGCGGCGACGAAGTCGTCGTCCCGGAGCCACGGGTACGCGCCCCAGATCCGGTCGATCTCGTCCAGCTGCCCAGGAGACAGCTCCTCGGCGGGGTCGAGGCACCAGCGCCCCGCCAGCAGCCCCTGGCGGCGCAGCACCTCGTGGATCCCCGGAATGCACCCGTGGAACCCGTTGGCCGAGTCGAAGATGGCCGCGTTGGCGTCCGTCAGGTGGCCGTCCAGCGTGAGCAGCCGCCGTACCGCCGAGTCGTCACCGCCCCGGGCGAGCTTGGCCTCCTCCAGCAGCCCCACGGCCCGCCGCACCCACACCGCCCACTGGCCGAGCAGCCCGCCGACGAACTCGACGTCCACCTCGCGCCCGTCCACCACCACCCGGTGCGTGGTGATGAGGTCGGCCAGGATGTGATCGTCGTTGCCGGTGTAGAGCGCCACCTCCCCGGCCCGCCCCGCGCGTACGACGCCGTGCAGGACGTCCAGCGTGCGGTACCGGTCGAAGGGGGCGACCTTGATGCCCACCACGGACTCCACCGCAGCCAGACGTGTCCAGAAATTTCGGGATAAGGGGCGCCCGCCCACCGCCGGCTGCAGGTAGAAGCCGATCACCGGCAGCACTTCGCCCACCGCCCTGGCCCGCTCGATGAGCCCGTTCTCGTCGAGCTCCCGGTACGGGCTGAGCAGCACCATGTGATAGCCGAGCGACCGGGCGAGCTCCGCCTCCGCCACCGCCTGGGCCGTGGGCCCGGTGGCCCCGGCCACCAGCACCACCTCGCGGTCGAACTCCCCGGCGGTGCTCGCGGCCAGCTCGAGCACGGGCGGCAGCAGGCCGGTGCCGTGGATGGCGAACTGCGTCGTGTGGACGCCCACCGCCAGCCCGCCCGCGCCCGCCTCGACGTAGTAGCGGGTCAGCGCCCGCTGGCGGCGCTCGTCCAGCTTCCTGTCCTCGGTGAGCGCGAGCGGGTGCGCCGGGATCACCAGGCCACGCCTGAACAGATCGCGCACGGACGTCTGCGCCTCTGGAGCCGTGCTGAGCACGTGAGGTCCCCCTTTGGTCATTGGTGAGGCACGCGGGTGACGCCCCGCGTGCCGGAGTCCGATCAGAAGCGGCCGTCACGCCGTTCGAACTTGGTGGGCTTGCCGAGCAGCGGTCCGCCGTCCGCCACCCAGCGCGCGGTGTGCTCGACGAGCTCGGCGGGCGTGAGGTCCGGGTAACCGAACAGGCGGTGGCAGCGCCCCGCGTTCGACAGCAGCGCGGTCGGCGCCTCCTCGCCGGTGAACACCGGCTCCTTGCCCAGCGCCGCGCCGAGGGCCAGCGCGATCCGGCGCACCGAGAGCAGCTCGGGGCCGGTGACGTTCAGGACGTACGGCGGCGTGCCGGCCAGCGCCAGTGACCGGAGCGTCACCTCGTTGGCGTAGCCCTGCCAGACCACGTTCACCTGCCCCGTCGACAGGTCGACGGGCTCCCCGGCGAGCACCTTCTGCGCCAGGTCGACGAGCACGCCGTAACGCAGCTCGACCGCGTAGTTGAGGCGGATCAGCGACATCGGCGTGCCGTACGTCTCGGCGAAGTGCGTCAGCACCCGCTCGCGGCCCAGGCAGCTCATGGCGTAGTCGCCCACGGGCCCCACCGGCGAGTCCTCCGTGCTGCCGCCGCCGGTGACGGGGACGAGCGGGTAGACGTTCCCGGTGGACAGGGCGGCGATCCTGCTGTCCCTGAACCGGTCGGCGACCCGCCCGGGCAGGTACGCGTTGGTGAACCAGGTGGCGTGCTCACGCCCCTGCGTGCCGAACTTGGCACCGACCAGGAAGACGACGTTCGGCGCGGCGGGCAGGTCCCGCAGCGCCCGTTCGTCGGCGACGTCGGCGGAGACCACCGTCGCGCCGTCCTTGGCCAGCGCCTCGGCGAGCCCCGGCTCGGAGAAGCGCGAGACGGCGATGATCCGCCGGCTGCCCCGGGTGGCGTTGAGCGCCAGCCGCACCAGGCTCGGCCCCAGCTTGCCGCCGGCGCCCAGGATCAGGATGTCGCCGTCGAGCCCGGCCAGATCGTCCACGAGCCCGGCGCTGGGCCGCGCAAGGCGCTCCTCGAGTTCCGCTGTCGTGCGCACGCGCGTATCTCCTCCGTCCGCTATTTACGGTCCAGACCGTAACTCTGACGGACTTCGGCTGTCAACGGGTACAGACAGGACAACTGGGTCAGGCGACCTCGCGGGCGGCGACCAGCACCTCGAGGATGGCCCTCGTCTGCTCCCATGGCACCGGGCTGGGCGCGCCGCCCACCATGGAGAGGAACGCGTCGATGGTGCCCTCGTACCCGAGCCCCATGAGCGGGTCGTCGCCGCTCTCGATCACGATCGTGTCGGAGCCGCCGCGCCCGTGCAGGGTGACGGCGTAGGACTCGCCTTCGGAGACGCCGAGGATCTCGACCGTCCCCGTGACGCCGCTCCCCCACCGCAGCGCCAGCACGCCGGTGTCCTCGGAGCGCAGGCCCTGGTAGTGCCGCTTGGCCCCGGCGGCGCCCACCAGCCGCACGTCCGCTCCCAGCAGCGCGACCAGCAGCTCCACGCCGTGGATGCCCATGGTCACCATGGTCCCGCCGCCCTCGCCCGGCGTGTCCTGCCAGGCGTTGTAGCCGTCGGCCCACAGCCCCACGTCGTGCCGCACGGTGGCCCGCACGGCCAGCACCTCGCCGGGATCGACCCGGCTCCCGGCGAACGCGGGAGCGAACCTCAGCACCGAGCTCGACAGCACCCGCTCGTGGATCGCCAGCCGGTCGAGCGCGTCGAGCTGGGCCCTGCTGGCGGCGGCCGGCTTGTTCACGAAGCAGGCCACGCCGGTCTCCAGCACCCGCGCCAGGGCCTCGGGCACCTGCGGGTTGGGCACGGTCAGCACCACGCCGTCGGGCCCGGTGGCCAGCGCCTCGCCGAGGCTGCCGGCCACCTTCGCCGCCGGGTGCTCGTCGGTGAAGCGCCGCAGCCGCTCGGGGTCCTGCTCCCACACCACCAGCTCGGCGTGGTGAGTGAGGGTGCGGGCATCGGTGTACGGATGGCTGGTGGCGAGCCCAGCGAGGACAATACGCACGATTCGGGCTCCTCTACAGCTCGTCCACCTCGGCGAACGCCCGTCCGCCTGCCAACTTCGCATACCCCGGCCCCCGGTCGAAGAAGCGGTCGGCCGGAGGGCGCAGCCGGGCGCGGAGCTCGGCGGTGGCCTGCTCGTCGATGCGGTCGCCGTCCAGGACCACGCCGTAGTCCCCCAGCGCGCCCGCGATCGACACCTTCCCGTCCCGCACGTCGGCCGCCACCGCCCGGGGATCCCGGTCGTACGGGGAGCCCCAGCCTCCGCCTCCGGTCGTACGGATGCGGATCAGCTCGCCGGCCTGCACCGGGTGGTCGTCGACCAGCCCCTCCATCTCCTTTCCGGCGATCTCCACCCGGAACGGCCGCCCGGCGAGCCCGCCGTTGACGCCCCAGCAGGACAGGATCGAGCGGTCGGCGATGGACATGTACGAGGCGTCCCTGAGCATCCTGATGTGCTTGTCGTAGCCCAGCCCGCCCCTGAACATCCCCGGCCCGCCGGAGTCGCAGGCCAGCGCCAGCCGCTCCACCAGGAACGGCCAGCGCGCCTCGGCGAACTCCACGGGGATGTTGCGCGAGTCGGGCACGACGTGGATGGTGTCCTCGCCGTCGGCGTACCAGCGCCCGCCGGAGCCGCCGCCGAGGACCTCGCGCATCAGGTACGGCTGCTCGTCGTCGCCGGTGCCGTACACGCCGGTGTAGCGGATGGTCTCCTGGTCGGCCGGCATGCGCCCGCCCGTCGCCTTGGCCAGCACGCCGGCGAGCACGCCGAGCAGGCGCAGGATGACGAACGTGCGGGCGTTCGTCGGGGCGGGGAAGACCGGCGTGAGCAGGGTGCCCTTCTCCGGGAAGATCATCTTGATGAGGGGCACGACGCCCTCGTTGACGTCCAGATCCGCCATCCGCTCCGGCGTGTCGGCCAGGTTGCGCAGCACCGGGGCCAGCCATTTCTTCAGGAAGACGCCGCCGGCGTAGTCGCCCGCGTGGTTGATCGGCCCCTTGGCCTGCGGCGACGTGCCGGTGAAGTCAATCGTGAGAGGCGAGTCGGCCGAGTGGTCGACCGTGAGCGTGATGCGCTGGGCGTGCAGCCGTGGTTCGTCCACGCCGTCGTGCTCGGCGTAGTCCTCCCACACGTACGTGCCCTCGGGGATCTTGGCCAGCAGCTCCCTGCGGAACGTCTCGGTGGTCTTGGAGATGATCGCGTCGAAGCACTCCTCGACGGCCTGCCTGCCGTACCGCTCGAACAGCTCGCCCAGCCGCCGCGCCCCCATCAGGCAGGCCGAGCACTCGGCGTCGAGGTCGCCCGCGAGCGAGTCGGGCATGCGGGAGTTGCGGGTCATGATGCGCAGCGCCGCCTCGTTCGGCACGCCCTGGTCCCACAGCTTGATCGGCGGCACCATCAGGCCCTCTTCGAAGACCGACCTGGCATGCGAGGGCATGGAGCCGGGCACGGACCCGCCGATGTCGTCGTGGTGCCCGAACGCCTGCACGAACGCGACGACGGAGCCCTCGTGGAAGACGGGCACGGTCACGCACAGGTCGGGCAGGTGGCCGATGCCGCCCTCGGAGAGGTAGACGTCGTTGTGGAAGTAGACGTCGCCCGGCTTCATCGTCTCGACGGGGAAGTCGCGCACGACCGGCTGGACGAGCGCGCTGTAGGAGCGGCCGGTGAGCTTGCGCAGCCGTACGTCGTGGATGCCCGCGCGGAAGTCGTGCGCGTCGCGGATCATCGGCGAGCGGGCCGTGCGGGCGATGGCCGTCTCGACCTCCTTCTCGACGGACGCCAGCGTGCCCTCGACGATCTCCACCAAAATCGGATCAGTCACGCTTTATCTCCACATTTCCGTACTCGTCTACCTTGGCGGTGAAGCCTGGGTGGATGGGGATCGTCGAGCCGTACTCCTCGATCACCGCCGGCCCCTTGACCACGGCGCAGGGGCCGAGGGCGGAGCGCTGGTGGATGGGGGTGTCGCGGGTCTCGTCGAAGTGCACCGGGCGTACCGAGGTGGCGCCCTCTCCGGGGCTCTCCAGGCGCCGGATGGCCGGGCGGGTGATGGGGCCGATGCCGGAGACGCGCAGGTTCACCCATTCGACGCCGTGGCGGGGATCATCCCGGTACGCGTACCCGTACAGCTTCTCGTGGGCCTCGTGGAAGCGGTCGATCACCTCGGCCTGCCAGTCGTCGTCGATCTCGCCCGCCGGGGCCGGCACGCTGACCTCGTAGGCCTGGCCGTAGTACCGCAGGTCGGCGCTGCGCAGGTAGACCGGGTCGGCGAAGCCCTCCCGGTCGAGGGCCTCGCCCGCCTGATGCTCCAGGTCGTGGAAGATCTCGACCGCCTTGCCGAGCGACAGCTCGCGGGTGACGTACGTACGGACGTAGTCGTTCTTGACGTCCACCGTGAGCAGTCCGAACGCCGAGACGTTGCCGGGGTCGCGCGGGACGACGACGGCCGGCAGGCCGAGGATGTCGATCAGCCGGCACGCCAGCAGCGGCCCGGAGCCGCCGAACGTCACCAAGGGGAAGTCCCGCACGTCGAGCCCGCGTTTGACGGTGAGCTGCCTGATCGCGTTGCTCTGGTTGAACGCGCTGATCTCCAGGATGCCGGTCGCCGTGCGCTCGGGGGTGAGGCCGAGCTTGTCCGCCAGCGCCTCGATGCCGCCGCGCGCGGCGTCGGCGTCCAGCGGGATCTCGCCGCCGAGCAGGTGGGGCGGGATCCGGCCCAGGAACACGTGCGCGTCCGTGACCGTCACCTCCGTGCCGCCCCTGCCGTAGCAGATGGGCCCGGGGTCGGCGCCCGCGGACCTGGGGCCGACCTTGAGCGTGCCCTCGGGCGAGATCCACGCGATGGAGCCGCCGCCCGCGCCGACGGTGATGATGTCGATCATCGGGATCTTGCAGGGATAGCGGCCGACGGAGCCCTCGGTGGTGAGGGAGGGCTCGCCGTCGATCACCACGGCCACGTCGGTCGAGGTGCCGCCGCCGTCCAGCGTGATCACCGACTGGTGCCCCGCCGTGGAGGCGATGAGCGCCGCGCCGAGCGCCCCCGCCGCCGGGCCCGACAGGACGGTGGTGATCGGCTGGTTGACGACCTCGCGGGCGGACAGGATGCCGCCGTTGGACTTCATGACCGAGAACGGCTTGCCGAGGCGGTTGGACAGGTTAGCGATGTAGCCGCGCATCGCGGGCTTGACGGCGGCGTCCACGAGGGTGGTGACCGAGCGCTCGTACTCCCGGTATTCGCGCAGCACGTCGCTCGACAGCGAGATCACCGCCTCCGGGTGCTCGCGCCAGAGCACCTCGCGCATGCGGCGCTCGTGCTCGGGGTTGGCGTAGGAGTGCAGGAAGCAGACCCCGATCGCCGTGACGCCCCTGGCCTTGAACCAGCGGGCCACCTCGACGGCCTGCTCCTCCGAGAACGGCCGCACCTCCTCGCCCCGGTGGTCGAGCCGCCCGCCGACGGTCTTGACCAGGTGCACCGGAACGATCCTCGGCGGCTTGACCCAGAAATAGGAGTTGCCGTAGCCGTCGGGCACGCTCTGCCTGGCGATCTCCAGGACGAACTCGAAGCCCTCGGTCGTGATGAACCCGAGATTGGAGATCCGGTCTTCGAGCAGCTGGTTCGTGGCCACCGTGGTGCCGTGGACGATCGAGCCGGCGTCGAGGCCGCCGAGCTTCGCGATGCCCGCGACGAACCCGTCCGCCGGGTTGGCGGGCGTCGAAGGGGTCTTGGTGCTGAGGATCTCACCGGTCTCCTCGTCCACCGCGACCACGTCGGTGAAGGTTCCCCCGGTGTCCACTCCGATACGGACGCTATGCATGGCTCCTCGGTTGGCCGGTGACCAGAGTTCCTGCTGCTTACTTCAGAGGAGAAATGTCCCACGAGGTCGTGGAACAAGCCAAGCCACTAAGCTGGCCCCCCGTGACCGAACTGTCTGCCTTGTCTGCCGTGCCCTCTGGGGCAAGGGATGCCGTGCTCAAGTTCTTCTTCGGCCCCATGGACTGCGGGAAGTCCACACTGGCGCTCCAGATGAACTACAACCACGGACGTCAGGGCAGGCGCGGCCTGGTGCTGACCAAGCACGACCGCTCTGGCGGCCCCAAGGTCACCAGCCGGATCGGGCTCGGTCTCGACGCGATCGAGGTGGAGGACTCGCTCGACCTCGTGCGGCTGGTCACCTCCCGCGATCGCATCGACTATCTCATCTGCGACGAGGCCTGCTTCTACACCGTCCAGCAGATCGAGCAGCTCGCGGACCTGGTGGACGAGCACGGCGTGGACGTGTACGCGTTCGGGCTGGCCTCGGACTTCAGGTCGGTGATGTTCCCGGCGGCGCAGCGGCTGTTCGAGCTGGCGGACGAGGTGTGCCGGCTGCAGGTCGAGGTGCTGTGCTGGTGCGGGCGTCCCGGGCAGCTCAACGCCCGGGTGGTGGGCGGGGCGATGGCCCGTACGGGCGAGCAGGTCGTGATCGGCGACACCGACACCTCACACGTGCGCTACCAGGTCCTCTGCCGCCGCCACCACCGCTCCGGCCGCCTCGGCGAGGGCTCAGACGAGGCGGTCCAGCAGCTGTCTGAGTAGCCGCGCGTCGTCGCCCGGCAGGGCGGCGAGGAACGCCTCCTCGGCCGCCTCCACGGCGCGCGTGGCCCCGTCGAGCACCTCCCTGCCGTGCTCCGTCAGCTCCACCATGTTCTTGCGCCGGTCGCCGGGGTGCGGCCGGCGCCCGACGAGCTTCTTCCGCTCCAGCCCGTCCAGCAGGGCGACCATCGTCGTCCTGTCGATGCCCAGCCGCTGCGCGGCCTCCAGCTGGGAGAGCGGCTCCCGCGTGCCGAGCACCGACAGCACCGCGAACTCACGCCCGTCGATCCCGTGCGGCTCCAGCGCCGGGCCCGTCAGCTCCGCCAGGCGCAGGTTGGCGTGCTTGAGCAGGTAGCCGAGGCGGCGGCGTCGCGACACGTCACGATTCTCACACGGCGCAGTATCCGTCGTCGTCGCACCCGTCGGCCGGGGCGGCCAGCTGGGTGATCGGCGTCTGACCGGTCCGCTCCGCCACCTCGTCGATCGCCGCCGCGAAGGCCTCCTCCGGCTGGGCCCCCGACACCGCGTACTTGCCCTCGAACAGGAACAGCGGCACCCCGCTGATCCCGAGCGCCCGCGCCCGGTCGAGCTGCTCGCGCAGCTGGTCGGCGCCCTCGCCGCCGTCCTCGACCCCGACCTCGGCGGCCAGCTTGGCCAGGACGTCCTGGTCCCCCACGTTGAGCCCGTCGGTGAAGTGCGCCCGGAACAGCCGCTCGGCCATCTCCTTGCCGCGCCCCTGCCGCTCGGCCACCTCGATCAGGCGGTGCGCCTCGAACGTGTTGGCGCTCACCGCGTGGTCGAAGTCGAGCGTCAGCCCGTCGCCGGCGGCGGTGTCGACGACCCGCCGGACCATCTGACCGGCGTTCGGCCCGAACTTCCGCTCCAGCGAGGGGATCAGCGGCTCGCCCTCCGCCGGGGCGTCGGGATTGAGCTGGTACGGGCGCATCGTCACGTCGATCGTGCCGCCCTTGGCGCGGAACCGTTCGGCGGCCTTGGCGAACCTGGTGTGCCCGATATAGCACCAGGGGCATACGACGTCGGAGAAAATTTCCACCTTCACGCATATGGGCAACCGCCGGGCGCCGCCGCTGATTCCTATCCTGCGGCCAGTTCCTCCAGCCGGTAAGGCAGGTACGCCGAGTCGTCCACCAGCGCCGACGCGCCGCGCCACCACCCGAACCACTCGCCGCTGCGCCACATCCAGTCCACCCGCTCGATGGCGGCCACCACGTCGCCGACCGTCTCCCACCGCTCGCCGAGCTGCTCGCGGGTGGCGCCGTGCCGCAGCGCCCAGGCACGCAGGACCCCCACGGCGGCGGCGGGGACCTCGCGGGCGTAGGGGTCGGGGTCCTCGCCGGGCAGCCGGTGCGGCCCGAGCCCGGCCGCCACGCCCCAGCTCCACTGGGCCTCGGCGGGCCGGGAGTAGCGCAGGGAGTGGAAGTCGAGGTTCGACCCGAGCTCGTCGTCGGGCCGCCGGGTGACGACCGCGTCCAGCCGCCCGCCGGCGTCGAAGTGGACGACCAGCCGCTGCCCCGGCTTCACTCCCGCCGGCAGCTCGAACCGGTCCTCGGCCTGCCACGAGTTGAGATCGACCTCGGCGACCGGCCGGCCCCACATCTGGTCGGCGGCGTCGTCGGAGATCCAGGCGGCCAGCATCTCGAGCGCGGTCAGATCGGTCCACGGCTCGATCGCGACCGCCGTGCGCACCACCTCGTCCGGGGCCGGGAGCTTGCCGCCCCTGGACCGGCTCCACCACTCCGCGCCCAGCTCGCGGGTGCCGACGAGCAGCGCGGCGATGGCGGCCAGCTCGGCCGAGCGCCGGGTGAGCGAGGCGCCCAGCGCCAGATCGAGGGTGCGGGCGGTGCGCTCCTCCCCGAGCACCGGGCGCACGTCCGCGATCAGGGTGTCGGCTGTCGGGCGCTCTTCGCCCAGCAGGTTGCGTACGACTCGCCTGGCTTCGGTCCGTGCGTCTTCCGCGTGTGCCTGCCGCATGAAACCACGCTACGCCTGGAGATCCTTTTCCGCGAGAGGCCACCGAGCCCGCACCTTTGCATCGCCGGCCCGCACGTCGAAAGCCGGCAACTCAAGTCAAGGGCGCGGGCGCCGGGAGGCGCGTCCGAGCAGCCAGCCCACCGCGACGCCCGTGAGCGCGATGCCCGCCCCCATCCCGAACGACGCCAGCATCACCCACGGCCGCGTCTCCGTGTGCCGCTTGCGGGGCCGCTTGGCGGGCCGCTCGTAAACTGGGCCGGGCGCCTGCGCAGGCCGGCCACGGCGTGCGGTCCCCGCGCCCTGCTCCGGCGCCACAGGACCCTCTGCCACCACGGGTGAACGGCCCTCGGCGCGATCGTCGCCGAGCGCGCCGACGCCGGCTCCCGCCGCCCCACGCAGATGGTCGTCGACGGCCGAGAAGAACTCCCCCGCCGTCCGCTTGGCCACCGAGCCGAGCATGCGCTGCCCGACCCCGCCGATCATCCCGCCGATCACCGCGTCGGCGTCGTAGTCCACCCGGGTCCCGCCCTCGACCTCGCTCAGCCGTACCAGAACGGTGGCGTCCACCGTCCCGGGCGCCCCCTGCCCCCGCGCCTTGAGCGTGAAGCTCTCGGGCGCCAGCGGGTCGGCCAGCGCCACCTCCCCCTGGTAGACGCCCTTGATGGACGCGACCCCCGCGTTGACCGTCATCCGGTAGGTGTCAGGCCCGGTCTCCTCCAGGCGTTCGCACCCCGGAATGGTGCGCACCAGCACCGCGGGATCCTGGAGCGCCGCCCACACCCGATCCCGCTGAACGCCGATCACGGCACTACCCGCCACTTTCATCGGAGTCCCCCAAGGACACCCGGCCCTTGAGCTTCAGGGCTGGGAGGAATCGGGGTCCCCCCAGGGGTGGCCCGGCACCCCCGGGATAGCCTCAAGCGGGAAGCGCGCATACTTCCTCCTCCTTCGTGATGGTGTAGGCGTAGCCATCCCCCCGCTGCACCAGGCGGACATGCCGGTGATGGATGCCCGGGACCACTTTAGGCAGACAGGAACGGGCAGATAAGGGCAACAACTGCCATAGGAGTGGCGCGCGCCACTTGGTTGTGGGTTGCCAGATCGCCATCGCACACCTCCTGTCACAGAAGCCTCACGTACCGCAATGCTACTTCTCCGCCCTTCGATGTACGGATGAATCAACCCGGCGGCTGACGCGCCGGACCCGTCCGGCGCGGGATCCTCGGTTACGCAGCAACAGCCGGCGGACAGCGATGTGACCAAGCTCGCATCGCATTGCTCTACGACTTGTAGTACTACTTCAAGTAGATGAACTACAGCTTGTAGAGCTCACGGAGTGGACGGAAGATGGACGCACTTGACCTGGCGCGGTGGCAGTTCGGAGTGACCACCGTGTACCACTTTCTGTTCGTGCCCCTGACCATCGGTCTGGGGATCTTCGTGGCGGGCCTCCAGACGGCCTGGCACCGCACGCGGAAGGACCACTACCTGAAGCTCACGAAGTTCTTCGGGAAGCTGTTCCTGATCAACTTCGCCATGGGCGTGGTCACCGGCATCGTGCAGGAGTTCCAGTTCGGGATGAACTGGAGCGAATACTCCACGTTCGTCGGCGACGTCTTCGGCGCGCCGCTGGCCATGGAGGCGTTGCTCGCCTTCTTCATGGAGTCCACGTTCCTGGGCCTGTGGATCTTCGGCTGGGAGCGGTTGCCGAAGAAGGTGCATCTGGCGTGCATCTGGGCGGCCGCCATCGGGTCCAACTTGTCGGCATATTTCATCCTTGCGGCCAACGCCTGGATGAAGCACCCCGTCGGCTACGAGGTCGTGGACGGCAAGGCCAGGATGACCGACCTGTGGGCCGTGCTCACCAACTCCACGGCGCTCGCGCAGGTGCCCCACGTGATCGGGGCGGCGTTCGTCGTGGCGGGCGGTTTCGTGCTGGCCGTGAGCGGCTACTGGCTGCTCAGGACGCGCGCCCCCATGTGGCGCAGCGCCGCCAGGGCCGCGCTGGTGATGACGGCGATCGCGGGGGCCGTCGTCGCGGGCACCGGCGACACGTCCGCCAGGCTGCTGTATGAGCAGCAGCCCATGAAGCTGGCCTCCGCGGAGGGCCTGGAGCGCGACACGGCGGGCGCGGCGTTCTCCGTGGCGCCCGGCATCGAGATCCCCCGCGTGCTGAGCTTCCTGGCCGCCCACGACCCCAACGCCACCGTCCAGGGCACCGAGGACCTGCAGCGGCGCTTCGAGCAGCAGTTCGGCCCGGGCGACTACCGGCCCAACCAGCCGGTCGTGTTCTGGTCGTTCCGGGTGATGATCGTGTTCGGGATGGCCACGGTGGGCCTGTCGGTGCTCGGCCTCTGGCTGACCCGGCGCAGGCGCGAGTTCCCGAGGTGGTTGTCGCGGGCGATGCTGCTGGCCCTGCCGCTGCCGGCGGCCGCGATGATCGCCGGGTGGCTGCTGAGCGAGATCGGCCGCCAGCCGTGGACCGTCGCGGGCGAGCTGCTCACCGCCTCCAGCGTGTCGCCCGGCGTGAGCCTGGCCGAGGTGGCCACCTCGCTGACCGTCTTCACGCTCCTGTACGGCGCACTCGCAGTGGCCGAAGGCGTGCTGCTGACCAGGCATGTCCGCAAGGGCGTCGAGGAGCAGGCGCCCGCACCCACGGCCGAGCGGCTCGAGCCGTCGCTGATGTACTGAGGGGTAAGACAATGATCGAGTTGTGGTTCGTCATCATCGCCTTCCTCTGGACGGGCTACTTCGTGCTGGAGGGCTTCGACTTCGGCGTCGGCATGCTGGCGCCGATCGTGAGCAGGAGCGCCGAGCAGCGGCGGCAGAGCCTGCAGACCATCGGCCCGGTGTGGGACGGCAACGAGGTCTGGCTGATCACCGCCGTCGGCGCCATGTTCGCCGCCTTCCCCGCCTGGTACGCGGGCGTGTTCAGCACGTTCTACCTGCCGGTGACGCTCGTCCTGGTGGGGTTGATCGTGCGCGGCGTCGGCCTGGAGTGGCGGGGCAAGGTGACCGACCCGCGCTGGTGCGACCTCGGCATCGTGGTGGGCAGCGTGCTCCCGGCGTTCCTGTGGGGCGCGGTCTTCGCCGACCTGCTGTACGACAGCCTGCCCGCCGCCCTGCTCGGGGGCGCGTTCACCCTGGCCGTGTGCGCCCTGCACGGGGCCGTCTTCCTGGCACTCAAGACCACGGGTCCGGTACGCCGCCGTGCCCGCGCCGTCGCCCTGGCCGCCAGCGGGGTCGCCATCCCGGTGGCCGTGGCCGCGCTGTCGGGCCTGGGCTCGCTCCCGGCGCTGGCCGCCATGGGTTCCCTGGCCGCGGCCACGGCGCTCATCTGGCGCCGCCGCGAGGGCTGGGCCTTCACGGCCACGGCCGGCGCCATCGTCCTGACCACCCTGGCGGTCTTCATGGAGCTCCGCGTCCAGCCGCTCCCCGGCCTGACCCTGGCCGAGGCGGCCTCGGGGCCGTACACGCTGACGATGCTCAGCTGGATCGGGCTGATCGCGCTGCCGTTCGTGCTGGTCTACCAGGGGTGGACGTACTGGGTGTTCAGAAAGCGGGTCCGGGTGGAAACGACGCCCGTCCAGGTGGCCCGCTCCCAGCAGCCCACCCGCACGGCACACGGCTAGGTGGCCAGGGAGCCGCCGAGGTAGAGGCGGCCGAGGCGGGGGTCGGCGGCGAGGGCCGGGGCGGGGCCGGTGATGTGCACGCGGCCGAGGTCCAGCACGCAGCCGACGTCCGCCATCTCCAGGGCCCGGCGGGTACCCGAAACCGAAGAGAGGCCGAGCCACGTAGGGGACACAAACGTACCCTCAGTTCCGTGGCAGTTCCTAAGCGGGCAAGCTCCAGCTCGGCCCACGAGGATCGCCGAGCCAGACCCGTTGGCCGTCTCTGGTTATGGTGAGCCCGAACCTGGTTTGGTCCGGGCGTCCGGCGTCTTGCCAGGCGTCGATCGCATTCTCAACGGCATCCCAGAGCAGTAGCGGGCCGTGCTGGCGCACCTGCCAGCCATCGTCGCTGGGAGTGAGGGCTGCGACAGAGCCCGAGACGACATCGATAAGGTGCGTAGGGTCATCGATGGTGATCATCTGAGCGTTGGGAATGGCGCACTGCGCAAGAAAGCGCAGATGAAATGCCTGCTCACTCGCAGCATTGATCAGTTCCGGGCCATGTCGAGCCGTCCGCCCCTGTTTAGCGAGGGCGTCCCCCCAGTGTGCGGGATTGCCGAATGCGGGGGCGGCGTGCGCGCGGACGGACATGAAGGAGACCGTCCCTGGCAGGGGCATTCCTTCTGCGGTCCCGGTGCTCGACACGGTCAGCAGGACGCGGGCGTAGCCGTAGAGCCACCCGCTCAGCGTGAGCAGGATCTTGCCGCCAGGGCGGGTCTGCGCGATCAGTGGGGGTGGGACGTTACGGAAGGAGCAGGCGGCCACGACACGATCGTAGGGAGCGCAGGGCCAATAGCCGTACAGGCCGTCCGCAACGGCTAGATCGGGTACATGGCCCAGGCTGTACAGCGTTGCGGCGGCCTGGTTGAGCCGCTGAGAGTCCACCTCGATGGAGGTCACCGCGTCCGAGCCGAGACGTTCGCACGCCAGGGCGGTGGAGTATCCCGTACCGGTGCCGATCTCCAGCACCCTGTGTCCCTGCGTAAGGTCAGCGTCCTCCCACATACGCACGACGAGGGACGGCAGGGTGGAAGAAGAGGTTGGCGCCCCGCCGTACCGCTTGGCGGCGTGTCGCCAGTCGGGGGCCGCGCCCAGGGAGATGGTGTTTGAGAAGGTCACCCGTAATCGGTGACTATTAGGAAGCAATCGCCTCAATAGTCACTTTAGCATCGTTTGTCTTGTTTTTGGAATCGGGTGAATCGGTGTTCTT